>JAKSVA010000021.1 GCA_024408435.1 Bacilli bacterium
GTCTTTTTGGCGTTTTTAAGACTATAGTAATACATTGCTGATAAACCACGAAATACAAAGGCAATCGAGAAGATTCGTAAGTAGTTCGCACCAAATTCGATGTTACCTTCTCCGCCGGTGAGACCAGAAATAATTTCGACCGGCCAAATCATACTTACAACCATAAAAGCAATAGAAAGAATTAAAGAAATTTTTAATGAAAGATTAAAAATCTTTCTTACTGATTTGGTGTCTTTTTTTCCGGTAAATTGAGCTGCAAAAACGCTACCAGCAAAAACAAAACTCAGTAGAAGAATATTGAATATTTCAAAGACATCATTTGCGCTTGTTGTACCATTAAATGCCGCTTCACCTTTAATAACTTTAATAATAATTGCATTAGAGGTGTTAACTAAAAAAACTAAGATTTCTTGGAATATGACTGGTAGAGCTAAACTTAGTAATTCTTTTCTAAAATTTCTATCACGAAAAATTTTTACCATGATAAAAATATAGCATATTTAATTGTACAAAGAACAATAAACAATCTTGAGATAATTTTGAAAAAAAATTGCAATAAAAACAAAATTTGCTAGAATTTTACAATATATGCGTAATCCAAACACTTATGTAAAGAACTATCATCCTCTTTTAGATGTTATTGAAACGCAGAAGGCAATTCAACTTGTCAAAAGAAAATTTATTAAAGAATTATCAAACGCTCTTGATTTAGTTAAAGTTAGTGCACCTTTGTTTGTTGAACCACAAACTGGTTTAAATGACAATTTAAATGGTAAAACTAAAGCCGTTAATTTTGTCACTCTTAGTCGATCCAATCTAGAAATAGTTCAATCACTAGCGAAATGGAAACGTGATGCTTTGAAAAAGTTTCATTTATCTGGTCTATATACAAACATGGTCGCGATTAGACCAAAGGAAGAACTAAACAATGTTCATTCTTTATATGTTGATCAGTGGGATTGGGAAAAGATAATTAGTAATAAAGAAAGAAATTTAGATTATTTAAAAAGCGTGGTGAAAAAAATTTATCATTGTTTTCTTATTACCGCCAAATATATAAATTCATTATATCCAGTTTTGAAATTTAATTTACCTAATGATATTACTTTCGTTACAGCAGACGAATTATTAAAACGTTATCCACGTTTATCGGCCAAACAACGCGAGTACACAATCACCAAGAAGTACGGTAGTGTCTTTATTATGAACATTGGTTGTAAATTGTCTGATGGCACGATTCACGATGATCGAGCAGCCGATTATGATGACTGGTCATTTAATGGCGATATTTTAGTTTGGAATCCAGTTTTAAATATGCCAATTGAAATTTCGTCAATGGGAATTAGGGTTAATAAAACATCTTTATTAAAACAATTAAAAGAACGCGATGAATTATATAAACTTAAAATGCCATATCACCAAGATATTGTTAAAGGTCGTTTGCCTTTAACTATTGGCGGCGGAATTGGTCAATCTAGACTGTGTATGTTTATGTTACAAAAAGCACATATTGGCGAAATCCATGCTTCTTATTGGGGCGAAAAAAATGTCGCCAAGTTTAAAAAGTATCATATTGATTTACTTTAAGATTAGGCAATATATCTATCATTCATATGGCAAATGTTTTATAATATTTGAATGATGAAAGCAATATTTGTTACTGATCAAGAATGGCAATATAAAAGAGTCTATGATCAAGACGTGAAGAATAAATTAGCCAAATTATTCACTTTTGATAACACTTGTTATAACAAAGACATGTTATTAAAAGGCGATTTTAAAGATGTTGAATGTGTATTAGGAACTTGGGGCATGCCTGTTTTAACGGAAGATGAAATCAAAAGAGTTTTCCCAAAGTTAAAATATATTTTCTATTCTGCCGGAACGGTTAAATATTTTGCGGAGCCATACCTAAAGTTAGGTATCAGGGTATTTTCGGCTTGGCAAGCAAACGCAGTTCCAGTTATTGAATACGCGGTTAGTCAAATCTTATTAGCCACTAAAGGTTTTTTCCAATTGAGTGCACATGCAAAAAAGAATTATCGAGATGCTCATGAAATTATGAACATTTTCCCTGGTAACTACCACACTAAAGTTGGCATTTTAGGTTATGGCGCCATTGCAAAAGGCGTTGTTAGAGAACTACTTAGACATAATGAAGATATTTATGTTTACGCTCCAAATATTACTCATGAAGAAGCGAAAAGTTTAGGTGTTCATAAAGTAGATAAATTAGAGGAAATATTTGATAAATGTACAGTCATCTCTAATCACATTGCTAATTTACCTTCAACCTTAGGAATGATTAATAAAGATTTAATTAATCGTCTAAAAGATAATCAAACTTTTATTAATACTGGTCGTGGCCAACAGGTGGATGAAAAAGCATTATTAGATAAATGTAAAAATAATCCAAAGATTTGTGCGGTGCTTGATGTTACCTATCCTGAACCACCCGAACAAGATTCGCTGTATTTTAAACTCCCGAATGTTACAGTTACTCCTCATATCGCTGGTAGTAGTGGTAACGAAGTAGTTCGTATGTCTAACTACATGTATGAAGAAGCACAACGTGTATTACATAACGAAAAACCAAAATACGAAATTGATTTAGAATTATTTAAGATTCTAGCTTAATTTTTTAAGCCGAAATATTTAACTGAGTTATTAAACGAGATGTCTTCAATGACTTTACCAACGCTTTTAATGTCGCTGGTCATTTCGCCATTAACAATGGCTTTACCTAAATAGTCACAAAGAATTCTTCTAAAATAGTGATGTCGTGTATAACTAAGAAAGCTTCTTGAATCAGTAAGCATACCAATAAAGATACCTAAATGACCAACGCTTGTTAAATCTTTTAGATGTTTAATCATTCCTTCTTTATTATCTAAGAACCACCAAGCAGGTCCGTATTGAATTTTTCCGCGATATGAATCATCTTGGAAGCAATTGATTAGAGACATAATCTCTAAATTCGCGGTAGGATTAAGATTAAAGATAATCATTGGTGGCAAAGAATTTTCTAAATCTAATTTATCCATTAATCTAGATAGATTATAAATAGAATTATTTTCGGCAATTGAATCATAGCCAGTGTCTAATCCTAATTTATTAAACATCTTAGTAGAATTGTTTCTCATCGCTCCATAATGGAGTTCACTACGAATATGATATTTGTGATACATCTTTAACAAGGCATAAACCATATAACCTTTATATTGTTTACTTTCTTCAACGGAAATACTTTTACCTTTCATTCGTTTTATGAAAAGTTTACTAGCAATGTCTTTGCTAGTAACTGGATAAACGTTTTCAATACCCATATCAGAAGCGGTGCAGCCAACTTTCACGAACGCTTTTAATTTACTTTCTAAGATTTTGAGTAATTCATCAAGAGTGGAAATCTTACCTAATTTCTTTACGTAGTCTTTAAATAATTTCGCTTCAATGTTTAAAAATTTATCCGTACGAAAAGCAGGATAAACTTTAAATTCTTTGTATTTTTTATTGATTTTAGTAAAGACAGTTAAATCATCCCACGCTTCGTTAGTGGTGAAGATGTATTTAACCTTACTACTTTTGATTAAAGAACTACGAGTAATTTTATGTTTCTTTAGATAACTATTACAATGGTTCCAAATTTTTAATGCATTTATTTTATTAATTTCAATATCACAATTAAAATAGGCCTTGAGTTCTAATTGACTCCAATGGGTTAATGGATTTAAATAAGCGGTTCCTAGCGCTTCACAATAAGCGAGAAACTTTTCTTTTGGCGAAGCTTTACCGGTAATAAATTCTTCATTCACACCGGCATTTCTCATTAATCGCCACTTATAGTGATCGCCACTTAACCACATTTCATAAATGTTATTAAATGGTTTATCCGCGAGGATTTCTTTTTCGCTGATATGACAATGATAGTCAAAAATCGGCATCTTCTGAGCATATTTAAAATATAGCTCTTCACTTACTTTGTTAGAAAGTAAGAAATTATTTTTTATGTAACTCATATTTCATATTATAAGTTATATAGAACATTTTTGATATTTTTTTATCAATTTTTTGTCTTTATATATATTTATATATAAGATTACCTTTGACATCCATTTTTACTGGGCTATAATAGATACTACATTGAGGAGCGCATTTTATGAAAAATGTAACAATTTGCTATATTGGGGGCGGTAGTAAAAACTGGGCCCAAAAATATTTTTCTGATTTAGTTTTACAAGATAAACTTTGTGGAACTATGAGACTTTATGACATTGACAAAACAATGGCAAAAGTTAATAAGAAATATTTTGAAAAATTAATGAAAAATAACGCTGGTAAAGTTAACACGGAATGGAAATGTGAAGTATATACCGATATTAACACCGCTTTAACTGGCTGTGATATCGTCATCATTTCAATTCTTCCTTACAAGATGAAGAATATGTATCACGATGTCCATCATGCAGAAAAATATGGTATTTATCAACCAGTTGGTGACACAGTTGGCGTTGGTGGCTATTCTCGTGCGCTAAGAACTTTAGGCACTTATAAGTATTTCGCATTAAAAATTAAAGAAAATTGTCCAAAGGCATGGGTGATTAACTACACTAATCCAATGAGTATGTGCACAAACGCTCTTTTCTTTGCGTTCCCAGAAATTAAAGCGTTTGGTTGTTGCCACGAAGTTTTCTCGAGCCAAATTATGTTATGTGACCTTCTTGATATGTATAACGCGTTAGATGAAGAAGGAAAGAAGTGCTTTATGAAGTCTGACTTACAAGGTACACTTGAAGCGCTAAAGAAAACAAAATATAGTTTTGATAACTTTAAAAATTTACATCCCGACACTGATCGTCATGAAATTTATACAAATGTTCAAGGCATTAATCATTTTACATTTATTAATGAAGCTCACTATAAAGATATGGATCTTATGCCTTTATATAAAGCGTTCGTTCCAATGCATGAAGAATATACAAAACAACATTTAGTAAAATTTGATTTATATCAAAAGAATGGAATATTCGGCGCAGCAGGCGATCGTCACTTATCTGAATTTACCCCAGAAAGGTATTTACCACTTAATAAGAGTGATTATAATTTCGAAACCGGATTTAATTTAACTACGGTTCCTTTCCGCATTAGACGTGATATTAAGCAAAAATGGCAATTAAAGTTTAAAGCCTATTGCCCATTTGTTAAACTTAAGCCAGTTGCGAGTGGTGAAGAAGGCACTCGTCAATTAATCGCATTAATGGGTTTAGGCGATTTAATTAGTAACGTGAATATTTTAAATAAAGGTCAAGCACCTGATTTACCAATGGGCACTGCAGTCGAAACAAACGCTAAATTTACTAAAGATCATATTGAACCTATTAATTCAGGAAAAATTAAAGATCAATATGTCCATGACCGAGTTGCGTTACATGCACAAAATCAAAAAGAATATGTTGAAGCATATTTCCGCCAAGATAAGGCAGCGCTTCGTGCCATCTTTAAAAGAGATCCACAAGTTGTTCGGTTAGCGCCAGAAAAACAAGATCAATTATTTGATGAACTGATTCATCTAAATAGAAAGTGCTTAGAGCCTTGGCTCCTTAAATAATGTCTGTTCCTTTATTAATTGTAGTTATCGTTGTTCCTATATTAGCTCTCATTGCTCTTTTTATTCTTCTTTACTTTGTTCATAAATATTTTCCTAAACTTTCTAGAAGGAAAGTTAAAGAACATAAATCATGTATTGTTGAATTCCATAATGAAGGAAGTGAAACACCATATTTAATCAAAAAGAATCCTGATGGTTCTATTTCTGATGAGGATTTTCGTGTTGTCTCATGTGCGGACTTACATCTATCAACTGAAGAACATGTGTTTGGTTTAACGGTGTTAGAAAGATTAATTGATAAAGTTCATCCTGATTTATTAGTCTTAGTAGGTGATAATGCTTGCGGTCGTCTTGACACATATATTGAAGAGCAATTAATCAAATTTTTTGAAAGAAAGAAACTTCATTATGCTTTTGTTCTAGGTAATCACGATAGTGAACGTTTGATTACAAATGAAATGAAAAAACATAACGAAGTTAATAAAGAACTATATGATTCAATTCAAAAAAAGTATCGCACTTTTAAATTTAAAGCTTTAATGGATAGTAAGTATTGTGTAGCGCGTTTAGGCGAGCCAAATTTGTTTGGGGCGGGGAATTATTCAATTAATATCAAAAACAATTCAGGAATCGTTAAAACGCTTTATTTTTTCGATAGCGGCGATTATATCTTCGGCGTTGAAAGAAAAGATCCCGGCACTGAAAGAAGATGTTATGACCATATTCATGATGATCAATTAGAGTGGTATAAAAAAGAAGTTAAAAAGAATAATGCTGATAGCATTGTGTTTTTCCATATCCCATGCACCGAATATATTGACGCCGCTCGTTTAAGCTTATTACCTTTTTATTCGTTAAATAAATCTTTTGGTAATAACTATGAGAAGCCTTCTTGTAGTGATATGCCAGACAATACATTTAAAGTATTTAAAGAATGTGGAAGCACTAAAGTGGTAGTAGTGGGTCATGATCATAAAAACGATAGTTGTATTAAGTATAAAGGAATTAAATTGATGTTTTCGCAAGGGCTTCAATATGATGGCGCCTATAATCGAAGAAAACATAATCCTAAAATATTTAGTCGGTTATATAAACTTGGATTTAAATGTTATATAGAAGGTGTTTCGGTCTTTGATTTAAATAAAGACAAAATTGAGATTACACCAGTCTATGCTGAAAAAGAAAAAGTATATTATGGTCTTGAAAAATATTACAAAAGAGCATGGTTAGAGGATACTAATTTTAAAAATGAACTATAATGAATTAATTAATTTTCGCTGGGGCAGTGAACCACAAGGAAAAATAAAAAGAAATAACCTCGCAAAAAAATGGATGTTTATTAAACCAGATGTTGGTAATCTTTCTGCTGCTCCACAAGTCCCCTTTTCTTCATTTAATGTTGTTCCTTATTATGGCGGTTATCCGACTGGTTTTTCTGTTTATGAATATTGTGCGTGGGGCACGCCAAAGAAATGCACTAATAATAAATTAGTGGGTTTTACCCATTTCTCGTTTTCTGGCGCCGGTGATCTTCATCATTTTCATAACTATTTTTTAATTAAACCAAGTAAAGATAAAGTAAGTGTTACAAAGGAAAAATTTTCTTTGAATGGTTTTGAAATTGTCACGCCAATTTATTCGATTAAAACAAATGTGAACGCTAGATGCGCTTACTATAAAATTAATTCAAAAGAGAATATCACAATCATTCCTGGCTTTAGTGGCCTAACAACCAAAAAATATAAAAACAAAGTAGTTAAAGCTAAGATAAAACGGAATAAAAATTATTTTAATATTTATACCGATTATTCCTTTCTCAAATTATATTGGACAATTAAAATCATTAAAGGCAAATGCATCAATGTTACTACTAGTAAAATTGTTTTATCTAATGACATAGAGTTTATCATCGGATTTTCTACATCTTCATTTAAACGTGCAAATAATTTTATTGCCTTATTTGATAACCAACAAGCAAATCGAAAATGGGAAAATTGTCTAAAAGTATTTGATGTAATGGATAATAATTCTCATTATAAAAAACTCTTTTATACTGCACTGATGTTTTCCCTTAAAAAACCATACATATATGATGAAGAAAATATTTATGATTTTGCGACCATATGGGATGTTTATAAAACCTTACTTCCTTTAATCTTTTTATTCTATAAAAAAGAAGCCGAAATTATTACCAAGAATATGCTGAAGTTAGTGAATCAAGATGGCCTTTTCTATCACGCTAAACTATTTTCAAGTAAATCGCCTACCTTATCAGAACAAGCGATATGTTTAATGAACATCTCATTATCAACAGCAAAACTTTATGGTGTGAAATTTGATTATGAGAAAGCGAAGATATTACAAAGAAACGAAATTAAATATTATTTAAAGAATTTACATAAACTTGATCGCACGACCTATTTATTAGATTTATCAGATGCGATTGTTGCCTATTATAACGCTTACCATATTGATTTAGGTTTAACAGTTGTTAAAAAGCTTATAGACAAAGCTTTTGAAAAAGACAAAGTCTATTTAGATAAGAAAGCAAATTATTATGAAGGTAATTACTCTAATTATAGTTTCCGTGTTTCTTCCTCAACAATCTATCGTCTAGAAAATAAGAAAAAGGTTATTAAAGCGCTGGATGATTTCTTTGGTTTTAAAGGATCTAACACGACTAGATTTGATTGTCCATTAGATAATCCGCAACCAATTAAGCAGTACATGGAACGTTGTAAACGTTTTGAAGGGTTAAATAATGAACCTGATATGGAGTCAATGTATTTATATTCATATTTTGGTTTATCACATAAACAAAACGAAGTCATTAATGATGTCATTAATAATTCATTCTCACTTAATAATAATGGTGTACCAGGAAATGATGATAATGGTGGTTTATCAAGTTGGCTAGTATTTAACTTACTCGGTATCTTCCCGGTTGTCGGCACGAATAAGCTAAAAATCGGTCTTCCGTTCTTTAATAAAATTAAAGCCGGAAATTTATTAGTTAATAGACACGCTAGTAGCAAAAATGCACTTACAATTAAGAAAGTTCTTCTTAATAATAAATTAATTAAAAATAATGAAATAACTGCTTTAGATGTTAAAAAAGGTGGAACATTAGATATCTATCTAAAATAACTACTTTTCTTTTCTTGTAAAGCTTTTAAAATCAATGATTAATTTATGGTTTTTACTAACAAAAGTTAATGTTTTGTTTTTCGAGTAATTATATTTTTTGTTTAGAATAAAAACGCTTTCGAAACGTGGATATGATGTTTGAATTAATTTTTGGTTGAAATATGATTGCTTATTAAATGTATAATCTAATCTTTTATAAGTAATACGTTTTTTATTTATATGAGGAAGGTTCTTTTTTACGTTATTAATAAACTTATTAAATGGTTGAGTATCATCAATCTCAAATATGTAATAATGGTCACCTTTATTCGTATTAACTAAATCGTATTTCTTTAACTTAAAATTAGGCATTTTTTCGTCTTCTCTCATCGCTTTATCATTAGCTGAATTAACAAATTTTAAATTGTCATTTGTTTTGATGAATAAATTAATATTATGATGACGAGCAAAAATTAATCCATCTTTTAAATTATCTAAATTAACTTGATCAATTTTTTCAAGCGGGAAGAAAATATGCGTGAGCATTGGTTTATCATAATACGCTACGAGGATATTTTTATGTTGAATGCAGTCGGGATTCTTTTTTGTACCAACCCAATAACTAGGGCTACCAATTTTATCCATTGTTGAAGCAGGCGCGGTAGTGAATACGCTTAATCCATCAAGATTTAAAATATGAGTTACTTGTTGAAAGCCGGGTTGATTAACTTGGTATCTAGTTAAACTAGAAATGCTATAGTTATTTTTTAAATAAGTGTAAGTGTTACCTCTTGCATAACTCACTCCATGATCATGATTAGCAATCATTGGATGATTCCACATTTTTTCTTTAGTTAAATATTTACTAACATTTTTTAACCCAGTATATGAGCCTGAAGTTCCGCTTGTCATAATATAACGAGCGTTTTCATCTTTGTTAGTTAACAAACCATTCTTTTGATATTCACTAGCGTTAAGACCGTTCGACTCTTTAAGTTCTTTTTCTTTTTCTTTAAAAATATCAAGGAATACTTTAGGTGTTTTATACTTTTTTGCTTTTATCATTAAATAAAAACATGCTTCGCGTTCATGATTAACTTTAATGTTTTTGCCTAATAAAGCGCTGATATGTGGTTTTGAATAATTGTAATAATTAATTTTGTTATCAACATAGGCACGAGCGGTTGCTTTATTATAAGTTAGGTCAGGTGTCATCGAGGAGAACATATCATAGACTAATAGGTCTAAAACGATTTTAAATTTCTCAATTAACTTCTTATCCTTACTAAACTCAATGATATTTCCTAAAGCGCCGAGAGTTTCCGGATAATAGTTGCAGCTACCGAATTCACTAAAGCCAAAACGATAAACACAATTGCACCATTCGTTTAAACGAATATAAGCATCTTTTGCTAATTTTTTACCTAAAGTGCCTTTATAAAATTTTTTATCAGGATACATATTGCCTAATAAGTATTCACTTACATAAATAATTAACTGATGGTTTTCTGTCCAAGTACACATGGCGTGGCATGATTGATCTTCAAAAGGGAAACGAGAAAGAGTTTTAAGAATTAAGTCTTCGACTTCTTGACCAATTACTTTTTTATAAGCGTAAAGAATTCGAGTAAAAATTTCGATGCGGAAGTCACTACAGTCATAACATTGATCAATTAGTGATAAACCATGGCGACACATCTTTTTAATCTTTACCTTGTCTTTGCCGCCATTAGATAAATACTCAAGCAGTTTTGGAGTATCTTTATCAAAATCTCTTTCGTATTTGTATTTAAAAATTCGACTCATTATTTTACCTTCTTTAATTCTCCATCATATACGCGATAGCCATTTTTAGCATATTTTAATAAACACATATCGTGGTCATTATCAAAATAGTAATTATCAAATGGCTTCTTATTAAAGACTTTATTGTAATAGGTTTCTTTTTCGTCAGCGTAACACATTTTTCCAATCATCTTTCCAGTCTTTAAGTCGACTTCACTACAAATTAAAGTTTTGATTTTAAGTCGCTTAACTATTTCTTTTAGAATAAAGCGTGGAGTTGCGCTAACTACTACATCATCATCACGATGATTTTCATGATAATAGGGGAAGATATTTTTTTCATATTCATCCCAAAAATCTTTTACGATTTTTTCTATGTCAGGAATATAACTTATGTATGGATAAGTATGGTTACGTTGGGTTTGCGCGTTAACTAGTTTTATTTTACGCAAAAAATAGAAAAATTTAACTTCAAAACGATGTCTAAATTTAATTTTTAGATGCTTTAAAGCATATTCCATAAAACTATCTTCGGAATCGCCATGAAACATCGTGCCATCAAAATCGTAAACGTTCATAATTATTTCATCATTGTGCGAAATTTTTTCATCGCCTGATAAATTTCCCTCCAATATTTTAATCTTTTTTCGTATGTGTCAATTTCGGATGGAATAGAAACTTCAGCGATTAAATCATACCGATAATTGATCTTCTTTAATCCCCTGACAACATCTTTATAATCGATTTTACCTTTAAATGGAATCCAATGTTTATCCTTAAATTGATCATTATCATGAATATGAAGGCACACAACACGATTGTTCATTTCTTCTAGCATTTTACGCGCAGAATAGTTCATGCATTTAAACATCTCCGCATGGCCGATATCGACACACGCTTTCACATAACGAGTATTCATTCCATCAATAATTGCGTTAAATGAATCAGAAAAAGAACAAGAACAGGGTTTGATATGGTTTTCCTCTTTATTCCATCGCCACATATTTTCCACGCAAATTGTTACGTTTGCTTTCCTTGCGTAAGGAAGAAGTTTTTCGTAAAACTTAATATTATCTTTTGTGTCAAAATCGTTCAATGGGTGAATGACAAGATTTTTGATTTCCAAAATGCCACAAATTTCAATTGCTTTTACTAATTTTTTCCATTCAGCGCGATTATATCTAATATTGCCATCTTTGTAAGATGGAAATGTTGCGTGCGATTGAACTAACGGAAGTTTAATTTTGTCAGCATAAGCTTTTAATGATTGTGCTCTTTTTTTATAGTCTTTGCCATTAAAATAGCTAACCATCTTACAAGCGTGACCTTCGACTTGCATAGTAACATCAGCGCATTCAAAGCCAAGATCTTTAATTAATTTCAAAGCGCCTTTCATTCCCGCATAACGGTAAATGGTTTCTGTCATCATGCCAATTCTTAACATAGATAATGTCC
>JAKSVA010000022.1 GCA_024408435.1 Bacilli bacterium
GTTTTAATCATGTATCATGTTCAATCAATTTTATTGAATGTCATGATAACCATACCGCATACGATAAGGTTGATATCCTTCGTCACGATTTAAGTAAAAAAGATAAATTACAACGTGTTAGCTTTGCTAATAATTTGATTCTATATTCTTTAGGAATTCCTTTCTTTCACGCTGGCCAAGAAATTGGCTTAAGTAAAAATGGCTATGGTAACACTTATAACGCTGGTGATTCGCTTAATTACTTCAATTATTCCTTATTAAAGGAACGGAGTTTTATGATTGATAGCTTTAAAGAGGCGATAAAGCAAAGAAAGAAAATGAGTTTCTTCCACGAAGTAAGTATGAGCGTGATTGATCGTAACGCTTCAATTATTGATTTAGAGAAAAACGGAATTATGATGGAAGTTAATACTCGTCTTGGTAAAGAAAAACATTACCGAAAAGTTAATTTCTTTATTAATCCAAATTCCGAAGCAATATGTTATTATAGAACAAGCGGAGACACTTTAATCATTCCTCCGATGACGGTTAAAGTTCAAGAAAAATAATGGATAAACTTCATTTTATCGTTTGTGCAATTATCTTGGGACCTCGAATTATTTTCGCGCGTTTAACTTGGTTAGGAAGGTATGCTCGTCATCCGGAAAACACACCGATTGAGAAACGCTATAAGAAAGTTCGCAAATTAATTATTAAGATTGTCAAAACTTTACGCCTTGATATAAAAGTTAATCATTTAGATTATCTACTTCGGCATGAGGAAGCTTTCCTAGGCATTTCTAATCATCGCAATTTTTTTGATCCATTAATTTACATTTATTTATCCGAAAAGCCGATTAGTTTTGTGGCAAAAAAAGAAGCCTTTAAGACCCCACTTCTGTGTAGTGTATTAAGGGCAATTGATGTTTTTCCAATCGATCGATCTGACTTAATGAGCCAAGTTCGGCTTTTTCGTGAAGTAGCTTTGCGAATAAAAGAGTGTGGAGTGTCATATTATGTTTTTGCCGAAGGCACACGAATGAAAAACATACAGCAGATTCATACTTTACCATACAAAGATGGATCAATTAAACCGGCTTATTGGGCAGAAAGAGATATTATTTATTCTGCGATGTATGGCACAAATTTTGTTTCAACTAGAAAACCTAAAGGATTTAAAAAAAGAAATATCACACTTGAATTTCATGAACCTTTAAAATACTCTGATTTTAAAGATAAGCCAACAACCGAAATAATGCCATTAATCGAAAAACAAACTAACGAAACTCTTATTCGTTTAGTTGAAGAAAATAGTTCACGTAATTTAAAGTAAATTATTTTTGCCCATAATAAGCGTTCTTTCCGTGTTTACGGTTATAGTGCTTATCACTTAAATATTTATCAATTGGATTAACCTTAGGGTTAAGATGAATAGTTAAATATGCCATTTTGGCAGCCGCTTCCAAAGTAATAGCGTTTTTTACGGCGCTACTTGCATCTTTGCCCCAAGCAAACGGACCATGACTTTGTAAAATAGCGGCAGGTGTCGCCATATAATCTAGATGCCTTTTATTAAATTCTTTAATAATAGCTTTACCTGTATTAGCCTCGTAATCTTTTTCGATTTCGTTTTTGCTTAATTTTTTGACGCAAGGAATTGTTTGATAAAAAGTATCAGCGTGTGTAGTACCAAGTGGAATAATATCTTTACCAGCTTGGGCAAAAGCTGTTGCGAAAGTTGAATGGGTATGAACAATTCCGTTTATCTTTTTGAACTTTTTGTAAAGTTCATAATGAGTAGGCGTGTCACTACTCGGATTAAGTTTTCCACCAACTTTTTTGCCAGTTTTAAGAGAAACTACAACCATATCGGATGGTTTCATTTTGTCATAATTAACTCCGCTTGGTTTAATTACAAAAACCCCTTTTTCACGATCCGCCATTGAGACGTTTCCCCAAGTTAAAATTACTAAACCATTTTTAACTAACTTTAGGTTTTCTTGATAAACGATTTCCTTTAATTCATTAAGTTCCATACTTTGCTCCTATTTTATCGCTTCTTTTTCGACAGGCAAATATTTTAAATAACGTTTCATATATTGGTTAAAACCAATCACATCTTCTTTTTTTGCTTTAATTGTTGTTATCTTAGTGCGAGCAAAAACTCGATTAGTTAAGTAGTTTTCTAAAGATTCGTTTTTACCTTTATTAATAAGGTAATTAGCAAGAATCGCCATTCCATATGGGCCGCCTTCGCCAGCACTAGAAAGAACACTAACAGGAGCGTTAATAGCAGCGCTTAAGAGTTCTTGAGCAACACGCGGAGTCTTAAATAATCCACCATGACCATAAATATTATTAATGGCCACTTTTTCTTGCTTGGTAAGAATATCAAGGCCAATTTTTAAAGTTGCTAACGATGACATGATATTCATCTTCATAAAATTAGCAAGATTAAATTTAGCATCAGGTTCTCTAATTAGTAGAGGCTTGCCTTTATCAATTGCGGTCACTCCTTCACCAGAATAATAATTAAAACTTGTTAGACCATTAGCATCTTTATCACCTTTTAATGAAATATTAAAAAGTTTAGTAAATAATTTTCCTTGATCAATTTTCTCACCAGTTAAATCAATAACTTCATTAAATAAATTTACCCAAGCATTAATATCACTTGTGCAGTTATTACAATGAACCATTGCAACCGAGTTACCGGTTGGAGTAGTAACCATATCAATTTCGGGGTGGACACCTAATTGTTTATTAGTAACAATCATTGCAAAATCACTTGTACCAGCGCTAACATTACCAGTATTAACCTTGATACTATTAGTCGCGACCATACCAGTTCCTGCATCGCCTTCACAAGGACATAATTTAACATTCGTAAAATTAATCCCTAAAAATTTAGCGCCTTCTTTAGTTAATTTACCAGCTGGTTCACCAGCAACTTTTACTTTAGGTAAAACATCAAGCAATTTCCATTTAACCTTTCCTTTGATCAAATTGTTAAATTGATTGACCATTTTTTGATTGTAAGAATTAGTGCGGCTATCAATTGGAAAAATACCACTGGCTTCGCCAATACCGACTGAATGTTCACCAGTTAGGCGATAGTGAATATAACCAGCAAGAGTTGTGATATAAGCAATCCGATTGATATGCTTTTCTTCATTAAGAATAGCTTGGTATAAATGAGCAATACTCCAACGTTGAGGAATATTGAAGTTAAAAACTTTTGTTAGTTTATTGCTAGCTTTGCTAGTTGTCGTATTTCGCCAAGTACGAAATGGTACAAGTAGATTATCATTTTTATCAAAGGCAAGATATCCGTGCATCATACCAGAAACACCCATCGCATCAATTCGTGATAGGTCTTTATGATATTTTTTCTTATAGTTTATAAGAAGATTTTTAAAACATATTTTAACGCCACGATGAATATCATCCATTGCGTATGTCCAATAACCATTGACTAATTTATTTTCCCATACATAATCGCCTTGAGCGATTATTTTAAAATTATCATCAATCAAAACTGCCTTAATGCGCGTGGAACCTAATTCTAAACCTAATGAATATTTCATTTTCGATCTCTAGCATCTAATTGTGCTTTTAATGATTCATAAGTCGTATTTTTATTGATATGAATAAATTCAATATCAAATAATTCTGCTAAGTCACGTAGCATTTCTGGCGTTGCGTCCATACTTAGTACCGTATGATGTGCGCCACCAGCAAGAATCCAAAACTTAGCGCCGTCTCTTAAATTTGGCATTGCTCTCCATAATACACGCGCAGTGGGTAAATGAGGCATTGAATAAGGTGATTTAACAACTTCGATATCTTGAACAATCATCCGAAAACGACCGCCCATATCAACAAGAGAGGTGACGGTAGCCTTACCTGGTTTACCCTCAAACACTAAACGTGCGGGGTCTTTTTCATTCATCCCTATTCCTAAGTGATGAGTTTCAATTCGCGGCTTCTTGCTCGCTAATGAAGGGCACACTTCTAACATATGTGCGCCTAAAGAGAATTCTTTTCCTTCGACTAAATTATAGGTATAGTCTTCCATAAAGGAAGTGCCACCTTTCATCCCTTTAGTCATCATTTTAATGATGTGAGTTAAAGCGCTAACTTTCCAGTCGCCTTCGCCGCCATAGCCATAGCCAGATGCCATAAGATGTTGGGTGGCTAAACCAGGGAGTTGCCAAATGCCATATAAATCTTCAAATGTATTAGTAAAAGCACCAGCGTGATATTTATCAAGCATCTTTTTAATCGCAATCTCTTCACGCGCCTGGTACTTTACTAAATCAAGTTTTTTGGTTTTAAATTCGTATAAAGACATATAAGTCTTCATTAAATCATTAATTTCTTTTTCGGTTACTTTTTTAATCTCTTTTACTAAATCACCAACGGCCCAGGTATTAACTTGCCAACCAAATTTTATTTGTGCTTCAACTTTGTCGCCTTCCGTTACCGCAACGTTACGCATATTATCGCCAAAACGAATAACGTTTAGATTTTGGCTCACATGATAAGCGTAGGCAACACGCATCCAATTCGCGAGATCATCAAGAGTCGTTTGATCTTGCCAATGGCCCATAATAATTTTTCTTGGTAAACGGAGACGAGCACCAATAAAGCCGTGTTCACGGTCACCATGTGCAGCTTGGTTAAGATTCATAAAGTCCATATTGATTTGAAGATTAGGAATCTCGCGATTATATTGTGTCACTAGGTGACACCAAGGTTTTTGAAGTATTTTTAAACCGTTGATCCACATTTTGCTAGGAGAGAAGGTGTGACACCAAGTCACAATTCCTAAACAAGCATTTTGATAATTAGCCTTTTTAATTAAATGAGTCGCATCATCGCTAGTTTTGACAACACCTTTAAAAATAAATTTACAAGGCATCGACTTATTGTTAATAAAAGATGCCATTTCTTTCGCACGTTTTTCAACAGTTTTTAAAACATCATCGCCATAGAGATGTTGACTGCCGACAATAAACCAAATTTCTTTGTTTTTCATAAATAACCTCCTTTATATTATAACAAATCACTATCTTTTAATGTTTTTGTTGTTTTTATCATTATATGATAAAATATCACTCATGAAGATTACAATTGTTTGTGATGTTCTTGGTGACCCTAACAATGGCACGAGTATCGCTTCATATAATTTAATTGACTATATGTTAAGAAGAGGGCATCAAGTGCATGTTGTTTGTCCTGATAAGGATAAAGCCGGTAAGAAAGGCTACTACGTTGTTCCACAACGCGATTTTTATATGTTTAATGGTTATGTGGAACATAATGGTATTGCTCTTTCAAAGCGTGATGACGTGGTTTTGATGCGCGCAATTAAAGAAGCAGATATTGTTCATATCATGATGCCGTTTGGTTTAGGAAAACGCAGCGCTTATATTTGTAATCGTTACCACATCCCTTGTACAGCTGGTTTCCATGTCCAAGCCGAAAATTTTACTAGCCACTTTTTTGCTCAAAAAAGTCGTGGGGCCAATTATTTGGTATACAAGTATTTCTTTAAAAAAATGTACGCTTATCTTGATGCAATTCACTATCCGACTCAATTTATTCGCGATACATTTGAAAATGTTATTCAAATGAAAACGAATGGTTATGTTATCTCAAACGGTATTTCAAAAGATTTTTATCCAAAGAAAGTTCACCGTCCGGAATATTTAAAAGACCGGATTTTGATTTTATTTTCTGGTCGTTACGCAAAGGAAAAGGCCCATCCAGTTTTAATTAAGGCGGTTAAATATTCAAAATATAAAAATCGAATCCAATTAATCTTTGCAGGGAAGGGCCCACAAGAGAAATATTTGCGCAAATTAGCAAAAAAAGAAGGATTAAAATACCCACCAATTTTTCAACTTTTTTCGCACGATCAAATTGTTAATACAATTCGGATGTGTGACCTTTATGTTCACCCCTCTAATGTTGAAATTGAAGGAATTTCTTGCCTTGAGGCTATTGCTGGTGGTTTAATACCTGTTGTCTCAGATAGCGATAAGTGCGCAACACGAAACTTCGCTATTGATGAACATAATCTTTTCAAAGCTAATGATAGTGAAGATTTAGCAAAGAAAATTGATTATTGGATTTCTAATCCAAGAAAACAAGCAGAGATTAAAGCGAAATATAAAAACTTCTTGAAAAAATTTGATCGGGAATTCTGTATGCACGAAATGGAAAGAATGTTTAACGAAACCATTGCGAGGAAAAAGAATGAAAAATAAGGAAAAGAAGGTTGTTTATTATAACGATTTAGTTAATGATGACTTTGCCGAAAATCCTACTAAACATTATCGGATTAGCGATAAGTTTAAATATATTCATAAAAACATTTTTTATCGTTTTTTCTCGTTTATTCTCTATCACGTAATTGCTAAACCAATCTTCTTTTTAATTTTGAAAATTAAATACCATGTTCGTGTTAAAAATAGAAAAGCAATTCGTCAGTTGCGGGCAACGGGATTCTTTGTTTATTCTAATCACACACAAAATATTATCGATGCTTTTATCAATCACACAATGTTATTTCATCGGAAAGGTCATATCATTGCTAACAATGATGTTTATTCATTAAAAGGATTAAGAACCATTGTTAATATGCTTGGGACAATGCCAATTCCTAATGACATGATTCAATCGAAAAAATTCTATGATGCCGTTTCTTATTACATCAAAAAGAAACATATCATCGTTGTTTTTCCTGAAGCACATGTTTGGCCTTATTATAATGATATTCGTCCTTTCCCTAGTACGAGTTTTATTTTCCCAGTTACCTTAAATAAACCAATTATTGTTTCAACAATAACTTACCGGCAAAGAAAGATTTTTAAAAACGCTCATCCATATATTACTATCCATGTTTCTAATCCAATTTTCCCTAAATTAGGCGTGCCAGTAAAAGATAACCAAGCATATTTAAGCGATGTTACTTATTGTTTAATGAAAAAACACGTTAAAGAAGCCAATAGTTACGAATACATTCATTATGAGCAAAAGAATAATGATAAAAAATAAAATGTTGTTATAATATTTATTATTAATAATAAAAAAGGAGTATTTATGAAGAATTTAAAAGGATCACAAACCGAAAAGAATTTGGCATTTGCCTTTGCTGGCGAATCACAAGCAAGAAATAAATATACTTACTTTGCGAGTAAAGCTAAGAAAGAAGGCTACGAACAAATTGCGGCAATATTTCTTGAGACGGCTGATAATGAAAAAGAACACGCGAAACTTTGGTTTAAATATTTATGCGGTGGCGAAGTCCCGAAAACGAAAGCTAATTTATTAGCAGCCGCTGATGGTGAAAATGAAGAATGGACAAAAATGTATAAAGGTTTTGCAAAAGTTGCACGTAAAGAAGGTTTTATTGAAATTGCTGAAAAATTCGAAGGCGTTGCAAAAGTCGAAAAAGAACATGAGCAACGGTATCGTAAATTACTTGATAATTTAAAAACTAATCGTGTCTTTATCGCAAAAGGTGTCTCAATCTGGAAGTGCCGTAACTGCGGTCATATCCATGTTGGCAAAGAAGCGCCAAAACTTTGCCCAGTGTGCCGTCACCCACAAAGCTACTTCGAACTTCGTGCAGTAAATTACTAAAAAAATAAGAACGCCTTCGGGCGTTTTTATCAATAAGAAAAAGGAGAGAATATATGGCAAAAATTATTAACGAACCCGCTCACACATTTAACGAATATTTACTTATTCCTAATTATAGTGATGAGAATAACATCCCCAGTAAGGTGTCACTTGTAACGCCTTTAACTAAGTTTAAAAAAGGACAAATGCCAAAAATCTCCATGAACATTCCGATGGTTAGCGCCATTATGCAATCAGTTAGTGGCGACCGTTTAGCAATTGCTCTGGCAAAAGAAGGTGGTGTCACTTTTATCTTCGGGGCACAACCAATCGAAAGCGAAGCGATGATGGTAAAAAACGTTAAATCATATAAAGCCGGCTTTGTTCCTAGCGATTCTAATGTCAAAGTTACCGCAACACTAGAAGAAGTCATTGCTCTAAAAGAAAAAACTAATCATTCAACTGTGGCAGTAACTAGCGATGGAACTAATAAAGGCAAATTATTAGGTATTATCACCTCACGTGATTATCGCCCTAATAAAACAAATTTAAATGTTAAAGTTAAAGACATTATGACTCCATTAAATAAATTAATTGTTGGGAAAGATGGAATCTCGCTTAATAAAGCAAACGATTTAATTTGGGAACATAAAATTAATCAATTACCAATCATTGGTAAAAAAGGTGAACTTAAATATTTTGTGTTTCGGAAAGACTACGATGAACATAAAAAATACCCTAATGAACTTCTTGATGAGAAAAAACGTTATGTTGTCGGGGCCGGCATCAATACACGCGATTATGAGCAACGTGTTCCTGCTTTAGTAAAAGCGGGCGTTGATGTTCTATGTATTGATAGTAGTGAAGGCTTTACTGAGTGGCAAAAGAAAACTATTCATTGGGTTAAAAAGAATTATCCAAATATACCAATTGGTGCTGGTAATGTTGTTAGTGGGGAAGGTTTTAGATTTTTAGCTGATGCTGGGGCTGACTTTGTTAAAGTCGGTATTGGCGGTGGTTCTATTTGTATTACGCGTGAAACGAAAGGAATTGGTCGAGGCCAAGCAACTGCAATTATTGAGGTGTGTAAAGCTCGTGATAAATATTATAAGGAAAAAGGTGTTTATGTTCCGATTTGTAGTGATGGAGGTATCGTACTTGATCATCACATTACTCTTGCTTTAGCAATGGGGGCTGATTTTGTTATGCTTGGTCGATATTTTGCGCGTTTTGATGAATCACCAAGTAACAAAGTTAATATTAATGGCACTTTCTATAAAGAATATTGGGGTGAAGGCAGTGCGAGAGCACGCAACTGGCAACGTTATGATTTGGGCGGTGAGCAAACTCTCAAATTTGAAGAAGGTGTTGATAGCTATGTTCCTTATGCCGGTGCGCTTCATGATAATGTAATTATGAGTTTAGAAAAAGTTAAATCAACAATGTGTAACTGTGGTGCTTTAACAATTAAAGAACTTCAAAAGAACGCAACTTTAACGCTGGTTAGTTCAACAAGCATTGTTGAAGGCGGTGCCCATGACGTCATTCAAAAAGATAAAACAAGTTTCAAATAATATTTAACACTAGGGAGGTTTTGCCTCCCTTTTATTTATAAGGAGAAAAATATGAATCAATTTATTAAAAAGAGTGCTTTCCTGCTTGCTTTACCAATTGTAATCTTAGCGAACAGTTGCAATAAAGCATCGGCTACATTATTAACTAAAGTTAAAAGCGTAAGCAATCCCACATTCGGCAATGTGGATTTTGAAGTATCCAGTAACGATTTTGTTAAAGCTGGTTTTGATTACGATGATTTAATTGATGTCACAATTAAAGATTATGATGGTCAAGGCCATGATGCCACTTTTCACACCGCTTTTGTAAAAAGCTTTAATGAAACTGGGTATTTCGCTCCGTGTTTATGTAATTATGAAGGCACTAAGGAATATTTTGAGTTAAACTTCGCTATTGACCCTTTAAAAAATATTTCTAGTACATTTATTGGCAAAGATGTTGAGTTTAGAGTTACTAAAAAAGCTGGATATAAAAAGAAAAGAGAGTTGGTTAATGTCTCGAAGAAACTTACTTATGAAGAATTAGGTGGCGATAATTCTTCGTTTGCTAATTTTAGAGACGTTGCGATTTCGGGTGCAGTTTATCGCACAATCATTCCTCAAAAACTCTATCGCGGCTCTTCACCGTTTAATTTCAATGACAATCCTGATGATCGTAATAAATTCGCTGATGATTTAATGAAATTTTATGATATTGAAAACGAAATTTCGCTCAGTTGCAGCTTAGAGGATATTAACGATAAATATATGAAGTATCTTGATGATACTTCTTTAACTTATGAAAAATGGACTAAATCATATGAATACAACGAAGCGAGTAAAAAAATCGAACCAATTGGAGAGCCTAAAAATAGAGTATTTTGTTCGGTTAATTTAGGGACCGATTTCTTTAATATCGAAAAGGAAGGTGTAGATGGTTGTGCAGTTAGAGATGTTTTACAATATATGGTTGAACGTATTAATAATGGTGGTGAAAATTTTAAATTTTACATTCATTGCAACGAAGGTAAAGATAGAACTGCTTTCTTAATTATGCTTTTAGAAGCGTTAGCGGGTGTTCCGCTAAAGGATATTGTGTTAGATTATATGATGACTTTTAAAAATTATTACAACGTTTCTGTTGTTAATAATAAGGAAAAATATGATACTTTAGCGGAGCTTGGCATTTATCGCTATCTTTATTCAATTTTGATTAATGATCCGTTAGTGAATTTACCTAAAGTTGATTGGTATACTTTTAGCGCTACCGAAACGGTAAAGGATAAAGTTAATAAAGATCCTGATGCACTTAGAAAAGGAGCTATACAATATTTGAAAAAAGTTATTAAGTTTGATCAAACTGAAGACGAAGATAAAATCAACACCCTCATCAAATGGCTAACGGGTGAAGAACAACAAAAATGAATAAATCTAAACATTTTTATTTCATATGTTTATAATAAAATGACATATGAGTTATCTTGAATTAAAAAATGTAGTAAAAGAATATAAATCAGGCGATGGTGTTTGTCGCGCTCTCAATAATGTTAATTTTGCCTTAGAAAATCGCGAATTTGTTGTAGTTTTAGGGCCTAGTGGAGCAGGTAAAACCACTCTTCTTAATTTATTAGGTGGAATGGATAATGTTACCGGTGGTGAGATTATTCTTGATAAGAAAAAGATTTCTCACTTTAACAAAAAAGAGATGACCGGACTTCGTCGCCACCATATTGGTTTTGTCTTTCAATTTTATAATTTAATGCCCAATCTAACCGCGTTAGAAAACATTGAACTTGCTACTGAACTTAATCGTAACGCGCTTGATCCAAACCGAGTGATAAAATTGGTCGGTTTAAAAGATCGCGCCGCTCACTTTCCAGCACAGTTAAGTGGTGGAGAGCAACAACGCGTTAGTATTGCTCGTGCAATTGCTAAGAATCCGAAGATTTTACTATGTGATGAACCAACAGGTGCATTAGATTATAAAACCGGTAAAATGATTCTTCGTTTACTTTACGATATTTCTAAACAAGAAAAGAAATTGGTAATTGTGGTTACGCATAACCAAGCACTTAAATATATGGCGGACCGCGTTTTAGAAATTAAAAACGGCGAAATTGTTCGTAATTATATCAATAAAAAACCGAAACCGATTGAGGAAATTGAGTGGTGAAAAAAGCTTATTTTAAATCAACCGG
>JAKSVA010000023.1 GCA_024408435.1 Bacilli bacterium
ACATGGCAAGTAAAGCGATGGCGAAAGGAATGGAAAAACTTAGTGAAGAAAATCCACATATTGATTTCACCATTGATGAAGATATGATTGATGGAATACTAATGGCTGGTTGTGAGAAGATAAACGCTCCCGATTACATCCCAAAGATGTATTGTGAAATTGAAGGTAATGAATATACCTTCTATATTGACCTACAAGTTTCCTTCCTTAAAACACGCGCCGCAATATATACCATCGGTGAAGCCGGTGATGAAGACTTTACTTTCTCAGTGACCGGATTAAAACTTGGTCGTTTACCAATTAAAAGAGAGTGGGCAGGTGCATTAGTAACTAAATTTGTTAGCGATGAAACCATTAACGATGCCTTTGCAAAAGCTAACTTCCATATCAAAAGCGATTTAGCTAATTTAAGATTAGTCTACAACCGCAATGATTTCCAAAATGATGTTGGTAATTATTTAAGTGAACTCGGTGGTGACAATAAATTCTTAGATGTTTTATTAGGAATGTTCGGCGATAAAGAAAGTGGAATACTTGAACCTAGTTTTAGTGATGGTATAACCGCTCGGTTTAACTTGGAACCATTAAAAATTGCGCCTGCGGGTAGTAAACATCCAAGCAAGTACTATAAAGATGCCCCTATCAATTTCCAAAACCTAGAGGGACATAGAGCAGAAGTAGAAAAATTATTAAATTCAGGTCTTCCTGAAGATAAAGTTGATGAAGTATTTACTTTCTGCCTTTGTGGTAAAAATTCAAATAGTTCAGTTACTGATTATATTAGAGAAATTTCCGATAAAGAATTAGGTAAACAGCTCATTGAATATCTTAATGTAGAAAGTTTTGATGAATATAAAGGTAGCTACATCGATGCAAAGAGAGAAACAACTTTTGTGGATTATTCTTCCAAAATCGCAATTGAATCTGAAGATTTATTTAAAATCACAGGAAACACCAAAGTGACTTTCACATTAGATAGTAACGAAATTAATCAAGTACTCGCTAATAAGTTAACTACCGAAAGTAACATAATCGGTTTAACTATGCCGATTACATATAAAGATGAAGATGGTAACTGGCGATTTCAATACGTAATCATTGACAATGCATACATTGGTTTTGAGGAGAGTGAGAACGACACAGAATGTGGTATGGTTTTTTATCTTAGATTTAATGTAGGCGGCGTCCCCGTCACAGTCGAAATTGCTTCCGATACCATTGATTGTAGTAAAGAAGATGTATCCATTATCACAAATTTTAAAGATATGTACTTTGGATTAGTTGAAATTAAAGATGAGCAATACAAAGACTCTGTTTTATCATTAGTGCCTTCTTCAACTGGACCATTAACTTATGATAGTGCCAATATTAAGATTAATTTAGCGAATTTATCTAACATAGAAGGCGAAGTTGCTCAAAAAATAATTGCCATTTTTGAAAACCCTTCTGTAAAGAGAAGCTGTAAAAAAAGCACAGAGCCTGGAACTGATAAATTAGAATTAGAATTTTGGTTGTAAATTAACGATTCCTTTACTTTCTCCATTTTCTAATAGCATTTTAAATATAAGTGATTAAAATATTTGATAACGCTATGAAGAAGAATTTTGTTAGTATTTACGATTCATGCACTGTTGTTTATATTGGTAAAAACGTTGCGAAAGATCACACCGCAATGATTGCCCGCACGGATGATGGAAGTCCACTTGCGGCGTTTTATTCTTTAAAAATTTATCCCCGCGATGCCTTAAAAAATAAACTTATCCATGGTGTTAATGGCTTCTCATTTAAGATGCCTAATAAAACTTATCGATATATTTCTACCCCAATGAGTCCATGCACTCATAAAGGCAAACATTGGGATGTAAGTACAATAAACGAAAACGCTGTTGGTGTCAGTGCGACTTTGACTTGTCATACCAATAAAAATGCGATGGCCGCTGATCCATTCCCAAAGACCGGAATTAGCGAAGATAACTTAGCGCAGATTCCTGGTGCTCTTGCGACTAGTGCGCGTAACGCAATGGAAATAGTAGCAAAAATTGTTGATAAAAGTGGGATGTATGAAGCGACGGCTATTTTTGCGACTGATCAAAAAGAAACTTGGTATATGGAGATATATAGTGGCCACCAATATGTCGCGGTTAAATTACCAGACGATGTTGCTTTTACTGTTGGTAATGAATTTATTTTAGCTACTTTAAAAGATTTTAAGAAAAACGAATACATTACTAGTAAAGATTTATTTAATCTCCCAAAAAAGAAAGGCTTCGCAAAATATCAGGGTCCCCATGATAATCTTCATATGCATTTAAGTGAAACTTATGGTGTTAAATTATTTGATCATTTCCAAAGTAATAACGTTCATCGCCGGACCTGGATTGGTTATCGAATTTTCGCACCTCGTAGTAAAGAAGCCCAAACTTATATTCCAACTAAACGCTACGAACCATTTGTGAAACCCGAGAGAAATGATTTAACTATTCACGATATGATTAAAACTTTGCGTAATCGTTTTGATGGCGTTTTAGATAATCCAAAATTTAAAGAATTTAGGCGCGATTTAGATTTACATCACTTACGCTTACTTGCTGCACCAAGCGGCTTACAAATACATGCAATCAGATCATACGCTAATCTTCCGAAAGAGATTGCTTGCCAAGAATGGTTAGCTTTCTCTAATTCAAACTTCTCGCCGTTTATTCCACTTAATAATGGTGTTAACTCCGTTAGTAAACCATATTCCTATATTGCGCCAATCTATGATTATGATGAAAATTCACCTACTTTAATGTTTAAGCGCCTAAACTTATTAGCACATTTTAATTGGAAATGTTATGGCGATCAAATTGCAAAGATGTGGGAAACATATGAAGCAATTTATGATCATGAATATCAAAAAATGATTAAGAAAGTTAAGAAGATGCCATTAGCGGATGCTAAAGCTATCATTACTCAATACTGTAATTATGTCCAAGAAGAAACATTTATGATTGCTAAATACACCTTTAACGATTTAATGATGCATATGATGAATGAACAAAATATTTATTTACCAAATCGTGAAATTCCCATTTTCCATCCTTTTGTTAATTTAGAACAATATGTTAAACACTTTAATTGGTCTTACCATTGGATTAATCAAAAGGAAGCGATTCTAAAGAAAGGGAAAGACATTTGCGTGATAAAGCCAGCAGAATGTATTTCGCGCGCAAAAGGTAGTCTAACTTATAAAAACAAAAAATATACCATTCAAACACGGATTAGAAATAATCAATTATATATTGCGAAAAATAATATTGATAACGTCATTAAACTAAAGGATATTAAGAAATAATCCTAATTTCTATTTATAAGTATCAAGAATATTTTTTCAGCCACTCTTACTTTTTCTTATAAGGTCGGAAAACGCGAACAGGTAACCCCAATACACTTAGCAATTTAGGAGTGGTTCTCCTAGTTGGTAAATAAACAGCACTAATAATTAATGCTTTTTATTTTTATCTCTAATATAGAAAGATTGTTATAAAATGTTCTTGTGAAGAAAATAAATAGTAAAGTTCGCCAAAAGAACATTGTTAAAGTTAGCACCGTTGGAATTATTACCAATGTATTATTAGTGGTCGCTAAAGCGATTGTCGGCATTATCGCTAATTCAATTGCGATTATTCTTGATGCTGTTAATAACTTAACTGATGCAGTATCATCTGTTGTTACTTTAATTGGGGTTAAGTTATCAAAAAAGAATCCGACTAAGAAACATCCATATGGTTTTGGAAGAATTGAATATTTTAGTTCTCTTATTATTGGAGCCATTATCCTAGCGACGGGGATTTTATTTGTTAAAGAAAGTATTGAAAAAATTATTACTCCTACTTTGCCGGAATATGGTTGGCCTCAACTAATTGTTATCGCTTTAGCGATTGTTGTTAAATTAGCATTAGGTATCTTTACTCGTATCAAAGGTAAGAAATATTCCTCGGATGCATTGATGGGTTCAGGAATTGATGCGATTTTAGATGCGATTATATCTACTTCTACTTTAATTGCAATTATTGTTGCTATGACTACTAATTATTCAATTGATGGTATTGTAGGCGTGTTAATCTCGATATTTGTGTTAAGAACGGGCATTACAATTATTTTAACTTCAGCTTCTAAATTAATCGGAATTAGACCAGATGCGAACATCACTAAACAAATTAAAGAAGAAATATCTAAATTTCCAAATGTTATAGGTGCATTCGATTTAGTGATTCATAATTATGGTCCTGATTTTGCGATTGGTTCAGTGCATGTCGAAGTAGATAATGAATTAGGAATCGATAAATTCCACATCTTAACTACTGAAATCCAAAATGTCATTCTTAAAAAATACGATATCTTTTTAACTGTTGGATTATATTCGGTTAACCCTAATACCGAAAAGATTAGAAAACATATTATTGATGCTTTAAAGAATGAAGAAGGCATCTTAAGCGTTCATGGAGTGTTTATTAATCAAAAAGAGAAAAGAGTATCTTTGGACATCGGAATTGATTTTGCTCTAGTTAAACAAAAAAATGAGATTACTAAAATAGTAGAAAAAGAAATAAGTAAAATATATCCTAACTACATAGCTAAAATCGTGTTTGATATGAATTATAGTGATTTCTAGTATTATTCAAATTATTTATAGGTATCAAGGATATTTTTTGCAGCTGCTCTTACTTTTTTAATTAAACTTTGTGGTTCAAGTAAAGTGAAGTGCTCGCTATATTGCATAATCCAAAAGAAGAAAGTCTGCTCATCGCTTTTGATACTAGCGATAATTTTACTACCATCTTTCTTTAGACTTACTTGCTTACCAAACCATTCTTTAAGATAGCGAATGCTATCTGGTTTCTTCACTAATAGTTTAATAACAGTTTTTTCATCACTACCAAAGATATATATATGGTTATTGATAAATTCAGCAATATCAAAACCGTTTTTATATTTACTAAGACTAGTTGCCTTTTCTCTTACGCTATCTTTTACTTCCCGAATATCACGAATATAATCAATCCGGTACGAAGTAAAATCTTTTAATTGTTCATCTTTTTTATGTTCAGGAATTGATAAAAGATAACAAAGTCCTCTTGAATATACCATGTATAAAGGAGAAACAATTACTGTATCTTGTCCATTTTTTAAGCGAGGAACCATATGAAGGTTCTCATCATAGGTCATATATTTAAACGCTACCTTGCGGTTATGTCTTAAGGCATGAGTAATAGCATCAATAGTTAAAAAGAAACCTTTGTCTTCTGAACGATCGATTTGGTCACACTTATAAACTGGCCGATAATTCTTTTGGTAGTTATCCGATAGAACACTCATGACTTTCTTTGATAAGTCTTTTGCATAGTTACCACTAATTGCTTTACTCGAGAAGATAGCATCAGTTAAATAGTTAACTTCACTTGGCTCGAATAATCGTTCACCTAAATAAAAACCGCCTTTTGGGCTCTTGTTAATGTCGTAGTCTAACTCATCCCTAAGAACCGCTAAACTTGCTGCCACGCTCTTTCTTTCGAGCTGAATTCCATAATTTTGATTAATACGATTAATGATTGCTTGTTGGGTTAAAGGATTTTCTTGATCTGAATATTGTTCAAGTGTCCTTAACACAAGAATAATGCTTGCCTTTTTTCCTGTCATGCTTCTTCTCCTTCTTGTTATGAGTATTTATCATAGTATAAAAATCGCTGTCCGTAAATTAGTACATACTATTTCACTTAAGTTAACTTAACGATAACGATGTTATAATAATCAATATGATATCCAAAAGTACCTTTGTGCGATTCATGCATTGTTCGAAAGACCTCTGGTTATTTTTTAGCAAAAAAGAAGAAATGGCGCCTTTAGATGCCGTTCAAAAACAAAATATTAAAAATGGCATTATCGTTGGTGGTCTAGCAAGAAAATATTTTCCTGACACTCTTAATGCACAAACAACAACTCCAAACGGCTTCCCTATCTATGAACAACAAATAGAAATTACAAAGAAATGCTTAGCCGATAACGCTAACTGTATAGCCGAAGCTTCTTTTAGTTACAAAAATTTATTTTGTGCCGTTGATTTGTTAAAGAAAGATGATGATGGATATTCTATTTACGAAGTAAAATCGAATAAAGAAGTTGAAGATGAACATTATTACGATGTCGCCTTTCAAAAATATGTATTAGAAAAATGCGGTCTTAAAATAAATCACATTTATTTAATGCATGTTAATTTTGAGTATGTGAGACATGGCGAATTAGATCTTAGTCAATATTTCGCTCTTGAGTGCCTTGACACTAATTCAACTGTTTTAACTACCTATAATGAAATGGATAACTATTTATCACTTATTGATGAACTTTTAAATTCTAAAGAAGAGCCAGTAACTGTATTTGAAAATGGAAAATGTAATAAAAAGGATTGCCCTTTTTATTGTTATTGTCATAAAGATATCCCTGATAAATCAATTCTTCTTTTAAATGGTCGTGGTTTAAAAGGTAAAGAAGAACTATTAGCAAAAGGGATTATTACAATTGATGATCTTGTTTGTAGTGGCTTACCAGTAAAAGGCAATCTCAATCGTGTCCAAATTGATTGTATTCGTAATAATAAACAAGTATCAGTCGATAAAAATGGTTTAAGTAAATTTCTAAGTTCATTAAAATATCCAATTTATCATCTTGATTTTGAAACCACTAATTATATTGTTCCTCCCTTTGATGGAATGAGGCCTCACGAAGAATTCCCATTCCAATACTCTCTTCATATTGAAGATAAACCTGGCCATCTATTGGCTCATCGAGAATTTTTAGCGAATAAATTAGATTGCATTAAAGAAATTGCAAAAAGTTTATATGACGATATTCCTGATGGTGCAACCGTTTTAGCCTATTATGCATCTGTTGAACAAAGATTCATCCGCTATCTTGCCTCTAAGTGCCCAGAATATAGTGAACGATTATTAAGTTATAAAGTAGTCGATTTATATCAACCATTCGCAAACGGTTATTACTATAACATTGCGCAAGGCGCAAGTTGTTCCATTAAACAAGTGATGCCTGCGATTGTCCCTGAACATGCAAACGCATATCAAGAACTACCTGGAGTCCATAATGGTGCCGAAGCTTTGAGCATTTTTGATATTATGCTTCATCAAGATGACAATGTAAGACAAATAACAAGAAAAGGAATGCTTGAATATTGTAAATTAGATACCTTATCAATGGTTTGGGTTTTAAATAAACTTTGGTCAATAATTGGTCACTAATATTTGAAATATTTACAGAAATCATTACGACATAATCATTTCTGTTATTTAACAAAGCAAAGCAGTTCAATCAGAACGATTATGAAACTACGATGAACGATAAAAAACTAACTATGATTATAGATTCGTTAGCAATTTGGCAATAGAGGAGTTTTTTCATCATAAGCATAAGTGGTTATGGTAGTATTTAAATCTTCTTCTATTGATTTTAAATCTGCTTTAATAATTCTTTTATTTTCAAATTTATATCTAGTGAGAGTTTCATAGGTTCCAACAGGAATAAATGTTGCTTCATAAACTTTATCATCAAGATTATATTTAAAGTCTTTGTATGATATCCCAGAACTTTTTAGAACAATTAACATATTCATTGATTGGGGAGTAAGAGTAACAAATTCAGATTCTTCGACATCTTTAGTAAAAGAATAAATTCCTGTTTTAGCATTTCGCAAGTATTCATCGTATGTATTATCATTGTTTTTGATTACGAATTTTTCTAAATATGATGGTAATGAACTTAGAGTATCCATAATAACATGGCATACCTTTGGAGATGACTCGATAAGCGTAGTCACCGTATCACTACCATATGGTGATGATAAAACAGACTGCGATTGTACTTGTAAATATTGAATATTTTTAAACGATAAAGCATCATTAAATTCGGTTTCACTAACCTGATATAGGTTTTCTCTACCACCATCATTACAACTAAATAATGTTAAAGCTCCTAAAATAGGAAGTAATAAGTATTTAATTTTCATAAAAATCTCCACTAGCTGGAATTATAATTATTAAAAAAAAAGTCAATGTTGAATGACACATTGATTTTATGTCAACTCGATAAACTTATTAACATATTAGCAAAGTTAAAAAATGGTCGGAACAGTGAGATCTAATTTAAGTCTGCTAATTTTTTTATAGCATGTACGATAGCTTTTACACAAGGTTCTATTGTATCGAGGTATAGCGTTTCTTTTGTGGTATGAGCATCGGAGATTTGTGCGCCAAGACAAGCAATTTGAATTCCCTTTCTCTTACTTGAAAGCCAAGAACATTCTAGACCAGCGTGCATTGAGGAAAGTTTAGTATCAGTATAAGATTCACTATATCCTTCCTTTAAAAGAGCAATTAATTTAATGTTCGGATCACCATCCCAACCTGGAGAAGAAGAACCATAGATATATTTATAACCGCATTTCTCATCATTTGCTTTAAACTCATTTTCCATACTATCTAAGTCTGCTGTAACATGTGAACGAGAACAAGTGCCGATTTCGCAAAAGGAATCATTAACCATAAAAGTACCAGTATTAGATGAAGTTATAACACGATCACCATCTTTCTTAATTACACCTTGATGAAAGGAAAAGGAACTAAGTAAAGATATAAAATTCTTAGATTCATCTAAAGATAAACATTTTGCGTCATTATTTATATCAGCAATCTCAATCTTTAAATCTTCATTTGGATAAGCTGATTTAAAATTGCTTGTGACTTCTTTTATGATTTCCTCAACAGCGTTGTATTTGCTTGAATCAATTGCAATAGTTGTCTTCGCTGAAGTTGCAATTGCGTTAACGTTTCCTCCACCATCCATATCACAAATTTCATAATCAATCTTATTTTCACTAAAAGAATTAAATAACTCGGTAACTACAGTGACCGCACTTAAACGATTTTTGTCAATATCAATACCAGAGTGTCCACCCATAAGACCACTAATTAAAATAGAAATCTTTTTATCAGTAGAAGGTACGCTTTGCATTTTAATAACCTTATTATGGCGTGCAATTAGATGACCAGCGCTTGAATAAACAATCTCGTTCTCGTTCTCACCATCAATATTAATAAGATAATCAGAATCTATCACTTCATTAGAAACACTATTAGCACCAATAAGTCCGACTTCTTCATCAGCAGTAAATAAAGTACGGATTGGACCATGAGGAATATCACTAGTAGCAATGGCTAAAGCCATAGCGATACCAATCCCATCATCTGCGCCTAATGATGTTTTATAAGCGGTAATAGTATGATTTTTATCATCTATAACAGGAGTCAAACCGTCTTTTTGAAAATTAATCGGATAGTCTTTCTCGTGTTCACAAACCATATCAGTATGAGCCTGAAGAATGATTTTAGGTTTTGTCTCATAGCCTTTTGTTGCAGGAACATCCATCCAAAAGTTACCACAAGTATCGCTCGCATAATTAAAGGAATGTGCTTTTGCAAAATTACTTAAATAATTTAACATCGGTTCATGGCAATAAGCCGGCCGAGGAATCTTAGTAATTTCTAAAAACTGGTTAATAGCGTTATCAGTAATCTTTGAAGTAATCGATTTACCACAACTAGTAAAACTAAATAGTGTGGAGGTTACCATGATTAATGAAAAAAACTTTTTCATAATTTACTAGTATATCATTTTTAGAGAAAGTGCTACTAAAAATTGATTTGCCCTTTATTTTGATAAAGCAAGGTGTATGTAAAATTTAAAACTTTTTCCTTTATCTAAAGATATTTATTGTTTTTATAATTGGTTGTGCTTTAATTATTCGCATGAGACTTATCTTCAACGATCCACATTTAAGGAAACAAATGTTTAAATTATTTGTTCCTTTTTTTATTCAAGAAATTATTCTCGTTTTAATAACTTTAATGAGTAATCTTTTACTTAATTTATGGCATTGCTGTCCAGCAGTTACTACTGGCATTGCATTTGCGTCCCAAATTTTCTTGTTCTTTCAAAACATTGAAGGGGGCATTTGTTTTTTTGCCAGTTTATTTATCGCCCAGCATTATGGCAGAGGTGCAATTGATGATGTACAAAGAGATTATTACGTACTTTTAAAGATATCTTTAGGAATTGGCTTCATCTTTTTCGTTTTAGTTTTAGCCATACCTGAGCAACTACTTTTCTTCGCTAATAACGCTGAATCAAGAATGTATGCAGCCGAATATTTACGTTGGTTCTCACCAATGTTTTTAATAATTGGACCACTGATGATTAGTTACGTAATGATGAAAAATACTCACCTCGAAAGGATTTGTCTTTTCTCATCCCTTGGTTCTTTAGCATTAGTCTTAATTGTTGAAGCCTCTTCAATCTTTTCTCTTGATCCATCTCATTATAATATCGTATTAAAGCTTGCCGCCTCATCAATGGTAATTTCTCGAGCAGTTGAACTTGTTTTTGTCATTATATTTATCCAGAAAAAGTGCGTGGTAAAATTTAAACTTAAAGAACTCTTTAAACCAGATTTAACTCGCTTTAAAAGCATCGCTTATTATGGCACGCCAATTGTGATCGGAAAAATTAGTTGGGGTGTTGGTGTTTTATTTATTACCGTTTTTACTAGCCTAAATTTAAGTGGAAGTATCACCACCGCTCATAGTTTAATGATTAATTACGATAATATTGTATCGTGTATGAGCAACGCTATCGCTGCGGTTGTCGGTGTTTTAATTGGCCGAGAACTAGGGGCAAATAGAATACAAAAAGCCAAAGATCATGCGGCAGATATTTCTCGTTTCTTATTTTATATGGGAATTGTCGAAATGGCATTCTTCATTTTATTCTTACCAATTGTGATGTTTACCACTGCTCCTGATACGTTAAAAGAGGCCGGGGGTTTCTTATGGAAGGTTTTTGTGATACGTCTCATCATTATGATTCCTCGTTCATATAACGCATCATATCTTAATGGCTTTTTTAGTAGTGGCGGTGACACAACTTATATTATGTTAGTTGAAGGTATCTGTGCTTGGGTCACAATTGTCCCGTTAGCCTATATTGGTTTACATCTTAATTGGGATCCGTTACTAATTTACGCACTTATACAATGCGAAGAAATCTTTAAGTTCCCAGTTAACATATGGCGTTATAAGCAAAAGAAATGGGCACATAATATTACGCAGAAAAGTGGAATCGTCTTTAATGAGTGAAATGTAAAAACGCTTTGATAAGATTATTCCCCCTTAGTAATTATATTAAAAAA
>JAKSVA010000024.1 GCA_024408435.1 Bacilli bacterium
GCTTTCTGTATTTAAATTCTGACAATTCGGCTCAATTATCAGCTTTGTCTTGGATTATAGATTTTATTCTTAATTTTAATTTAGCGAAAAGTGTTTAATGATATCTTCGGTTGGTAGACCAACAACGTTATCGTAACTGCCATCAATTGATTTCACTAATGGATAACCATCTTGGATACCATATGCACCAGCTTTACCTTTGGTGAAACCTTTACTTACATATTCATTGATTAACTTATCGGTTAATTTATTAAAAGTTACAGAAGTAACAACACTACGGTTAATTTCTTGTCTTTGATTGATGATGGTATAACCACTAATGACTAAATGAGTTTTATTGCTTAACTTTTTTAAAATCCTTTTTGCATCATTATTATCTTTTGGCTTATTAATAATTGTGTGATTAAGAACAACAATTGTGTCACAAGCAATAATGGTGGCGTGTGGATAACGAGAATAAACTTCATACGCCTTTAAGCGTGATAATTCTAATGCATAACTTGATGTGTTAAACTTATAGATTCTTTCATCAATGTTTGGTTTCACACAAACAAAACGAGAAGTAATCTTCTTCATTAATAATTTTCGTCTTGGTGATGAACTAGCTAAAATAATCATACTAATTTTTTGTTAATAAAATAGCGACGACAAGTGGATCACGTTCGGTGATTTGACGAATTGCATTCCGCGCAGTGTGATGCATTTTTTGTTTAATCGTATCAGTATCATCGCGTAAGGAAAGACGAAGAACATCATATACTTCGTTTTCGACACTTGTGCGAAATTTATCCTCATTATCAACCACAAAGCCACGGTAATAAATTCGTGGTTTTTTCATAATCTTATGATCTTTTAAATCAATTAAAGCGGTAATGACCACTAAGCCTTCTTCTTTCAAGATTTTTCTTTCCTTAATGATATTAGCGTGAATGCCGTTGATGTTATAACCATCAAGATAAATGTCATCAGCAGGAACATCTCTTCCCCGTGTGACAATGTGATTTTTTAAGGTAATTGATTCACCATTATCTAAGATAAAGATATTTTCTTTCTTTACGCCCGTAGCCTCGGCAATCCCTGCGTGTAATTTGAGCATCCGGTATTCACCATGGCTTGGCATAAAGAATTTCGGATTAAAGAGTTTAAGCATTAAACGAAGTTCTTGGCGACTCGGGTGACCAGAACTATGGAGAGAGAAAACGCCATTAGTGAGAATATTCGCGCCACCTTTACTTAAAGCGTTAATCACGCGCTCAATTGATTCAGCATTACCAGGAATTGGCGAACTTGAAAAGACAACGGTATCACCAGGAATAATATGAACGTTCTTATGTTCGCCACGTGCAATTTTACTAAGTGCAGCGTTTACTTCACCTTGTGAACCAGTACAAATTAAACAAACTTCGTGTGTTTTATAATTGTTAATGTTTTCAACATTAATTAAACTCGCATCCGGGATTTTAATATAACCATATTTTCGGGAGACCTGAATCGCAAATTCCATTGATCGACCAACAATAGCAATCTTCCGATTATGTTGATAAGCCGCAACCGCCACTTGTTGGATACGAGAGATATTACTCGAGAAAGTTGAGACAATCACTCGTCCAGGGGCTTTACGAAAAACGTCGTTGATTGATTGATAAACATTTTTTTCACTTGGGGTATAACCTTCAATCTCAGCGTTCGTGGAATCGCTTAATAATAAATCCACGCCTTCTTCACCGAAGCGAGCAATCTTTTTTAATTCAATATCATCACCAACTGGTGTTAAGTCAATTTTAAAGTCACCTGTAGCCGCAATCCTTCCTTCTTTAGTATCAATTACAACGCCAAAGGCATCAGGGATTGAATGGGTAACCCGGAAGAAAGATATTTTCATTTCATCACCATTGATTTTAAAATGACTTTCGGCATTATATTCAATAATATTAACTGGTTCTCTTACGCGCATCATATCAAGTTTATGACGAATTAATTCCGCGGCTAACTTTGGTGCATAAATCACCGGGATTCTAATTGATTGAATTAAAAAGGGAATGCCACCAATATGGTCCTCATGACCATGGGTGATAATTAAAGCCTTAATTTTGTGTTGATTAATCTTAAGATGTGTGTAATCAGGAATAACATAATCGATACCTGGTAAATCAGCTTCAGGAAATTTTACTCCTGCATCAAGCATTACAATTGATTGAGCGGTTTCTAAACAATAGGTGTTTTTCCCGACTTCACCTAATCCGCCTAAAGCGTAAACTGACACTCCGTTATCTAAACTAACCATAATAAACCTCACAAATAAAAATTTATTTAAACATGAATGATAATCTAACTAGTGCGACACTAGTAAGTTAGTAATTATTGTATTTATTTTAAAAATTATTGCAATATATTTTATTGCTAGTTGGTCACACTTAACGATAAGCGTGTGTTATGATGTTAATGAGCATGGGAATGAGTCACTCATCTGTGACTAAAGATTGCAAGGAATAACATCGTAGAGGTTTTTGTTTATGTCAAATAAAAGGCGTTTTAGAAAATATAATGGTTTAGACAAATATCATTGTCGTATTTACCAGCGACTTCATCATCCATTCATTGTTGCTACTGTTGATTACAACTATAAAACAATTAGTGGATATGTAATTACTACTTCGCCGACACATAAAAAGAGTTATTATCGGTTATTTCAAAATCCTAATCCTAACGATTCAAAACTCTCCTATATTACTAGATATAGAATAACTGATAGATGGCATATGTTTTCAAAACCATTTAATAATTGGCATTTAAGTCCAAATGATGTGAAACTAATTGATTGGTTTGAAAAAGAAAAACAAAAAGCAAAATAAAAAAACTCGGCCGGGCTTTTCAGCAGGAATTCATTCCTCTTGGCCAAGTTCTATTTACATTCTAATAATATTTACTAGAAAGTCAATATAAGCAAGTAAATAATTGGTAAAGTTTATGAGGATTTGTCAATAAAACTAGATTTCCACAAAACCTTCAGGAATGAAATTAGGATTCATCTTGTTGATGCGGTCATAATATAAAATTCCGTTTAAATGATCAATTTCATGTTGTAAGACAATTGCTTCAATCCCAGCCGCTACAATAGTTACATCTTTTTCTTTTAAAGCGTCGTAAGCCTTAACTTTAATTTTATAGTCACGGTATACAACGCCTTCATGAGGTTCATCAACACTTAAACAACCTTCACCTGACTTTAAAACGCATTTTCTTGCACTATTGGAGATGATAGTTGGATTAACTAAAACATGTGTTATTTCTTCTTCATCGTGTTTAAAATAAATGACCAGCATTCTTTTTAGTAAACCAATTTGCGGAGCGGCTAGACCAATTCCTTCTCTCACTTTTGGATGTTTTTCTAAATATTCGGGATCTTGTGATAACTTAAGATAATTAAGCATTTTTAAAAGTGTATCTCTATCTTCTTTACTTAAAGGCATGGTGACTTCAACACTCTTTTTTCGTAGTAGAGGATTATTATCCTTAATAATCTTTAGCGTTTCCATAGTAATAATACTAACATAAAAGTTGTATAATATTTTTAGTTTATGAGAGTAGTTGCTGGTAGTTTCCGTCACCGGGAATTAGTGTGGCCAAAAAGCCAAACCATTCGTCCCACGAAAGACATGGTAAGAGAAGCACTTTTTAGTGCATTAGGGCAAAAAGTAATTAATAGTGTTGTTCTTGATTTATTTGCTGGGAGCGGGGCGTTAGCGATTGAGGCACTTTCTCGTGGAGCGAAGTTTGCGTATTTTGTTGACCACGATAAATTAGCGATTGAAGCAATTAAACAGAACCTCACTAATCTTGCAATTAAGAACGCTCAAGTTTATCTACTTGATTATCAAGATGCATTAAAAAAGATCAACGAAAAGATTGATATCTTATTTCTTGATCCGCCATACCAAATGAATGATTATCAATCGATTATTGATCAAGTAAATCATTTATTAAATGATAAGAGTGTGATTATAATTGAAAGTGATTCATTAGTTAAAATAAAAATGCCAATGAATAAAATGAAAGAATATAAATACGGGAAGACGTTTGTGACAATTTTATGGAAATGAAAGATAAAGCATTATTTGCGGGATCATTCGATCCCATCACGAATGGACATCTTGATTTAATTAAGCGCGCTTTAAAAGAGTTTAAATGTTTAACTATTTTAGTGGCGATTAACGAAAATAAAAAACCGCATTATTCAATTAAGAAACGTCTTCAATTAATTAAATTAGCGACAAAGGGTCTTAATGTTAAAGTTGATTACACGGAAGGCCTAACAGTCGCTTACGCGAAGAGGCATCACATCCGTTATTTAATCCGTGGTGTAAGGAATAAACAAGATCAAGTTTATGAAGAAAAAATGAAAAAGATAAATCAACAATTAGCGAAAGAAATTAAAACGATTATTTATCCAGCAAGTAAAAAATATCAGAATATTTCTTCTAGTGAAGTCGTTAGTTTAATTAAAAAAAGCGAAGACATCTCTTCGCTTGTTCCAAAAGTTATTATTAAATACCTTTAATTATTTAGTGGGATTACCACTGAAGTCACCCTTATTATTCCAGCATTGATATAAGAGCTTAGCTCTTTCATAGCTATCCGCGCCTGGAACATCAAACATTACTTGGGAGATACCCGCTGGTTTATCTTCTTCGTGTTCATAAACTTTTGCATCATGAACCCAATCAACAAGAATGATGGTTGGAATCTTAAAGTTATCTGGTCCCGGAGTAATTAAATTAGTTAAATCAGCTTCGGTGATTTTACCATTGATATAGTAGTTACTATCTAGACCAACCGAACCTGCTTGTTCAAAGAAGGAATTTTGGCGGCTTAAGAATTGAGAAAACGCTGTTTCATATTTAGTGGTTTCATCAGTAGTTTCATCAGTATAGATGGTATATAAATTAAAATCAGTTCCATCGATTGGCTTAAAAGTGCTACCCCAGTTATTACGTAATACTTCAAAGCCGGCCTTAATATCTTTAGTCGCATCATTACCCGTTGAAGTAAACATTAAAAAGAATTTACGTTCTTTTACCGGAATAAATGTTGGATCTTTTTCGTATTTACTATCGTATTCGTTATAGTTATTGAATAATTTATCAGCCTCACTAGTTTCGCCACCTTGCATCGAAACTTTAAAACTTGTGTAGAAAGCATCTGCACTATTAGCGCCACTAATCATACCTTGAATTGCGCTTGTAATCGCGGGAATTGAAAAGATAACACCAAAGATAGCGCCAACGATTAAAAGTGGTTGGACCCACGCTGTATTCTTAATCCAACGCCATATTTTAACAAAGACACCACCGATTGCTCTTAAAATTTTCATAAAATTTTGTCAAATTGTGATACCGACATATCATAACTTACTCGCACCTATTTTGCAAATACATTTTCTTTCTGTTTAATTAGTTAGATAACTAATTCAACAAAAGTGGTTGTTTTTCTCTTTCTAGTTATAATACAATGTATGCTTGATAATAACGGATTATATGAAAAACTTCGTTAATGAGTACAAAATGCGCCGGAAACAATATCTGGCCAAACATAAAAAAACCGAAATCGCCGCGGAATACGCTCAAAGTCTAATAGCTATGCTATTTTGTGCTTTTATTTCGGCTTTGACTTTTAAAATCTTTTTATCACCTGATGAAAGCATTGGTGCTCTCCCATTAATCTCGGGTGGTGCCTCTGGCGTTTCTAAGTCAATTTCAATTATCTTTGATATTGCGACTAATCGGGGAGTTGATCAAACTTTAGTTTATTCAATTGCTTATACTTTGGTTAACATTCCGCTTTTTTATTTAGCGTTTCGCTATATTGGCTTCCGGTTTGCGATTTTTACAGTCATTAACGTTGTGGCAACATCTTTAATGACCAATTTCTTTAATTTTTCCTTCATTAATCCATTAGCAAAAAACATTGCTTGTGTTATTAAATTAGACGATGGTTCACTTATTCAAGCTGGCTTATTAGCAAGAACAATTATTGCTGGTATCTCTTCTGGAGTTACTTCCGCGTTAGCAATTACAGCCGGCGGCTCGGCTGGTGGTTCAGATACGGTTAGCTATTATTTCTCGATGAGAAAATCAAGTAACGTTGGGCGTTATATGATTATTATTAATTCAATTATCTTTACTATTTTCGTCTTCCTTAACGCGGTTAGCGAAAAGGTTATTGATAATTTCCCAATGGAAACGGTTATCGCTAACGCCTTATTAATTCTCCTTTTTGAATTAATCTTCTCGTTTGTGACATCCTTAGTGATTGATATGATTGCTCGTCATAACAAGAAAGACCAAGTGCAAATCATTACCAAGGTGGAGAACTTATCAAAACTTTTATTAGCGAATATTCCTCATGGTGCGACCATTGTTCGCTCTAAAGGTGCCTTTACTGGTGAGGACCATATTATTATCTATGTAATTGTTTCAACATACGAAACAAAAGAAGTGATTAAACTTGTACGTGATGCTGATCCAAATAGTTTTATTAATGTCACCAGTGTGAAACAAGTTTATGGTCGTTTCGCTAAACCGAAAGTAAAATAAAAATCACCATATAGGTGATATTAATTATTGGCGGAGGATTAGGGATTTGAACCCTAGCGCCCGGTTAAGAGCCTACGAGCTTTCCAAGCCCGCCCCTTCAGCCACTTGGGTAATCCTCCGTAAAAACGAGTTTATTATAATTATTTTTTCACTTAGATTCAATAAAATGTGCTTTAATTATATTAAAGAGGTTTTCCTATGGATAAAGAATTACATTATGATGTTGTCGTAGTCGGTGGCGGTAACGGTGGTTTATCGGCAGCGACTTATTTAGCAAAGAATCACAAAAAGGTGCTTTTACTTGAAAAACACAATTTACCAGGTGGCTGCGCGACTAGTTTCCGCCGCGGTCGTTTTGAATTTGAAGCTACGCTTCATGAAATGTGCCAAATGGGTGAAGGTGAAACGGCTGGTCAAGTAAGACGTTTATTAGATGATTATGGTTTAAATGTAAAATGGGTGCCAGTTGATGAAGCGTTCTGCTCGATTAGTTTAGAACCTAATAAATCATTTTATGTCACAATGCCAGTTGGTGTTACGGCTTTTGTTGATGCAATGGAAAAGGCCGTTCCTGGTTGTCGGGCATCAGTTGAAACCTTCCTTGAATTCGGAAGAATGTTCGCTGATGGTGTTGAATGGTTAGCAAGTTACAACAATGAACCAGGTGGTTTAGCGAAAATGAAAATGCTTTTTAAGTGGAAAGACCTTATGAAACTTGTTCCAGTTGATACGGACACGATGTTACGGAAGATTGGTATGCCCGATATGGCAAGAGAAATTATTGAATCTTATTGGGACTATATTGGCACCCCAAGTGATTCAATGTCATTCGCCGTTTATTCGTTTATGACTTATAACTATGTTTATCGTAAACCATATATTTGTCATGACCGGAGTCACGAAATTTCTTTAGCCTTTGATGCGGCGATTCGTAAATATGGTGGCGAGATTTGGTATTGCACAACCGTAAAGAGTTTAGATGTAAGAGATAATAGATGCTATGGTGTTACCCTAGATGATGGCACCTATATTAGTGCAGATTACGTGATTTGTAATATCCATCCAGATACCGCATTTAAAAAGATGATGGATCCAAAAGAAGTACCGGTGCGCGACCGAAAAGCGATGAATGCGCGAACTATGGCGCAACCATGTTTAACCATTTACTTTGGTTTAGATAAAACCGCGAAAGAATTAGGGATTAAAGGTTATGATACCTTCCTTAGAACAACTGGTAATAACCGGAAACAATTTGATTCATCAAATAGTTTAAAAACGCATAAAGAAAATTGCTTCACGATTCTTAATGAAGCCATTCCTGATTGTTCACCAAAAGGAACTTGCTTATTACAATTCTCGAAGTTCTATACGAGTGATGTCATGAAAGATGTGACACCTGAAAATTACTTCAAAGTAAAAGATCGATTAGTGAAAGAAGCGCTTGATCAATTTGAAGAAGTAATGAAAGTTAATATTCGTGATCATATTGAAGAAATTGTTGTGGCCACTCCTGTAACTTGGGCGCGTTATATTGGTTCACCTTATGGTAATGTTTATGGTTATATTCCTCACACTTGGGATGGGATGTTCCCGCGTGTTCAATCTGGTCATAAACTTGATCACACGATTAAACGTCTTCGTTTCTGTGGTGGCGCAGGCACCCAAATGGATGGCTATAGCCAAACTTATTTAAGTGGTCGTGAGCAAGCTCGCTATGCCTTAATGGATATGAAGAGAGGAGAATAATTATGGCAAAGTATAATTATGATAAAAAATATTTAAAAGGTCTTGGTGTTGGTCCATTTTTAAAACAAGTTAAAGTCCGTAATCAACATATTGAAGCGGCGAGCGATGAACTTAAACCATTCGATTATGTAAGTAATAAATTAGTGGAGCAGCTTCATCCTGAATATCAACTAACGAAGGTTAGTAAAGTAATTGAAAGAGAAGGTGCGAAGAGTTTTGTTTTAACTTCATTAGAAAATAAACCACTTGCCTATTTCCGGGCTGGTCAATATGTTGTTTTAGACATTAAAGTTGGTGACATTATTGTTTCACGTCCGTTCTCGATTTCTTCTTCGCCGAAAGAAACGCTAGGAAATAACTCTAACTATATGATTACAATCAAAGATAATAAAGACGGCTTCTCATCAAAAGAAGTTAATAAGAATTGGCACGTGGGTCAAGAAGTGAAGATTTCTGGACCACAAGGCGAATTTTATTATCAAGGTCTTCGTGATGCTAAACACGTTGTGGGTGTTGCTGGTGGTAGTGGAATTACTCCATTTATCGCTATGGCAGAGGCCATCGCGGATGGGACCGAAGATTTTAATTTAACAATTATCTATGGTGCGAAAAATCGTGATGCCCTTCTTTTTAAAGAAGAATTAGATAAACTCGCTAAGCAATCAAAGAAAATTAAAGTGGTGTATGTATTAGAAGATAAAGATGGCTTCATTACTAGCCAAATTATTAAGAAATATGTTGAAGGTGATTTCTCTTTATTTGTGTGTGGCCCACGTGGCTTATACTACGCGATGGATAAAGTCGCTAGTGAACTAAAACTCACCAGAAGAAGATTTAGAAAAGAAGTCTTTGGTGAATATGGTGATCCGACAAACGATAAAGATTATCCAAAAGAATTTAAAGACAAAACCTTTAAATTAACAGTGATTATGCGTGACAAGCGTTATGAGTTGACTTGTCATAGCAATGAAACATTACTTAACGCGATGGAAAAAGGTGGAGTACATGCGCCAAGCCGTTGCCGTTCTGGTGAATGTGGCTGGTGTCACTCTTTACTTGTTTCAGGTAAAATCTATACGCCAAAAGAAGTTGATGGTCGAAGAATTGCGGATTCAACCTTTAATTGGATTCATCCATGTGCCTCATATCCACTTAGTGATATCGTGCTTGAAGTTCCTTATAACAAATAATTATTAAAAACAAAAAAGAAGTGGGAAACAAGAGCGAAATTGATATATAGCTAAATAGTCTTTTTATTATAGTTTAAACACGGAATTAAGGACACAGGATGGTGTTTGCATTTTTTTTTCAATATAAGTACACTTACTTATATAGGACATAAAAGAGTATTTTATGGTAGAAAATGAAGCAAATCCTACTAATGAAGAAGCGAAAAAGAAGAAAAAGAAACTTTTTATTGTTCTCGGATCAATTTTAGGAATAGGCGCAATTGTAGGTGCTAGTGTAGGCATTTACTTTGCCGTTAAACCAAATAATAACCAAGTAGATGTTGTTTTTGAAAAAGAGGTTATTGGAGTAACACTTGAAACTAGTAGGGCAACAATTGGTAAAGACTATGACACTAAAATATTAGTGGATACCTCAAAAACAAGTGGCAAAGTATTAAAAGATACTTTAGATGAAGTTAAATCAGACAATGAGATATTAACTAAGGATAATAGTTACACCTATGGTATTGATAACACTAAGACAATAGGTACATTACATATCCCAGCAGAATATGTTAAAGGTAAGATTGTAATTAAAGTTACTTTAGCTAGCAAAACCGCTACTTTGACTATTAGAGATGACGGCTCACAACAATATGGTAAATTATCACATGGTGTTCAAATTGATTACACTATCGATATTTCTGACTGTATAGGTAAAGATAATTTTACTATCAATTTCGTTCCAGAAGGAGCGTATGAAAACGCAGATTTCCAAATTGTTTCTTCTAATAGTGTTTTTACTCCTACATATAATACTAATAAGGCAATTAAATTTGTTGGCACTAGTGAATTAAAAGATGGAGATGATTTAGTAATAACACTTAACGATAAGTGGTATGAAGACCAAACTTATATAAATAATTTAAACGATGCGGATGTATTAGAAGAACATCCTGATGGTTCAATTGGTGAAGTTAAGGCATTAATAGTCAATGGTTTAAGACATAAAGTTCGCTTAATTGGTGTTGATAAAGATTGCACTGATGTAGCTAAACCAGAAGATACAAAAATTCACACTACTTGGGAATTTGTTAATTTAATTAGTGATAGCAACGGCTATTCGTTAGCGGCCCAATGGAATGATACAAATAATATAGGTACCGTTAATCATGAATACACTGAATCAACTATCCATTACGCTCTTAATGGTGAAAACGTTAATAATGTTCTTTGGGCGCAAAAAGAAGCAACTACTTGGTCAAGTGATTATAAATGTTCAGTATTAGATATGTTAAATGAAGGCAATCCTGGTTTTGTTGATGTTATTAAAGCGCCTAG
>JAKSVA010000025.1 GCA_024408435.1 Bacilli bacterium
TTGCCAATTTGTGTATTTTAAGTTCTTGAAAAAGACATCTAATTCATCTTTATTTCGGTAAATCATTGATCCGCTTCGAATCGCTAATAAAGCTGCATCCATTTTATTTTTAATGACCATTTTAACTCTACGAGTATTAGCGCTCAAAACGATGCGCTGTGCTTTATAAGCAATAGATAACTTTTGCTTAACATCACGATATTTCTTCTGCTCAAGCATATAACTTGTTTGAAGCGCATCTAAATCTTTTTTTAACTCATCTTTGCTCTTTTTATTATCTTTAGATTTAAATAAAATTTGTTGGCGGAGATTATGTGCCTTCTTACGATAGTCATATTTGAACTTCTTCAAATTTTGTTTTTGTTCTTTTAATTCTTGTTCTTTAATTAAAGGATTATATTTAAAGAATTCTTTAAGAAGTACTGCTTGATTAACTAAAATATCTGAAATATTAAGTATATTGTTTTGCGCTTCGGATATTTCATTGGGCATTCTTTTCTTTACTTGATAACGTATGAAGAATTCGCTCACAATAACAACTAAAATAAATAAGCCAAGCACCAATCCAGCAAAATAAGTTTGGATATTAATAGTACCAGCAGCATAAGTAGTACCAATATCAAAAAAGCCAACTACTGCACTATAAACAACTATTTCAATTGGATTAAAATGACCAAGCCATGAAATTAAAACAGCAGTAAAACCTTTACCACCAACAAGAGTATCGGTTAATGTTCTACTTTTTCCTGCTACTAATAAGAAGCCAACTAAACCAGCAATCGCACCAGAAATAATCATTGTTCTGATGGAAACCTTAGAAATATTAATACCAACATATCTCGCTGTATTTGGTGAATCGCCTAGTATAGATAATTCAAATCCTTTTTTAGCCTTCTTAAGATAAAAAAGTAGTATTACAGTAATTACAACCGCTGCCGCAATAATTGGAATATATTTGACCGAACCAATTGACACAATCAAACGAGAACTAGGAATGGCAGGGAATGTTTGTGACCCACCTTGAGAGCACATAGCAATCGTAAATGCCGCTAAGGCAGTTGCAATATAATTCATCATTAGGGTAAATAATGTTTCATTGGTGTTAAATTTAATTTTAAAGATAGTTGGAATTAGTGCCCAAACAATACCTGCTAGCACCCCTGCGACTAAAGCGATAATAATTATTAGTGCATTAGGAATAGAAGCCGGCATTAACAATAAAATCGGTGCCGTGACAACGCAACCGACCATTGCTTGTCCTTCAACACCTATGTTCCAAAATCTCATTTTAAAAGCCGGTGTAACTGCTAAAGAAAGTAATAGATAAATAGCAATAATACAAAGAAAATCAGACATATATCCAAACGACCCAACAAACATACCTTTGTAAAAGGCAAAGAAAGACCCTGGCTTAAGAGCAGTACAAATAATGCCAGCTAATAAGAAAGCTATTAGCATACCGCCAATACGAATAAGCCAGGAATCGCGCTTTGATATATCCATTCTTTTTGCAATGAAAAATGGAGAACTAATTTGAAGCTTTTTCATGTGCTTGTCCTCCATTTGTCATATATAAACCAATTTTTTCTTTGCTGGTTTTCTTTGGATCAAAGATACCTGCTACTTTGCCTTGGCAAAGAACCATCACCCGGTCACATAATTCAAGTAAAACGTCTAGATCTTCACCAACATAAATAACCGCAACACCAGATTGCTTTTGTTGTTCTAACAAATTATAAATTGTATAAGAAGAGTTAATATCTAATCCTCTAACTGGATAAGCTGTCATAAACACCTTAGGAGCGAAAGCAATTTCACGACCTACTAGTACTTTTTGAATATTACCACCTGATAGTAAACAAACTCTTGTACTCTTACCTGGAGTGACTACATCTAAATCATTGATGATTTTATCAGCTAGCTCACCTGGTTTATCACGATGAACAAATAGGCCTTTACCATGTTTGTAGCTTCTTAACATCATATTATCAGTGATATCCATATCACCAACTAATCCCATACCTAAACGATCTTCAGGAACAAACGCTAAATGAATACCGGCTTCACGAATTTCTAATGGGCCTTTAGATGCTAAATCAACGATTTCATTATCGTTAAAGATAATTTTCTTTTGTTTTACTAATTCAACAATCTCTTTATTCTTCTTATCATCAAGGTTTACCTTCTTGCCATCACTATAGTGGAATGAACCTTTTTTTGCCAAGTCACGTACTTCCTTCATTGTCTTATGAAGAATAGTTAATGGTTGATTCTTCTTAGGATTAATTAAGGTAACATCGCCTCCACTAATTGGATATAAGCCAGCAATCGCTTCAAGTAATTCCTTTTGACCATTACCAGAAATACCAGCTACACCAAGAATTTCGCCTGAACGAGCGGTAAAACTCACATTATCGACTGCTAATCCGCCTTCTCCATTCTTAACTTGGAGATTTTTAACAATTAAACGATCTTGTGGATTTTTAGGTTTGCTTTTTTTAATATTAAGTTCAACTTTTTTACCAACCATCATTTCAGTTAATATTTTTTGGCTGGCTTTCTTAGTTTCAATTTCACCAATATATTCACCTTTTCTTAAAATAACCACCTTATCAGATATTTCCATGACTTCATTTAATTTATGAGTAATGATAATAACTGTATTACCATGCTCTTTCATGCTTCTAATCGCTTTAAATAAGTGTTCAGTTTCTTGTGGAGTTAAAACCGCAGTCGGTTCATCAAGAATTAATGTATCAACACCACGATTAAGCACTTTAATTATTTCAAGCGTTTGTTTCTCACTAACTGACATATCATAAACGCGTTTATGAGGATCAAGAATAAAACCGTAACGTTTGGTAATCGTTTGGATTCTTTTTTCAACATTTTTTAATTTATACCGTCTAGCTTTTCTAAACGATTTTTCTAAATTAACAATTGTGTGATACTTTTCTTGTACATCATTTAATTGATTTTGTAATTCAGTTAGATCAGTTAATTTAGATTTCTTGATTGCTCGTTTTAATTTTCTAACTTTTCGCCAAAGATAGAATCTTCTACCAATTTCTTTTCGTTCATTTTTAAGTAATTTATGTTCGGGTAAGTCATATTTATTTAATCCAGCAGCAACATTTTCTACGGCTGTAAAAACATCCACTAATTTAAAATGTTGATGAACCATTCCCACCCGATATTTAATGGCATCAAGAGGTGAATTAATATTTCTTTCTTTGCCATTTACATAAACCTTACCAGCGTCTTGTTTATAAATGCCAGCAACAACGTTCATCAAAGTAGTTTTACCACTACCGTTTTCGCCTAAAATTGCGTATATCTTGCCTTTTTCGACTGAAAAAGAAACATCACGATTAGCAATAACTTTGCCAAACGTTTTAGTAACCTTTTCAAATCGAATGGCTTCTTTCATAATTAACAAAACTTATTAGAAAGTTACTATGAAAATATAATAAATTATTCAATTAATGGAACATCGATGCCATCGATGATGAAATCAAAAGATGGCGCACTACGATAAACTGATTCAGCAATAACTGGATAATCATAAGTAACCTGTTCACCTAAATCTAAAACTAAATTTGTGTCTCTTACATAATCACCGGTGGTATCAGCCATATATCTCGTCAAATGATGTTTGGTATCAGTATCATAATCTTTATCTGGACCCTTCACAGGTTTTAATTTTGAGTCGGGTGCATAGTGATCTTGCAATTTTTCAACAGTAAAATCATTTGTATCAAAAACATATTGTTTACCATCAAGCAAAGCCGTTTTCATATCGTTAATATCTTTTACTGCAGTTGGGCAATTTTCAAATAATTTTTCGTTATATTCGCATTGAACAGAATCATCACCAAATGTACCTGTGAAATTACGATTAATTTCTCCGTCAATGACACGACCATTAAATGTGTTTTCAATAACATTTTGATAATATGGCTGCCAGTTAATGCGTGAATGCGCTACATACGTTTCCTTACATTTTGGATCTACTTTTGAAGTATCAATGTTATAGCTTACGTTTGGAATATTTGCTTCTTTACAAGCATCAGGTGCGCCCATAGAATCAGCATGCTGAGAAATAAGTTCACAGCCATCTTTAATTAAATCTTTCGCGGCTTGATTCTCTTTATCATAGTCATACCATGAATATGTGTATTTAACCTCCATCGTAGCTTTTGGGAATACTTTCTTTAAACCTAAATACCAAGATGTATAACCGGAAATAACTTCAGCATAATCAAAAGCTCCGACATAGCCAACCTTAATATCCTCTTTTTTTATTCCCTTAACTTCTTTTAAATATTTTCCAGCAATAAAGCCTGCTAAATAACGCCCTTCAAAGATAGAAGCAAATGCATTGTGGAAATTTTGAGTACCACCAGTAATCGCTTTAACACCTGTAGCGCTACTAAAAATAACATTAGGATATTCTTGAGCAGCTTGTAACATAAACGCATCATGTCCAAAACTATCGGAGAAGATGATGTTACAACCTTGATTAACTAATCTTGTTGCTGCATCAAAGCAATCTTGGCTTTCTGCAATTGATCTTTCAATTTGAGAACTCTCAATCCATCCCTTACCCTTACAATATTCCACTGCCTTATTAAATCCATCAATAAAATTATTATCATAAGTGGTTTGTTCATCGTGTAAACAAATTAAACCAACTTTTAATTTTGTTCCAGGAACATAACGATTGGAACTTCCGCCACAACTAGTTAATGCTGTTAACGCTAATGCGCTAAGTAAGAATAATTGCTTTTTCATTTTGTTTACCTCCTAAAAAATTAAAAAGCTTCCGTATTGGAAGCCTCTAGCGAACATAACCTTTATATATATTATATTCACGTAGTGCTAGGTTAGGCCTAGCGTAGAGACTACCCACCAAATTAGGGTTTTATACGGTTGATCTATTGATCAACGCAAACATATTATTATTTTTAATTTCTCTTTGCAATAATAATCTACGATTATTACTATGAAAGCGCTTTTATAGATATAAATTCATAATTCCTTTATCGTTATTAATGATATATTGCCAAGATTCCTAATTTTAAAAAAAATTATTTATTTATATCTAATGATATAATAAGCACGATGAAATTATCGTCTTTTCGTTTAAAACAAGACATAGAAATAAAGACAATGGCGAAGATGCTCCAAATGTCATCTTTTCGTTTATGGTTAATTGAACATAATTTAATCAATATCCCTGCACAAAAATATAATGATTTTATTAAATGCTATCATTTACCAACTAATTACTTTAATCAACCACACAACATTTTATCCCATAAGGCTACTAAATCAGTAGCAGCTGTTGTGTGTTTATTATCGCTTATTATGACTAGTTGTGGCGTTTATTTCCTTAAAAAGAATGATATTAATCCGCGTGAAGGATGGTCAGATAACCTTAAGACGACTGCTGATGTATTTAAAACTATGCCAACTTTTTCAGGTAGAGAAGTTGAAGATTATAGGGTCGCAAGTGCGGTCAAAATTGATGAGCACAATCGTTGTTACCACACATTATCCGCCACAAGAGATGAAGATAGGCAAAGAGCGGATATAGCAATTTATGAGTATGATAGTGATGTAAAATACAGCAATATGTTTTCATCTTTCCAGTTAAACGACTGGTTGAGAACCGATATAACTGCTAGTTGCATAGATAATGAAATCGGTGGAAATTTTAACATTGAGCTTGTGCCAATTAAAAAACTAACAGTTTCTTTTATCGGACCATACAAAATAATAAATGGAAAATTATCTGTTGCACAAGTTAAAACTAAATTGAACTATAAAATTAATAAAAATGTAGAATTCACAATAGAAAATCTATTTTATCCCGGAAGCATTTATTACGATATAGCTTACGATTTAACTAATGCTAGCTATTTAAAATGTATGAACATAATGAACGAGCTTTTATTAATATCTACATATGATCTTAGATTGGGCATACCTTATTTAAACGCTAATGACTTGCTGCTCGATTTAAAACAATCTAGCAATCTTCAATCTAATAATTTAAAAACCGGTCTTTCCTTATTACTTGTATCTTTACCATTTATCCTTTTAACACTTGTTGTTATTTTGTTATCTCTTATCTATCGCTATAAACCAAACAAAACGCAAGAAGTAGTAGCGATTGATACTAATTTAAAAAATAAGAAAAGCTCTCCAATCCAGGCGCAAACTAAAAATGAATGTATAAAAGTAGCTCCTTCTTTGCTCAATTCTACGCTATTAAAATCATTTATTTTGATAGTAACTATAGCAGCCGGCATCTTGACAAATATCGCTGCTAAATTTTATCTACAAGCTAATCCATTTGGAAATGACATAGGTACATTTGATATTATTAGTAAAAATCTTTTTGCCATTAGTTTAATGTTCTTAGTATTTTTTGGTTGTGTTTATGTTAATAAAAAAGGTAAACACTCGATTATGCCTCTTATAACTATTTCATTAGCGTTAGGGATATTCTATTATGTATTTGATATATCAAGCTATCATTACTTTACCTCTTCTACTGGTTCCTATTCTTCGGCATCTTTATCTATCGCATCAAACATGCCTGATAATATTTTTCTACCTTTATTTTTCTCATTACTTATGTATTGGTGCTTATTTATTGCATCTAAGAAGAACGCTAAAACTTCCATAATTAGTGGATTAATAAGCTTAATTCCTGCTTCAATTTTAGTTGCGTCATTTGTGATTACTCAACTCACCATTAACATAGATAACAATTACTACATTAATTCATTATTTTCGCCTAATTTAGCGACAGCTAATTTATTTATTGTTAGTTATTTATATGTTTCTTATTTTGTTAGTCGTCTTATGTTTAAAAAACATTCGAATGTCGCTTATGATGAGTATCTTAAAACCAAACAACATATGACAAGTAATAAAATTATTGCTATTAGTATTGTTGCACTCTTATTTGCCGCTAATTTAACTTGTTACTTTATTATAAGAGACAATGCTTATAATTTTGGTTATCACTATGGCGTAATCTTATTAGTCCCCATCATTTTGTTATATCGTTATCGGCCTACACAAAAAGAAATTAAAATTAATTCATTAGTGTTATGCATTACTGCAATTATTTTAATAAGCAGCTTATCTATTTTCATCCAATCAGCATGTGTACCAGAGGAGTGGATTTATGCGAAATAAATTAATACCATTGTTAATTATTCCCACCTTTTTAACTGGTTGTAATTTATCAAAGTGGGAAGATATTAATCAAACAAGAGCGTTAGAAATTATAAATAATATTGGGACTTATTATTCTAAACATCAACCGCATCATTTAATATCGTATACCATAGAGTCAAAAACAGAGACCAATCTTGAAACTGGAGAGTCTAACGTCAATGGGTTCAATGTGATTTTTCACCAATATGATATTGATCAACAAATCGATTCAAAAATTAATGCAAGGATCCTTGGCGGATTTAGTTTTGACTTAAGTTTTGTTCTTGTTGTTGATAATTCGTTATACCATATAACAACGACTAATAACTTCAATAATTACTATGTCGACGTTCCTTTGTTTAATAGTGATCAAGATACAATTAAAGAGTATTTTCATGAACAAATATTTCCAGGCATAAATCCATGCTGTTATTTTCTAAATATAATCGATTCATTAAATAAAGTGAATTTGTACCGTGAAATTAGTAAAACTTATTACCAAGAGAGTATTATAATTAATGGCACAAGTGTATTATCATCAAAAAATAATCAATCTTTAAAAGCGAACACAAAATATTATTCATCCATAGAAATAGTACGCCCTGAAGAGATGATAGATATCAAACCTGGTCATAATGAATACACACTTACTTTTGATAATAATCGATGCTTAGGCTACACTAGTAAAACCACAACTCAAAAAGGCGAAACGCTAAACACAACTACTATTAATTGCATCTTTGATTATGACACCCCAGCAGGAGGGTTAATAACAACCGATTACTTATCACAAATAACAGAAAAAGAGTTAATCACAAATATAGCCAAAATGATTGATGAAAAATTGGCTAATCTATTCAAAAAAGATAATTAAAGATATTATTGCTGCACTGTATAGTCATTAACATTAATTGTGTCAACTTCACAAGTATCAGTAACTTCTTGATTCATAAGAAAATCAAGGTTAACTTTTTTCGCTTCTGATTCTAATTCAAATGCGTCAACCGCTCTCACATTGTATTCATCTATAAAAGGAACGCTAAATCCTGTCGAATCATTTTTAGCATATAAATTAAAATTAATATCTTCTAGGTTAAATAAAACTTCTTCTTGATGAATAAAATTGTTTTTATAGTTAAGAAAGAAGTCAAAATCCGCTGTTCCTCGACCATTATTTAAGGTAAGCGTTATGCCTTGGTAAGAGGATAAGTAATAAAGGATTAATTGAGCGATGCTAGAATTAAACATTTCTTGTATTTTTGATAAATCAATAGTTTTAACACCAATTTCTCCACAATAAGCATTTTGCGATAAATCCATACTTCCATTAAAATACGATAGTTCTTTCCCTAACACTAGTGGGGTAACAAAATTTACTATATCAATAAAAAGACCAATGTTATATTTCCCAAATTTATAAGAGAGAATGCTCATTGGCGATAAGCAATTAAGCGCCATTAGTTTGTTATCGGCATTTATAGTAGATGAACGTAAATTATCTATTCCAATAAAACCTGATATATCCATGCCATAAACAGTATCAAATTCTTCTTCATTAGTAGGTTCAGGTAATTTTACACTTAAACTCCGGGTAGTGAAGTCAAAAATAAGGTTACGAATATCAGAATAAGAACTAACTAACTCTGTAATATCTTTCCGTGTCTTATTGGATTCAAAACATTCCCACCAACGATCTTGATCATATTTAACATATACGGTACCTTGGCTTTCATCACTAAATTTAGCATAGTTATCACTAAGGCTCCAATTAATCGTGGTTTTATTTGAAATTGATTCGTTAACATCTTGACAATCAATTTTTTTCTCCCCTATTGAAGGATGAACTAAAGAAAAATAAAACCGATCAAAAGCGAGTTTTATACCAAGATTAGCAGTTACTGTTCCTTTATTGAAAAGTTGAAAAACGCCATCCTTCATTTGATACCCTTTACTAGCATTAGCGGCTTCCGTAAATATGGATGTCGCTGATATTTTATCAGCGTAAGTCTCGCGTTTAAGTTGCAAGGCTTTATTACCCGCGTTGCAACCATAAGAAGTGATAGAGACACCTAATAGAATCAATGGAATAAAAATTTTCATTTTTTCTTTCATAAATTTATAATCTCTTTAACACTTATTAGAATATAGTTGTAACAACATATTGTCAATATCATTAATTTTTTCGTTAATTTTTTTTAAAAAAATTATTTATCTAAAGCAATGATATAACTATTGTGTCAAACAAATAGGGTTCACCTCTGGGTTCGTCTCATAAAATATGTCCTATGCTACTTTTATAGTAAGAGTACCAGATTTATTACCAGCAGCGCCAGATTCCCAATTTTGATAGTGAAAACTTAACTCACCACTAATTTCACCGGCTTTCAATGGTTCTTTAAATGTTATATCAATTCTTTTGGGAGACATGCCGCTAACATCTTGATATAAGATAGATTCTAATTCGGGTTTATACTCACTAGTAATTTCCCAATCAGGTCCTTCATAGAAATCGAAGTCTAATCTAGCGCCAGTAGCCCACTCTAGTCTTGCTTCTACTTTTTTATCGCCAGCTTTGGCTGTAATTTGAGGTACACTAATAGGCGTTTGATCTTCATTAATTTGAAGATGACAACTTGTCATAAATAATGCTCCGATAACTGGAAATAATTTTAATAACTTACTCATTTTTCAATACCTCCATTACCTTAACCACACGGCCTTTTACAATTTTCTCATCTAAACAAATCTAATGCTACTTTGCCTAAAAAGAAAGTCAAGTAATAATATGCTATTATTTTAAAAAGCGAAGCTAATCCACTACTATCAAGTAAAAAGATTCCGCAAAAATAATTTTAATTTATAATTACTATAGATTAATTTATGAATAATAAATATTCATTTTTACCAATAGGAAGTATGCATTATGATG
>JAKSVA010000026.1 GCA_024408435.1 Bacilli bacterium
CGTTTTTGCTAAGCCATCCCTTAGCTCTTACCTTTATATATAATATATAGGTAGGTCTAGACTCGCTACCGCTCATCTAGCTTTGAATCCTTTCTACCCAGCCACCAGTTCTTGTCCGTAGGCGATTCTTTTCGGCTGCGTGATAATATAATACACCCACGCACACATATTGCAAGTGTTTTTTTAAAATATTTTTTTATATTCCTTAATTTATTAGATTTTATCGTATAAATTAGCCAATTAAAATTTTTAATAAAATCATTTTTTTAGACAAATTTTACCAATTTATTTATTCAAATTAACAAGATTTCTAACAACTTTAAAAAATATTTTATCAATGTGATAAAATTATATTGATATAAAAGTTATGCTTAATATTTCCCATACTTATCAAGGCGATATTATCCCTAGCCGTACAAAATGGATCTATACCGTTAGTGGTTTGGGACGAGATGCCGTGTATGCTATGGTGTCAGTATTTTTACTAACATTTATTCAAGAAGCTGGCTATTTATCCAAGGATCCTAGCCAATACGCTGCAATGTTTGCGGTTATTTCTGGATTAATTATTGGTTATCGAGTTTTCGATGCCGTTAATGACCCATTCATGGGTGTTATTATAGAAAAGGTTCATTTTAAAACTGGCAAATATAAACCATGGATCTTCGTTGGAGCATTAACGAATACTATTGTAGTGCTAGCGTTATTTTTAACACCAGCGTTTTGTGATTGGTGCCATGGTTGGGGCTTTGTAGTTTGGTTTGCGGTCTTTTATCTTCTTTGGGGCATGACATTTACAATGAACGATATTGCCTTCTGTTCAATGCTACCGAGTTTAAGTAGCAATGAACAACAACGGGCGAAGATTACATCTTTATTAATGATATTCGAGAATGGTGGTTCATTCTTAGTATCCTTATTAATTCCAATGTTAGCTAAACCTGAAGCTAATGGCGGCCTTGGTACAAAGGCTTATTGGATTGGCGCATTAATTATTGGTGGCTTATTTGTAATTGGTCAAAGTGCCTTGTTCCTCTTCTGTCATGAACACGAACGTGATTTAAAAGCGGAGAAAAAATCTGATCCACCACGCTTTAAAGATATGATTGATATCTTAGTAAAGAATAAATTAGTAAGAATCATGGCGATTGTTATGTTTATTTGGTTTATTTCTTTATTTACATTAAATGGCTTACTACAAAATGTTTTCTACCTTGCTGTTGGCTATAGCGCTGGTAAAGATTTAATGAGTTATTTCTCATTTGTCCAAATTGCGGCGATTGTTCTTCCAATGTTATTTATGCCACGGATTTTAGAAAAAGTGCCGAAAATGAAAGTATTTAAAATTTCGATTTCGGCAATGGTTATTTCTTATCTCTTGTTCTTTATCTATGGTTCACCGATTGGTGGAAATGGTGCTTCATTAGCCCCATCAGTTAATTTTGGTGATCCTTCTCTTAACGCGAATAGTGCCGCTTATGCCACCATCTTATTTATCATTACCTTTGTAATGTTTGTGGCTAATAGTTGTACCTATAATGTCATTTATCTATTTATGGAGAATACCGTTGAATATAACGAATATCATTTTGGGCAAAGAAAAGAATCAGTTATCTTCTCATTAAGACCATTCGCCACTAAAATGGCTAGTAGCATTCAAATGTTAATTACCGATGCTGCGTTATTCTCAACTGGATTTATTAATGTTTCAGGTGAGATTAATCGAATTAACGATGAAATCGGACATGGCGATATTGATCCTGATGTTGGCGCTAAACAATTAGAGCAATTAATGATAGATTCATCTAATAACTTAGGAATGATTTATGGAATGCGTATTTGGTGTGTAATTATTCCAGCTATTTTATTACTCGTAACTCTCTTCTTATTAACAAAGTTTTATGATTTAAGCGATGATCAATATCGAAAAATGTGCGCGGAAATTAAGAAGAGAAAAAGGGTGTAGTAATTATGTATCTAAATAAAATATTAAAAGATTTAGGCTTTAATAATGAATGTTCAAAAGAAGTTATTGCTACTTATAAAAAACTAACGCCAAGTGAAATTAACTCAATTTTAAAACTATATAAAGATGAAAACATTGATTTTCGAAAATTAATTACCACTTGGCAAAAGTTATTAAAAAAACGTCACATTGAATATTACATTGGCGATTTGATGTTTTGCTTATTACTTTGCGAAAAATTAGAAGCACTTTATAAAAAACATCATTTACCCCATAAACTATTTATTGAGACAATGACTGATTTACGTTATAAGGCCGTTGAATGTAAATTAGTTAAAAAGAAATGGGGGTTATTTGTCACTCCGTGGTATCGCACTTTCTTTAGACTAAAATTATTTTCGCTTGGACGTCTTCAGTTTGAAATTTATACCTTTATGATGGATTATCACGATAAACATGTGACTTTAAAGAAAGGGCAACCTTGCCTTAATGTTCATATTCCACGAAATGGCGAGCGATTAGATATTAAAGAAGTAAAGAAATCAATTGCCCGGGCAAAGAAATTCTTTAAACCGTATTTCAAAGATTATATTTTATTTAGTTGTGATTCATGGTTTATGCACAAGAAAGCGATTGAATTTGCCGGCAAAGATTCAAACATTTATCGTTTTGCACAATTATTTAATATCATCGCCAATATTGAAATCCCACACCAAGAAGAAGAGATGTGGCGACTCTTTGATGCTGACACAACAGATTTAACTAAGTTAAAAGCTGACACTTCATTAAGAAAAAAATATTTATCCTATTTGAAGAAAGGTGGCAAGGCTGGTTTTGGAGTAGGTTACTTTATCTATCGATTTTAAAAATGGCAGTTTTAACTATTCAAGATGCTAAAGCAATTTTAGCTAAATATCCCTTAAAAGGTAAAATAAAATCCTTTGTGCCTTATGGCGAAGGCCATATTAATTTTACTTTCCTACTTACCTTAACTAATCAAGCACAAGAAACTGGCTATATCTTACAAGTTATTAATAATCACGTTTTTCCTTCCGTTAGTCATTTGATGAGTAATTATGTAAAAGTTAGTGAATACTGCCAACAACAAATCAAGAAAGAAAAAGGTAATCCTGACCGTGAAACGATTAATGTTATTTTTACAAAAAACCATCAATCGTATTTAAAATACCAAAATAAATACATCCGTATTCTTAAATATATTGATCACACCATTACTTTACAAATAGTGAAAAATCCATCCGATTTTTATCACGGGGCAATTGCGTTCGCTAATTTTTATCGTTTTCTTAATCGATTTAACGCCAATCAATTATACGAGATTATTCCTAACTTTCATAATACCCAAAAACGTTATAATGATTTTCTTAAAGCCGTAAGACAAGATAATAAAAAACGGAAGCGCACTTGTAAAAAGGAAATCAATTTCATTAATGCAAGAAAACATTACTACGATATCATCATTAAAATGTTAAAGAAGAAGGAGTTACCACTTCGTGTTACTCATAATGACACTAAATTAAACAATGTTTTGTTTGATCAAAAAACTCATCTTCCAGTTGCGGTCATTGACTTAGATACCATTATGCCTGGATCATTATGCTATGACTTTGGTGACGCTATTCGTTCTGGTTGTAATTCTGCTAGTGAAGACGAAAAGAATTTAAATAAAGTTCATTTTCGTTTCGATCTTTATAAATTATTTTTAAAAGGCTTTGTGGAAACACTTGGTAAAAATATTACCAAGAAAGAAAAAGAAACACTAGCCATTAGTAGCATTATTATGACCATTGAATGTGGGATGCGTTTTTTAACTGATTACTTAAACGGCGATAAATATTTTCACATCAAATATTCCAATCATAATTTGATTCGTTGCCGTACTCAATTAAAATTAGTTAGTGAAATGGAAAAAAATTTAGCTAAAATGAAATCATTAGTAAAATAAGGAGAAAAGATATATGAAAAAATTAACCGTTGCGATTTTAGGTGCTGGAAGCCGCGGAATTGATGCTTATGGTACATTAATGAGCCAAAGCAATAAATATCAAGTTGTCGCAGTTTGTGACTACCGTGATGTTCGTTTAAAATTAGCAAAAGAACAACTTAAAATTAAAGATTCTCTTTTATTTAAAGACGAAAATAAATTCTTTAAAAAGAAATTAGCCGATCTTTGTGTTATTGCTACGCAAGACCAAGACCACGTTCGTCACGCGATTAAAGCGTTGAGCCTTGGTTATGATGTTTTACTTGAAAAACCAATCACTCCTAGCAAAAAAGAATGTCTCCGTTTATTAGATGCCCAAAAGAAATATAAAAAGAAGGTAATCGTCTGTCATGTTCTCCGTTACGCGCCTCCTTACTTAGAAGTAGCAAAACTAATTGATAAAGGAACCATTGGTCAATTAATTGATATTGATGCGCTTGAACAAGTCGTCTATTGGCATCAAGCTCATTCCTTTGTCCGTGGTAATTGGCATAGTAGTAAAGAGACTTCACCAATGATTCTTGCAAAATGTTGTCACGATATGGATTTATTACAATTCTATGCTAAGAGTCGCTGCAAATGTTTATCGTCAATGGGCGCACTTGATTTCTTTAACAAGAAACACCAGCCAAAAGGCGCAAGTAATCGTTGCCAAACTTGTAAATATATTGATAGTTGTGCTTATAGCGCAAAAAATATTTATCTCAAATTATGGAAAGAGAGAGGATCACCAAAAAATGCTTGGCCGTTTAATGTCACTTGCACCACTTACCCATTAAATGAAAGAAACATCAAAAAAGCTTACGAAAATAATGATTACGGGAAGTGTGTTTTTACTTGTCAAAACGATGTCGTTGATCATCAACAAACGATTATGACATTTGAAAATGGGATTACCGCTAATTTATGTATGACTGCCTTTACAGGCAAATCAGGGCGAATTTATAAATTCCATGGTACCTATGGCGAAATTGATTTAGATGAAGAAAAAAGAGAAATACTCATTAAGCGCTTTGGCGAAAAAGAGATTAGAAAAACTTTTGACGAAATTATGAAAAAAGATGCTTTCTCTCACGGTGGAGGCGATGTCGGTTTAGTTAAAGCGCTGTACGATATAATTGTTGATAAAAATAACGCCGCAACGACATTAGCTTCATCGATTGAAAGTCACTTAATGGCATTTGCTGCTGAAACTAGCCGTTTAGAAAACGGTAAGTTAATTTATCTACATAAATAATTTATAAAACTAAACTAGCGGCGCCGATAATGCCACTATCATATTTTAAAGAAGCAAAATCTAACAAAACCGGTGCGGTTCCGCTGATTCCGTCATGATTTTTCTTCACGTATTCACGAAGCGGTTTAAGCAATAAATTTCCCGCGTTGGCGATTCCGCCTGTAAGTAAAATAACATCCGGGCGGAAGATAATACAATAATTTAAAATGCCTTCGCCTAAATAATAAATGTAATTACGAATTACAATTGAGGCTGCTAAATCTTTCTTCCGATATGCATCCCAAATAATTTTCCCATTTAATTTTTTGTTTTTAAGCAGGGAATTAGGATATTTTTTTAATATTTTTTTCGTATCGTTAATTAAAGCTGTGGCGCTCGCATAGGCTTCTAGACAACCATGACGCCCGCAACCGCAACGACGCCCGTGGATATCAATTGAAATATGACCTAATTCAGCACCTTGTCCTTTATTACCCATAAATAATTTTCGCCGCGAAATAATTCCACCGCCTACTCCCGTGCCAAGAGTTAATAAAATTAAAGTCTCTTTATTTTTATATTTACCAAAATGGGCTTCGGCTAAAGTAGCAACGTTTGCGTCATTATTAAGTACGACCTTTAAATGAGTAAGATTTGTTAACGTTTTAACAATATTGATGCTATGCCATGAATTAAGAGTTGTGGAAGAGAATAGAACTTCGCCACGACTTAAATCTAAAATCCCTGGAACACCAATCCCCACGCCTTTTACGTGATAAGTTTTTTTAAAACTATTAATAGTTTTCGCTAATCTTGATAAAGCAGTTAAACCAGGTTCTTTCGGATTAATTGCGACTGATACTTTTTTTAAAATTCGGCCTTTTTGATTTACAACCCCGATTTTAATAGAAGTCCCACCAACATCAATTCCAACTACATTCATTTTTTTATCGCCCTAGGTTTTTTAACTTTCTTATCGTTACGATCTCTAATTTCCTTACACATTTTTTCATACATTGGTTCGTCGATGATGTAATATCTTCTTACAATCCAGTAACTAAGCGCCATAAAGACTAGTGGAATAATTACCATAAAAAGTTTAAGGCCCCACACTTGTCCGTTAGTAACGGTTGTGAGCACTTCATTAATTGCGCTTTCTTTATCCTTGATAGAAGGATCATCATTAATCTGACTAATCTGACTCATAATCGCTGCTACATTAGTGGCCATTAAAGCAGAATAAGTTACTCCTTGATTAAGCGAAGAGGCAATCTTCGTTGAAAAAGGACGAAGCGAGAAAATAACCGCTTCTTGGCGTTTCCCAAATTTATATTCGTTATATTCAATGGTATTACTCATCATAATAAGAACGGCATTATAAACTAAAGTTTGGGTTACAACCATCAGTATCGAAATGATACTAAAACAAGCGGCAAACCAAACATTTAATTGAGAGTCCACCATCGGAGATGGTGCGGTAATGAATGAACCAAACGGCATATCATAAAAGAAGAAGACAATTCGCGAAGCAAACATCGCAATTAAACTGACATTAAATACTTTACGAAGCGAAAACTTTTTAATTAAAAGTGGAACAAAAATTGGTGCAATTAAAACAGCAACTGTATTAACAATTGTAATAATTGATTGAAGCGCTTTTCCTGAATTATAACCAACAGTGATATAAAGAAGGTTTGTCATCAAACCATTTTGCACGTTAATGGCGATTTGATAAAAAATAACCACAAAAATCATTGTGCGAGCTTGTGAATTATCACGAAGTACTCTAAACAAATCTTTAAAACTTACTTGCTCTTGGGCGTTTTTATCTAACGCTCCTCGTTCACGCTCAGTACATAAGAAATAAATGCAAGCTTGGCTAATTAAAAATAAGCTAGTGATAACAATACAAGCTCCCCAGTAGCCATTACGACCAAATACGGTTGTTTGGGTTAAAAATGGAATAGTTGCGGATACTGCAAATTCACCAATGTTACAAAAAATTAATACAATAGAAGTAACCTTCGCGCGTTCTTGTTCTTTACTCGACATGCTTGGAAGCATGCTCCAATAAGCAATATCGTTCATGGTATAGCCAACATCCCACAATAAATAAAACACCGCAAACCAACCAACATAAGCCCAACCACGACACCAAGAAAAAGCAACTGGACCACAAAATAAGGCAAGATAAGTAAGGGCGGAAATAAAGCTACCAATAAAAATCCATGGTTTATATTTACCAGTTTTAAAATGAACTTTTTCGATGATAACACCCATGATTGGATCGTTGAAGCCATCAAAGACTCTAAACGCAATTAATAACGCTGAAATCACACCAAACATGGCAGGAAAGTCATCGGCAATGACGCCATATTCTTGAATAAATAAAAGTAAAAAGACAGCGATTAAGGTGTAAGAAGCATCACGAAAGCAACCAGAAATAGAATAAGTCCATTTAGTGCGTTTTGGAATAATGTCACCGCGATATGTTCCGGTTAAATTTAATCCCTTAAACATAATTTAACTTAACTACATTTTAACAAATAACATTAATAATTCAAAAAATTATTAATTAAGCATTTTCATGACAATATGACTACAACCATGAAAGTCTTCTTTTGCTAGTGTTTGTGCACCAAAGAGTTTATATAATTTTTCGTGTAATTTAGTGTGCGTTTCAAAATAAGTGTTTCTTCCGCCTAGGAAAGTACCTACTTCTTTTAATAAATTAGTTACTTCATCAATGCCGCTTCGCGCATGCTTGTCAATACAAATTACTTGCAAGTAATTATCCTTACTTGGATCATAAAATTGGCTTTGGTATTTTTCTTCTAACTGAGAAAATTCCTTTAATCTTTTAAGTGAAAAACAACTAAGTGAACTAAGAATGCCAAAAAAGAATTTTGGATTAAACAATAAACCAAATGACTTTTTTTCTTTGTCGTTCGGAGTTTTAAGTGAAAATAATTTTGTAAAATCAGGTGAAACACGGGTATATTCTCTTCGAGCATATATCCGATACCAACAAAAATAATAAATACCTTTTTTCATCTTTTTTTCGTTAGGAAAAAGAACTTGATAAAGTGGATAATCAAGAAAAGCATCCGCCATTAATTTTGCGGCTGCTTTAATTTCTTTTTTTTCAATCAAACGATACATCTTATTGTAGCCCTACTGTTAAACGCTTTTTCCCGGTTCGACTATCAGGTAGAATTTTATTCACATGCTCAGTGCTAAAGGAAATAAACGATAGTTTATGTTCATCTAAAATAGCCTTAACTTCTTTATCAAGAAATGCCGTAATTGATTTTTGGTCAGCGCTCTTACTAGTGACATACTTCAAAGTAAAATGATCAGCTTTATCCTGCACTAATTGATAATCGAGCAACCCTTGATGACAAAAATCTTCAAACATTAATGGATGTAAATATTCTTTAGTCCCGTCTTGGTTAGTAAACCATAAAATATCTTCTTCCCGACCCGTACCAATTTGGCATTTAGTGTATTTGGCTTTCTTATCATAAATAAGCTTTACATAATCACTCATTTTATAACGAATTAATGGTTGAACATAGTTATATAAATTAGTGATATATAATTGATTATCAATTACCTCAACGTAATTATAATCATCAAATAAATAAAAACTATTGCCAGTCTCACTACCAATTAAAAGCGATTCGCTTGCGTCATATAAATTTAAAATCGGACAATGATAGACACTTCTTAAATAATCACGCTTTGTTTTTGGCAAAGCTTCACCACAAGAAATAATACCTTTTATTTTCATACTTATATTAGGATCTTTGATAATTTCTTTTGTTAGTAAACAAATCGCTGTGGGATAACCAGCCAAATAAACAGGTTTAAATTCTTTAACGGTATCAATTAATTCTTGGAAAGGACTATTAACATCTAACAATTTAATTTCAAAATTTAATTGATCGGTACACGAAGTAAATAATAAAGAACCACCGTGTTGACCTTTTGTGATTGCCACATACAAAATCCGAGTTTTCTTAAAAGCCATCTTAATGGCTTTAAAAATACCAACTGATTTGATAAATTCGCGCATGGTACCAACAATTAGTTTGTTCCATGCTTTATCAGTATAAACAAAATAACCAACTTTTTGACTGCTTCCTGATGAACGAACGATATGATATTTAGGATCAATCTGATCTTGATGATTAACTATTTTATCAAATGATAAATTTTTATCGGTAAGGAAATCATCATAATTATCTAATAAGAGTTTTTTATTTGTAAAAGGAAGTTTTTCAAGCGGAAAAGTATCAACATTTTCAAGCGTTAACCCAACTTTAGAAAAAGAATCATGATAATATTTAGAATTTTCAAACGCATATTTAATAATATCGTGAAGCGCTTTATTCCGCTTTTTTAAAACATGTTTCCGTGACCGAAACTTATCCTTAATATATTCGATAAAAATTTTATGTCGAACTTTTTTCATATGATAGCGACTAAAATCAACTTTGATTTTACTATACAAATCAAAAAATTGAAAGAATAGATAACTAAGTTTTTTAAATAAAAAAGAAAACGCTCATAGATGAGCGAATTCTTTAAATTGTTAAAGTAGATAAGTAACTTTTGCTTAGCGAGGACTCATGCCACTTTTTTTAATAATTTCGTCTTGGACAAATCTTGGG
>JAKSVA010000027.1 GCA_024408435.1 Bacilli bacterium
CCCGAAAATAGCGAAAATAATCAATAATTTAAGATTTTTTGTTAACTTTTTACTCCCTGAGTAATTTTTTTATTTTAAAAATTTTGGCACTTTTTATTTGACAGTGCTAAATTAGTTGCCTATAATGTTGTTGGCACTTAAAAAGAAGGACTGCCAAAATATGACAAGAAAAGAAGAAATCTTAAAGTTAATCGTTCAGCACTTCATTCGGACAGCTGAACCAGTAGCGAGTAAAACGCTCATTGATCAATATGGTCTAGATTTTTCTAGTGCAACTATTCGCGCCGAGATGAACGAGCTTGAAAAAGAAGGTTTACTTGAAAAGACGCATACTTCATCTGGGCGTATCCCTTCTAAGAAAGGTTATGAATATTATTTAGCGCATTTAAGAGAGAATAATATTAATGATGAAATCAAGATGCGCTTACAAACCGTGATGGATAAGAAAGTGGCATCGGTAGAAAATGTGATTAAAGAAAGCTGCGAAATCTTAGCAAAGATGACTAACCTTGTTAGCGTTATCTCTTCTAATGATAGTCATGATGAACATTTAGTGAATATTCAAATTGTGCCTATTTCATCTAACAGCGCAACGGCGATTTTAGTTACCGATAAGGGCTACGTAGAAAATCGGACCTTTGTTTTTGAAGATAAAGTAAGTGTTGATGACATCACTAGTTGTGTAAAATTACTTAATGACCGTTTAAAAGGAACAAGCATTTCTGAACTTGTCCCAAAGATGGAAGCAATTAAACCAATCTTAAGTGATTACGTGATTGATCATGATGTGATTTATCAAGCGTTACTTGAAACGTTCTTACGCTTTGCGAGTGACCGTTTAGAAATCTTTAATAAAGATGAATTACTTAATCAACCAGAATTTAAAAACGACGCTGCGCGTTTAAAGAAAGTAATTGAATTATTTGATAATCCAAATCGCTTAAAGCAAGAAATCATGAAGGTAGGCAAAAATGTTAACGATAACGTTAGTGTCCATATCGCAGATAAAGATAAAAGTAATGACATGTCGGTTGTTTCGGCTTCTATATCACTCGGGAAGGATAATGAAGGGACCATCTCCCTCTTAGGCCCAACTCGGATGGATTATGATAAAGCCGTTAGTCTACTTGACTATGTCGCGAAAACGTTAAACGAGCATTTTAAAATGATAGGAGGTAATAATGATGAACGAAGAAAAGCTCAGCAAGAAAGAAATGAAAAAGGAAGCGAAGCTAAGCGAAAGTCTCCAAAACGAAGTCAATAAATTGAAAGAAGAGATTAATAAATTAACCGCGGATAATAATCAATGGAAAAACGCTTACTATAAAGCGTATGCGGATACGGAAAATCTCCGCAAGTCAATTGAGAAGGATCATCGGGAAGCACTCAAATATCGTGCCGAAGGATTTATCGCTAATCTCTTACCGATAATGGATGGCTTCCACTTAGCATTAGCTAATCCTACTCCAAGTGAAGAACTCAAGAATTATTTAGTGGGCTTCACCTATATCTACAATAACTTACTTAAGGTATTAGAAGATGAAGGAGTAAAGGAAATATCACCTAAAATTGGTGATAAGTATGACGAGAGAACGATGGAAGCAATCGAAACTATCTATCAAGAAGGAGAACCAAATCTCGTCACCAAAGTTAATATGAAAGGTTATTCACTAAAAGAACATTTAGTGCGACCCGCCATGGTGGTCGTTAGCACCAATAAAAAAGAAACGCCGAAGGAAAACGGAGATAACCAAGAAAAACAAGCATAATTTAGGAGGATAAATAATTATGGCAAAAGAAATTATCATTGGTATCGACTTAGGTACCACTAACTCAGTTGTGAGTTACTTACAAGCGGATGGTAAGGTAAAAGTCATCCCAAATCCCGAAGGCACAAATACAACGCCAAGTGTTGTTGCATTTAAACCAGATGGTGAAGAAATTATTGGTAATGCGGCAAAAAGACAAGCCATCACTAATAGTGATACTGTCTCTAGCATTAAACGGAAAATGGGCACAACCGATAAAGTGCACATTAATGCGTTAAAGAAAGATTTTACGCCCCAAGAAATTAGTGCGAAAGTTTTAGCGTACATGAAAGACTATGCGGAAAAGAGCATTGGTAAAAGAGTAAGTAAAGCAGTTATTACTGTCCCGGCTTACTTTAATGACGCCCAACGTCAAGCGACTAAAGACGCTGGTAAGATTGCGGGTCTAGAAGTTGCGCGTATTATTAACGAACCAACCGCCGCTGCCCTTAGCTATGGTATGGAAAGTAAGAAGTCAGGAAAAATCCTTGTCTTCGACTTAGGTGGTGGAACGTTCGACGTTTCCATTCTTGATATTGGTGACGGCACCTTTGAAGTTATCTCCACTAGTGGAGATAACCATCTCGGTGGTGATGACTGGGATAAAGTCATCGCGGATTATATTCGCGCCCAAATTAAGATTGAAAAAGGCGTTGATCTAAATGATAAAATGGCAATGCAAAGATTCCTTGACGCGGCTGAAAAAGCTAAGATTGAACTTTCTAGTAGTTTAGAGACGACAATCTCCTTACCATTCATTGGTATGGGTAAGACTGGTCCAATTAACTACGAAGCTAAATTAAGTAGAGCTAAATTTCAAGATTTAACAAAACATCTATTAGCGCGTTGTGAGATTCCAGTTAAGAATGCTCTTAAAGATGCCAAATTAAATGCGAACCAAATCGATGAAGTCTTACTAATTGGTGGCTCAATTAGAATGCCTGCTGTGCAAGAATTAGTAAAAAGATTATTAGGTAAAACTCTTAACTTATCAGTTAACCCTGATGAAGCAGTGAGTATTGGTGCCGCGATTCAAGGCGGTGTCATTAGTGGTGATGTAAAAGATGTTGTCTTACTTGACGTTACGCCACTTACCTTAGGTATTGAAACCTTAGGTGGTGTCTTAACTCCGTTAATCACAAGAAATACAACAATCCCGACCACGAAGAGCCAAATCTTCTCAACTGCAGCGGATAATCAACCAGCCGTTGATATTATGGTTTATCAAGGCGAACGCCCAATGGCGCATGATAACAAACTCTTAGGTCACTTCCAACTCACTGGCATTAAACCAGCGCGTCGTGGTGAACCACGGATTGAAGTTACCTTTAGTATTGATGTTAACGGTATCGTTAACGTTAAGGCTAAAGATCTTGATACCCAAAAAGAACAAAGTATTGAGATTAAGAACTCTTCTGGTTTAAGTAAGGAAGATATCGACCGCATGGTAAGAGAAGCCGAAGAGAATAAAGAAGCCGATGAAAAGAGAAAGGCGGATGTCGAACTTAAAAATAAAGCCGAACAATACCTTAATAGTATTGAACAAAGCTTACAAGAAAAGGGCGATAAGATTACGCCTGAACAAAAAGCGCAAACGGAAAAACTCCGTGATGAACTCAAAGAAGCGATTAATAAAAACGATATGGAAACACTTCGTAATCGCATTAATGAGTTAGAACAAGCCGCGCAAATGATGGCCAGTGCGCAAGCAGGTAATGGTGATCCAACCGCCTCAGCTAATCCGACTAGCGATGATGCTAAGCCAGGTGAAAAGAAAAAGAAAGATGATGTGGTAGATGCCGACTTTACCGATAAAAATTAACGAGTAAAATGGGTGTAGGGAGTTTTCTCCCTACGCCTATTAATTATTTATGGCAAACAAAAAAGATTATTACGAAACATTAGGTATTAGTAAAGGCGCCAGCAAGGACGAAATTAAATCCGCGTACCGTAAACTAGCAAAAAAATATCATCCTGATATTAATAAAGAGCCAGGAGCGGAAGCAAAATTTAAAGAAGTCCAAGAAGCTTACGACGTTCTTTATGATGATAATAAACGAGCGACATATGACCAATTTGGTCATGCTGCTTTTGAACAAGGCATGAATCAAGGCGGCTTTGGTGGACAAGGTTTCTCTGGAGCGGGTTTTGGTGATATTAACCTTGATGACATATTCGGAAGTTTCTTTGGCGGTTCCACTCGTCGTCGTTCCTCTCGCCGTGGACCAACGCGTGGCGAAGATCAAGTCATGCGGATTAAAATTCCGTTCATGGATGCGATTAATGGTAAAAGCATTACCCTTAATCTCACTTATGATGAAATGTGTAAATCATGTCATGGTGAAGGTGGCACAACTTCAACTTGCTCACAATGTGGTGGTACAGGTTATGTGATGGGACAAAGAAATACTTTCTTTGGTGTAATGCAATCACAAGAAACGTGTCCGCTTTGTGGTGGTAAAGGAAAAATTATTAATTCGCGTTGTCCTGATTGTAATGGTCGTGGTTATAACAAAATTAAGAAAAGTTTTGATGTCAAGATTCCCGCTGGCATTAATCATGGCCAACAAATCCGTTTAGCGGGTAAAGGAAGCCGTGGTAATAATGGTGGCCCAAATGGTGACTTATACTTAGAAGTATTAGTGGAATCCCATCGGAGCTTTAAACGTGATGGAAATGATATTCATTTAACCATTCCGCTTTCTTTTATTGATGCCAGTTTAGGTTGTGAAGTTGATGTTCCAACTGTTTATGGAAGTGTGACATTAAAGATTCCATCTGGCACTCAACCAAACCAAATCTTTAAACTAAAAGATAAAGGCGTTAAGGATATGCGGAGTAACGATCCAGGTGATCAATATGTTCATCTTGAGATTAAGACACCGGATAAATTAAATAAAAAACAACGAGAACTTCTTAATGAATTTAAGAAGGAAGAAGGTAATGATACCTGGTTCACGCGTTTTAAGAATGCGTTTAGACGTTAATGAAAATATTGTTAGTAAGTGATTCACATGGTGATGATGAATCATTAAGAAAGATTGCTAGTAAACATAATGATTGTGATTGTTATGTTCATTTAGGTGATTCGCAATCAAATGATGAAAGTATTCGTCCGTTTATTGCGGTCAAGGGTAATTGTGATTTTTATTCTTCAAAGTTTCCAAAGTTTTTAGAATTAAATTCTCCCTATGGGAAAATTTATTGTGAACACATTCCGTTTTATCAAACTAGTATTCCAACTTTAAAACGGCATAACTTCAAAATTTATTTATGTGGTCACACTCATATTAAAAAGAACGAAATGGTTGATGGAGTCCGTGTGATTAATCCAGGCGCAATTGCTTATCCACGTGACAGTTGGGCGAGCTACGCAATTGTGACCATTACGGAAAATTCTGTCAAGTGTCAATTTTATGATTTAAGCGAGATTTAATTTTTACAAATTATCTTTCCTTAATAATTTTTTCTTGCATTTAATTTAGCTTTTCCCTATATAATATATAAGGTCGTGAGGTTAACTATGAAGAAAAAATTCTGCTTTGTCTCAGCTGTAATTGCTGGAATAACTTTAGTTGCATGCGGTGGCGGTAATCAACCAGAGCCGACTCCTGTTGTTAAAGAATACGATGTCAGTTTAATGATGACTGAAGCGTTAAGTATTAACAAAAGTATTGCTTTGTCAAACGAAGATTTTGATGCTGACATTACTGTAAAGAGCGATTTTGCTGAATATTGTATGGTTCCTACAACTGTTTACGAAGTGCGCACTAATGGTGAAGAATTATCTCCTGAACAGTATTCTTATACATACGAAAGTGAGGCTGTGGCTCATCTACATATTCCATCTAGTAGCATTAAAGGCGACATTGAAATATATACAGAAGCTAAAGCAGATCCAATCAGCGTTTCACTCAGTGACGATAGTGATAAAAATCTTATTATTGATCGTGATACTGCTGCGGTTGGCGGCTCTTTTGAAACCAATATCCATTTAGTTGAACAACAAGAAAAATTATCTATACCAGATAAACTTGGTGATGGTTTATCAGTCATCTGTCATGATAAAAATGGTAAAGATCATTACAATCTCACTGATTGCTGCACATATGTTAAACATAGTGATACAAATGGCAAACTTACTATTCCTGCAAAGTTTGCTGGCGTAGTGGTTATTACTGGTAACGTAGTAATCACTGCAGAGACATATCAACCGACTTATGATTTTTCTGTGGATAGTGAAAAAACACAACATCTTACCATTACTCCAAATACGGAATCTCCTGTGAAAGGCGAAGAATATTCATTTACTGTGTCAGCAGATGGTTCTTACAAAATACCTAGTTCTTTTGATATTAGAGTCGGCAATAGCATACTATTAAAAACTGCTGGTGATTATACAATTGCTGGCGAAGGAACCGATAACGCCACTGTTACGATTTCAGGTAAAAAGGTTGATGGGAACATTATTGCAAGTGGAAAAGCGATAGAAGAAAAACCAGAGGTTGCACCTGTAAGTTTCTACTTAGGCGGAATTATGGAACCAGAAGAAAAAACCGCACCGCTTACTGGCGATTATACATGGATATTAATGATGGATCCTGGGTTTACTGCCCCAACAGCCGATAGCATTCGGGTACGCATAGGCGATAAGAAAGATCCTAACAATTGGCTAATTCCAAATAAAGATAAAGGAGTGACATATAATCTTGGTAAATTAACAATCGCTGATAGTTTGATTAATTCGGCATACGAAACAGTTCATATCGCTGCTAAAGCAAGCAATGTTCAATTATTGGAATTCTATTCAGCAAAAGGTGATTGGGCCTCGGTTGAAGTAGCAGCTAACTTGGGTTATGGTCAACATCTATTTGATATCGGTGAAGAATCAGTTCCATTTAGTTTAAATGATGGTACTGGTGATACATACCGTGTTCGTATTATTGATTTTGGTCGCGATGAAAATTACCTCTATGGCAATAAAGCTGGTATTACTTTTGAATTTACATCTTGTATATCAAAACAAAGATTCAGTAAATCAGTTTCAGGAAAAATTTATAGCACTTATTGCTATAAAAAAGGAATAAGTTATCAATCTGAACTTTATGAATATTTAAATACAGAGCTTTATAATGCTTTACCATTTAAGTCATATGTTAATAGCGTTAATAAGTGCACAATTGCAGGTTCTTATGCTACTACTGAAGCGGCACAAGCGGAAATGGTTAAATCTGATAACTATTTATTCCCACTTTCTCTGAAAGAAATGGGATTAGATGCATCGGTTTCTGGAGCTGATTTTACTCAAGAAACGCCATGTGGTAATGCTGGAAAACCAGATGGAAATCCTTACGCTTATTATAAAAATGGTGGTTCATTAGTGAAAACTGATGGTACTAATCCAGTTAACTATTGGGTGCGTTCGCCAGCTAACCTTAAAAATGCACAAATATTTACGATTAAAGCAAGTGGAGAAAAATCTTCTTCACCCGCTCGCAGTGAAGTTTATGTGGCACCTGCCTTCTGCTTCTAATCGTTAAAGTTATTAATTAAGAGAGCGCCATTTGGCGCTTTCTTTATATAACAAGTTATATAGATAAATAGCAGTAGAAAAGGTAAATAGACCCTTATATAATAAAAGTGTTATTATGAGAAAAAGTTGGTTGTTTATTCCAATTCTCTTATTATCGGTTTTTTCGTGTTCTAATAATGACCCTCAACCGCAGCCTGATCCTGATCCACCTGAACCAACACCAACTGACACGGTGGAGGTTACTTGGAATTTAGATAATGGAACTACGCCAATTAAAGAGACATATAAAATAGGTGAGACGCCTTCGTATAAATACGAAATTGTTTATAAAGAAGGTCATAGCGAAGAATACGGATATTTATTTAAATCGTGGGATAAACCTTTAGCGCCTCTAACTGTTGACACGACTTATACCGCTATCTATGATACTGAAGAATCATGCGTTATGAGTTCAGTCATTTTAATGACATTGCAAAAGAAAAATGTTGATCATTGTGAATTTCATTATACTGGTCACTTGAAAGAAGTTGATTGGGGTGATGGAGTGCGTAATCAACTAAATACTCATACTTATCCCGCTTTAGAGAGTCAAACTTATTTAGTTAAAATTTTTGGTAATATTACCTCAATTTCTTTTGCGGATGAAAAAGAAGTATATGGCAAAGCTAATCTAGCGATTAGGAGTATTACATTAGCGAGCACAATTACTGATTTACCAGATAATGCTTTTAAAGGTTGTACTTACGCCAATTCCGTCTTTGTTAGTAAAAACGTTAAGCATGTTGGTATATCTGCATTCGATAATTTGCGTGATGTATCGAATGATGTTTGCTTAATCTATACACAAACTGGTATATCAACCACTGACTGGAGTGATAATTGGAATCCTGATAATTATCGAGTAGTAGAGAATATTAATCGTATGGGTCTTGCGGAAGATGAAAGCAATAAAAATAATTACTTTGGTTATTTAATTCAACAACAAGAACAAGAAGAATATTTAGCAATTTGTAGTTATTACGATAAAAACGGCTACGATTTGCTTACATCAATTACAATTCCCGATAAAATTGACGGGATGCATGTAAATTCAATTATTTATTCACCATTCAGCTTATTTACCAAACTCGATCAATTTGATATAAAAGCAACGCATTTATATTATATCGGTGAAGAAGGGCTTAAATTAGGTAAGATGTCTACATTAGACTTACCAAAGTCACTAACTACTATTGGCAAACGTGCGTTTTATAATTGTTCCGATTTAGAAACTTTAAATTTAAATGATAACAACTCATTAACCACCATCGGTGAAGAAGCTTTTTACATGTCAACAAAAATTAGCAATGAAATTAAAATACCAAGCACAGTTGATTGTATTGGCCCTAATGCATTTAATTTTTGCCACAATGTAAAAATTACTAATTTAGAAAATACTAAAATTAAGAAAATACATGATGGCACTTTTTATCAATGTTTGGGTATAAAATCAATTGGTTTACCGATTACGCTTACGGGTATTTATGAGAACGCTTTTGGTAGATGCACTAACTTAGAAAGCGTTGATGCGAGTAGATATACAAGTGTTGAAAATATTCCTGAATGTTGTAATGCGTTTAACGAAGCAAAAACTAATGCTACTGTTATTTGTAACGAAGCGTTTGGCGATAATAAAGAAGCAATGAAAGCGTTTATTGCTAATGGATGGCCAGATTCCTTTACTTATCAAATTAAGGTTAATTTATGAAATTAAAACTGATTTTAATCCCTTTTCTTTTACCATGTTCTTTCGGCATTTTTAGTTGTGAAAAGAAAGAGGATGGAAACATTAATGATTGGGTGGGTGAGTATGAATGGGTGTCTAATTATTGTGAGCATTGGCATCGTTACTACGATGGAAGTAAAAAACAAATAGCCGAATCAGAAGAATTTAAAAAGGATCAAGACCATTTCTTTATCTATTCCGATAAAACTTGGAAAATACTAGATTCTAAGGGTTTAGGACCAAAAGGGACAATTAGATGTTACAAAGATCACATTAATTTATTAGATTTTTCAATGGATTATCGAATTGAATCGACATATGATTTTAAATTTCATCGTGAAACTACGACCGAATCGGAAAGAATATTCTTAAGATATTATCGCGATGAAAGTGAAGGTCGCACAACTGGTGATTATGATTTTGATATTCGGGTTATTCGCCTTTGGTTAAAATAGAATATTTTATGGTTGATAAATAATCTATCTGTTTTATAATATTTTTTAGTGAATAAAGGAGATTAT
>JAKSVA010000028.1 GCA_024408435.1 Bacilli bacterium
ATAATTCTCAAATGTTTCTTCTTGATACCAGCCCTTAAATAAGAGATTAGTTTTAGCTGGCTCCTTAGGTTCAACCGCTAATTTGCCATCTTTAACTTTTAATACCGGAATTTCTGTTCCACCATTCGAGTGAAATGTAATCGTATGATATTCACTTTGTTTAGATCCGCCACAGTTAGTTAAAAGCGAGACTGCCATTAATGTTATAATAAATACTAACTTTTTCATAATTTAATTATATATCAGTAAGAGCAAAGTAACCTATAAAATAAGTTCCCACAAAAATATTTTTTATTTTATATGTAAAATCTCCATACTTATTCGATAAATACTGAGAAATCTGGTGCCGACTAACGGAAAGGCACCACAGTTATAAAAAACTGTAATTTTTAATAAAAATCTCAAATAATCTATAATTTTCTCAAATTATTAATAATGGAAAATTGATAAAAATTTATTAATGAGACATATCGTTATCGATAGTCCAACCAACTGGAATGGTTTTATTACTAAAATCACTATAAGTATCTTTATCAGCGCATAGTTTAGGACACACGAACGTTCCTTGTGGGGCAACGCCAGCAACCCAACCCATCAATCTATATTCGGCAGGATCACTGGATAACATTGGTTCTTCAAAACATACTTTAATATAAGAAAGAGTTGAACAATTCCCAAATATACGAAATCCAAAAGAATCTTCTGCAAAAAATTTAAAAGCTATTAAAGGAGCACGTTTTAAAGAAGCGCATTCACAAAACATAGCATCATAACAAAAGCCATATGGTGAGTCAACTGGCAATTTTGGCGCTTCAGCTAAAGATGAACAACTATAGAACAAATGAGCATAACAATTATCTGCCAAAACAGTTGCGGACAACACCGGAGATGATGTTAATGAATAACAATTCTCAAACAAAGAATAAAAACAATGGCTTGTTAGTTGTTTAAAATTAATTAAAGACATAATGTTGCCATCTGCGGATACGCCAGGCGATCCTTCAACTCCTGTACTAAAGGAAACATATTCCGTACTTGAAGAAGATAGTGTGTTTTGAGTATTTTTTACATATATGGTTTTCTTATCACCTTTTAAAGTTATTGCGTTTTCTTTTCCATCCGCCCAATCCTGCCAATTTTGTTCATTTAAATCGGTACAATACTCAATATCTATTGGTAAAGAAGGAGCAGATTTAGGATAGTAATAGTAAATCTTTGATTCATCAGTTTCGCCAGTAAATGTTAAATAATGACAATACGGAATACTCTTAATAACAACATTTTCTCCTAAGTATTCTTTAGGGATTGTTATGACAACATAGTACTCATTAGGAGAATACTCAACCTTATCAATTGAAAAAGTATCAATCACTTGCCCATTAACACTTACTTCGTAATAGTCCTTACTAGCGCATAAATCATATTTACCTGCTAATCCTTCAGTAAGATGGATTTCACTTTTATAATCGCCTAAATCTAACCAGCCACCAGTTTTCTCTAATGTTGATCTACCTTCACTTTGTAAAGCAACAGTAAAATCATATTTACTTTGCCAATTAGCGTATAAATCATAATCTTTGGTAATTTTCGTAGAAAAAGAGAAATAATTCTCAAATGTTTCTTCTTGATACCAGCCCTTAAATAAGAGATTAGTTTTAATTGGCTCCTTAGGTTCAACCGCTAATTTTCCATCTTCAACTTCCAACACTGGAATTTCTGTTCCACCATTCGAGTGAAATGTAATCGTATGATATTCGCTTCGTTTAGATCCACCGCAACTCGCTAAAAGATATATAGCTATTATTGGAGCGACAAATAATGACCTCTTCATAAGAAATATTCTATCATTATAAGAACTTCTATACTTAAATTTGTCCAAAAATGGGGTTCGCCTCAGGTCTGCGCTACACTATTTTTTTGGAAAAACAATATTTCCTTCAAAATAGACACTATTAATTTTTGTATTGTGAATAGTTCTTAAATCTTCTAACTTAGTATAATTTAAAAAATTAGTATCCATGGTAACAAAGTCAGCATTTTTCCCAACCTTAATTGAACCGCATTTATCATCTATTCTTAGTTGTTTAGCCCCATTGATTGTTAAACATTCTAACACTTCTCTAACACTTAATAATTCGTCTTTATTATAAGATGAACCCTCTAAAGTTGGAGTAATTCCAGTAGTGGCCACCTCTATAACATTTTGAATGTTTCCTAACACTTGCTCTCCGCAAGGCGCATCAGTTGAACTTGAGACTAATACACCAGCATCAATAAGTGATTTCATTGGGTAACCTTTTAACGCGATGTCTTCAGGAATTAGTCCCGCAAGAATAGCTTGCCATAATAAGGCATCGTATTCATCGGAAGTAGAATGCCAAATTATATTTTCAGCCATTCCAATATGATGTTCAGCGGCTTTAACTATATCTTCGGTAGTAATGTTTCTTACATGGGCTAATGTGTTATTATAATGTTTACCTAATCTATTTTCAGCATCGATATAAGCATTAATAACCGCTCGACACGCAGCATCACCAAAGGTATGGGTATGAACATTCAAACCTTCTTTATTAGATTCATAAACAAGATTATTGAGTTCTTCTTGTTCCCAAATTTTATTCCCGTAATAATCGCCGCCTTTTTGATATGGTTCTAATAACCAACCCGTCCTAGATTCAGTAACACCATCAGCGAATAACTTAATGTTATGAGGATCAAAATGTGGGCTCTTATACTCGTTAGCAAGCGATTTTACTTCTTGAACACGTGCTTTATACTCCTTGTCCTCAAAAGAACGGATTGTATCAAACGAAGAAACATTAACATTAAGTTCATTAGCTAAATCAACTTTATTAATCGCACGATAAAAGTCGTCTTTACTTAAATAGTTAATATAGGCTTCTAAATAGTTTGTAAAACCTCTTTCGTTTAATGTTGATACTGCATTTTTAACTGCATCAATAAAGAAGTTTTCACCTAATTCACTTAAGTTGATACATTTCTTAACGACATAAGGAGCGAGTTCATCACTAACCCAGCCACTATAAGTTGGAGATGCACTAGTCGTTTTAATAACCGTACCGCCTCTTACTTCTTGGATTTCTCCGCTACCATTAATTAATCCGGCTTGCTTAAGTGCAAAGGTGTTGCATAATGCTTGATGACCAGAATTATCAAAGCAAACAACTGGTATATCATGGGCGATTTCATTTAATTCATCCGCATAACAAATAGTTTTATCCCAACCATCTTCTTGCTCCATATATTTTTCATAGAGTAATCCCCAGGACATAAAGAATTTTGGTTTTGGTTTTAATTTCATTTCTCTTGCTAATTCTTCTTTAATCGCTTCGTATTGTTCATTTAAACAAGGGAGTTTTTTAATAATTGAATCGATGCCGATAAAATGACCATGACCTTCGGTAGCGCCAGGAATAGTTAACCCCTTTTCGTTATTGATTATGGTTGTTTTACCTTCCTGAATATATTTTTCTACATCTTTTTTATTCCCAACATAAATATATTTCCCATCTTTAACCGCGAAAGCTTCCGCTAATCCATTATTATCTTTTTCGGCAGTATAAATGGTTCCTAAAACAACTGTGTCGGCAATTTGATTAGAATTACCACATCCAAGAAAACAAGAAATTATCGGTAAGATAAATAATATTTTCTTCATGCCTAAATTATATACGATTAAGTGTACTTGTGGAGAATTAAGTCATACCGTACCGTATTTATTGAGTATGGCTCAATATATCAGAACATCGCGAGAATGCGTTATTTTCCTTTATTCTCTAAATAATAATTAATGAAAAAGGCAGCAATACTACCATCATTAACCGCAGTCACTACTTGACGCATATTTTTATCGGTGCAATCGCCAACAGCAAATAAACCAGGAGTCTTTGTCTCCATTTTATTATTTACAACAATAAAACCTTTATTTAAGTCCACGATGTCTTTAAAGAGGTCATTTTGTGGTACTTGGCCAATCGCAATGAATAAACCTTTGACAGTTAACTCTTCATCTTTTTTAGTTTTGGTATCAGTAAACACTAGTTTTTCTAATTTATCTTTACCAATTATCTCTTTAAGCGATTTACAGTGTTTAATAATAACGTTTTGTTTAGTTTTAACCCGGTCTACTAAAATCTTATCCGCAAAGAATTTATCAAATAAGGTATATAAATAAACATGTTTACAATAATTAGAAAGGAGTAAGACATATTGAAGAGCGGTATTCGCATCACCCACTAAACAAACATCTTCATCTTTATAGAAAGCACCATCACATACGGCACAAAAGGAAATGCCTTTTCCTTCTAATTCCGCTTCATTAGGAATATTAAACTTACGGTGCTTAACTCCCGTCGCAATTACAACCGCCTTACTTTCATAATTATTGTAGTTAGTTTTGATTTTAAAGATGTTGCCTTCTTTTTTAATCTCAACTACTTCTTCAAGTTCAAAATCTGCACCTAATGCCGTTACTTGATCAAAGAATTGGCTAGCGAAATCCGCCCCACTAACTTCTTTAATACTTGGAAGGTTCTCAACGCGTGGTGAATTAGCGATTTGCCCACCAAAGTTCTCCTTTTCAAGGATTAAAACACTTCTTCCGGCTCTTAGTAAGTTTAAAGCTGCGCTGAGGCCAGCGGGGCCTCCGCCAATAATAATTACATCTTTCATTATTTATTATCTTCGATATATTTCTTAATTAAGGAAGCGTTATCGTAACGATCATAGCCGCCTTTGGCGTTTGGCACTAATAAGGTAGGAGCCTTCGTAATTCCCATCGCAGTGGTCTTTTCTTTATTGCTTAACGCATCAATGTTCTTATATTTCACACTTGCTTTATCAAGAAGCATCTTGGCCATCTTACAATTTGGGCAAGTTGGACTGGTAAATAATAAGAGTTCTCTTAATGGTTGATTAGCGGTACTTACCACTTCTTTAAACGCCCGATCTGATTCTTTTAATGGACCAGTATGGGTTAATTTACTATTTGGTAAATCATATGTCTTCCGTGAATTAAATTCCGCGACTTTACCAGCATTCCAGTTTTGGACTGGACGATAGTAACCAGTAATACGTGAATATACTTCAGTCCGTTTATGACATTTTGGACATTCAAACTTCTCACCTTCAATATAGCCATGATCTGGGCATACTGAATAAGTTGGAGAGATTGTGTAATAAGGTAAGCGATAGTTTTCCGCAATCTTCTTTACTAAATTCATGCAACTCTTCCAGCTTGGCATCTTTTGGCCTAAGAAACTATGGAAAACAGTACCAGAGGTATAAAGAGTTTGGAAGCGGTCTTCGGTATCAAGGGCTTTAAAGATATCATCAGTATAACCAACTGGTAAGTGACTACTATTAGTGTAGTATGGTTGTTTAGTCTTTTTATCGCTCGCGGTAATAATTGCAGGATATCTATCTTTATCGTGCTTGGCTAAACGGTAACAGGTTGATTCGGCTGGTGTTGCTTCAAGGTTATATAAATCACCATATTTCTCTTGATAGTCAGAGAGCTTTTCTCTCATATAGTTAAGCACATTAATTGTGAAGTCTTGCGCTTCTTTATGGGTTAAATCACACTTAATCCAACGGGCATTTAAGCAAGCCTCGTTCATGCCCACTAAGCCAATCGTGGAGAAGTGATTTTTAAAGTGACCAAGGTATCTCTTGGTGTATGGATATAATCCACCATCTAAGCAACGGGTAATAAAATCTCTCTTGGTTTTTAAGCTTCTCGCACTTAAATCCATAATCCTAGTTAAACGATCATAGAAATCTTTTTCATCAGTGGCTAAATAAGCAATCCGCGGCATATTAATGGTCACAACACCAATACTACCAGTGGATTCACCACTACCGAAGTAACCACCACTCTTCTTTCTTAATTCTCTTAAGTCGAGTCTTAAGCGGCAGCACATACTTCTAACATCGCTTGGTTCCATATCACTATTAATATAGTTAGAAAAATAAGGAATACCATATTTTGAAGTCATCTCAAAGAGGAGCTTATTATTTTCGGTTTCACTCCAGTCAAAATTACGAGTAATTGAATAAGTAGGAATTGGATATTGGAAACCACGACCATTCGCGTCACCTTCAATCATAACTTCCATGAAGGCTTTATTAACCATTGCCATTTCTTTCTTACAATCTTTGTATTTAAATGGCATTTCTTTACCACCAACGATAGCGTTAAGTTCCGCCATATCATTTGGCACAACCCAGTCTAAGGTAACATTAGTGAATGGTGCTTGTGTACCCCAACGAGATGGTGTATTAACACCATAAATGAAGGATTGAATGCATTGTTTGGTTTGTTTATAAGTTAAATTATCAACTTTCACGAATGGTGCTAAATAAGTATCAAAACTAGAGAAAGCTTGTGCGCCCGCCCATTCATTTTGCATAATACCTAAGAAGTTCACCATTTGGTTACAAAGAGTAGATAAGTGATTCGCTGGGGAAGAAGTGATCTTACCAGGAATACCACCTAAACCTTCTTGAATTAATTGTTTAAGTGACCAACCAGCGCAATAACCAGTTAACATACTTAAATCGTGGATGTGGATATCCGCATTCTTATGAGCATCGCCAATTTCCTTATCATAAACTTGAGTTAACCAATAGTTAGCGGTAACAGCGCCTGAGTTAGAAAGAATAAGACCACCCACTGAATAAGTAACGGTACTATTCTCCTTCACGCGCCAATCATTAATCTTTAAATATTTATCAACCGTAGCGGCATAGTCTAAACTCGTTGCATCAATTTGCCGCATTGTTTCATGACGGCCGCGGTATTTGATATAAGCTCTAGCGACACTAACATAGCCTGATTGAATTAACGCAACTTCAACGGCATCTTGAATATCTTCGACCGCAATTGCGTTATCTTTAATCTTATCGTTAAAGTTACTGGTCGCTCTTAAAGCAATAGTTTTAATAATATCGTCGTCATATTTTTTATTTTCGGCATCAAAAGCCTTAGTAATCGCATCTTCAATCTTCTTGAGTTTGAAAGGAACGATTTCACCATCTCTTTTTTTACAATTAATCATACATATTCTCCTCTAGATTTATTTAAGTGTAACTATTTTACCTTTATATTTATATAAGCGAGGTTAAAATGCTCACAAAAACAATGAAAATTTTTACATTTCCGAATTTATCGTGCTTTTCGTTTAGACAGTGTCTAGTTTTTCTAAACTTATAAATCAACTTTTAGTAATTCTTGACTCGCTTTTTTATAAATTAAGAAAGCATCAATCGCAAATAAGACCATTGCTGCGCCCACATAGGCAAATTGAATACCTGGATGAGTGTTAACAAAGATATTGTAGTAACCAGGAATTATTGCTTCGCCTGTTTCGGGATTAACCGCCGGTAAAACTGAAGTAAACACTAAAATAAAGATTAAATAAGTAAAGGTAGAGATTAAAGTTGGGGCAATAATACTTCTTCCATTATGGTAAAACATTAAGAAGAAGATTGTATTTACTACCATATAACCTAAAATGGAGAACGCAAAGCTAGAAATAATCCCCGCAGTGGTAAATACTTGTCCTTCTGATCCCATTGCTTGCTCAATTGCCATTTTCGCAGGAACAAAGATTGCCATCATAGTTAAAGTAATAGCTTCTAAAGCAATGACTGATAATAAACGGGCTTTTACAATGTCTTGTTTCCGAATTGGTAATAACGCTGTATAAAATAAATCATTACTCTGTTTCCCTTTATTCGCGCCTAAAAATAAAATTGAGAAACTTGGAATAATGTATAAGGTGCCAACAAAAAGTGGAAAATTAGGAATTAAAATAAGAATAGGAAATACAAGCGCAAACACATAACACATTGGATGCATTGATAAAGTAAATTCTTTATAAAGTAATTTTTTCATAATTCGCTCCTTGTTCACCATATTGCATAATATCTTCAATTGAAGGCTCTAATACCTTAATGCCTTTCTTTTTAACAACATCTTCTTTTTTCACTAACGCTAAGACTTGACCAAATTGTTCTTTACTCGAGATAAATTTTTCTTTTAATTTGTCAGTAATAGCACTATATTCACAACGTAATAAAGCATATTTATTCACTAAATCTTCTTTTTTACCAGTAAAGGTGATTTTCCCATTTTCGATATAAACGATATGATCAGCGCATTTATCTAAATCACTGGTGATATGGGTAGAAAAGAGAATACTTCTCTTCCCATCCTTCACTAAGTCAATAAATAAGTCAGTAATTTCACCACGGCTTACTGGATCTAGTCCGCTTGTTGGTTCATCTAAGATTAATAATTTTGCGTCATGAGAAAGAGCAATCGCCAATGAGTATTTAACTTTCATTCCACTACTTAATTGCTCTAGTCTCTTAGTCGGATCAAGATTAAACCTTTCGCATAATTTATTAAATGTATCGTAAGAAAAATTATTATAGAACTTACTAGTTACTTTTGTTAATTTCTTAATCGTTGCGTTTGGGTAATAATTAATCTCACTAAGTGAAAAAGCGATGTCTTGCTTAAGCGCTAATTCATTTTTCAGCATATCTTGGTCAAACACTTTTACTTCGCCTTTATCATAATGAAGTAAATTCATAATTGATTTAAGGGTTGTGGTTTTACCTGCGCCATTACGACCAATAAAACCAGTAATACTACCAGCTGGAACATTAAAAGAAACATCCGTTAATTGAAATTTCGGATAACTTTTACATAAGCCTTTAATTTCTAATGCATTATTCATTTCTTTTTCTCCATCAACTTATAAAATATATCATCTTTCATTAAGGCGAGTCCACGTTTTTTATCCCCTAACACCATTAAGGTATCACCCGTTTTAATTTTAAACATCTGTCTCGCTTCAATTGGGATTACAATTTGGCCTTTTGTGCCAACCTTTGCGCTTACAATGAAGCGATTATGAGTGACCTTTTTCATAAATCATACATTTCCTACTTTTCATACTATAGCAAAAAATAAAAGAAAATTAAAGATTAATTATATAAAAATTATTTAATCCAATTAAAATCTTTTGGATTAATCGCGCCTTCAATGTAATTAGCGTTACTTGCAGATAACTTTAAATCATTAATGGTCTTACCAAACTTTTTCGTTGAACCTGATGTCGCGAATAAAACAATTGTCTTGCCATTAAAATCATACGCTTCTAAGAAACTATTAATGATTCGTGGAGCGGTATACCACCAAATTGGAAAACCTAGATAAATCTTCTCATATTTTTGAACATCTAATTCTTTTTTAATAAATTCGGGGCGAGCACTTTTTTACGCATTTCTTTTGAACTACGTGATAAGGGATTAAGCCAATTTAAATCT
>JAKSVA010000029.1 GCA_024408435.1 Bacilli bacterium
AATTGCGTACATGAAATCTCCTCCTGTTACTAGACTCGCTATGAAGGTCAATTACGAAGTAATTAGTTAGCAACCTTTTTTATGCGGTTGCGCTTCAATGGATGAAGACGGCAACGAAAGATAATATATATGATATTAAGTGATAATGCAACTACTTTAGCAAATTGTTGTGGTCCTTAAATGAGTAATAATTTTCGGTATTCGACACAATAATATGATCGAGTAAAATTAAGTTATTTCTTTTGGCGCGCACTTTTAAGTGATTAGTGGAAATAATATCATCCTCACTTGGCGTTACTAACTGTGAGGGATGGTTGTGCACTAATAAAAAGAAATGCGCTCGTTCTCGTTTAAGTTCATCGATAATTTCTTCTTCGTTACTCACAAATGATTGCTTCGTACCAACATATAATTCTTTTTCAAAAATTAAATTACCTTTATCACCCACCGCGATTAGATACATTGATTCGCTTTTATTATTCCCAATAATATAACGATAACGAATCGCAATACTTTTACTATCAGTATAATTAATACTTTTATTGGCAAACCCGCGTCTTTTTAATAACTCGGATATCGCTAAGAAACGTAAAGCAGTTGCTTCTTTAATTCCTGTAATCTTTAGATAATCTTGATAAGAGAAATCAAGTAAGGCATCAACGCTATGCGCAAAAGCTAATAAGTTAGAAGCCACCATTAAGACATTCATGTCTTTCGTGCCACTACCAATAATTAACGCTAGTAGTTCGATGTTAGTTAATTTATTGATACCAAAGTGGCGCGCCTTTTCGCGTGGCCTTTCTAACTCTGGCAAATCGCGAATCTTCATTACTTCCATTCGAATTTATAGCCACCGGGAAGAGAAACGCCACCATTCTTTGATTTAAACAAACGATAGACAACAATTGCCGTTATCGCAATTGATAATACTGCCATAACACTTGTTAAAGTGATGGCTTCGCCAACCTTAGTTGTCGCTAGTTCTTGATCTGTTAATTTTTTCATAAGATAACCTCCTTGGACATGATTGCCCTTATACGATACTTAAAAAAAGTGAACGATTTTGTTCACTTATTTTTTTATATTTATTATATAAATATAGATTTATTTTTTCTTATACGAATCAAACTTCTTTCGTTCACTCGTGTTAAGAATCTTCTTTCTCATGCGGAAAGCGGTTGGCGTAATCTCCACTAATTCATCAGTGTTGATGTAATCAAGACAAGCTTCAAGATTCATTATTCGAGGTGATTTAAGAACAACGGTTAAATCTTTTGTGGAACTTCTCACGTTTGTTTGGTGTTTTTCAAGTGTGACATTAACCGCTAAATCATTGCTATATTTATGTTCACCAATAATCATCCCTTCGTAACATTCAGTACCTGGTTTAATAAACATCACACCATGTTCTTCAATTTTTTCAATCGCATAAGGTGTTGCCTTACCAGTATGAGTAGATACTAAAACACCAATATTTCTTTCTCCAATGACTTTATCTTTCATTGGACGATATTCTTTATAGGTGTGTGAGATAATTCCATAGCCACGAGTTAAAGTTAAGAAATTAGTGACAAAGCCTAATAAGCCACGGCTTGGCACTACATAATCAAGACGAGTTGTTACCCCATCATCATCCATATTAGTTAAACTAGCCTCGCGGTTACCAAGCGTTTCCATAATAACGCCTTGGTAGGCATTAGGAACATCAATTGAAACATCTTCATAAGGTTCATACTTAACGCCATCAATCTCTTTAATAATTGGGGTTGGTTTACTCACTTCGAGTTCATAACCTTCCCGACGCATGTTCTCAATTAAAATGCCAAGATGAAGTTCGCCACGTCCTGAAACAGTCCATGCTTCTTTATTAATGATACGATTAACTTTTAAAGAAACATCGCGTTGAATTTCTTTATAGAGTCTTTCTTCTAAGACTCTGGCGGTCACATATTTTCCATCACGACCGGCGAATGGCGAAGTATTCGTAGCGAATGTCATTTGTAAAGTCGGCTCATCAATTCTCAATGGTTCTTCTTTTTCTAAGTGATGCGGATCACAAATAGTTTCACCAACGTTAATATCACTTAAACCAGCAATCGCAACAATATCACCTGCGTGCGCTTCATTAATCTCAATACGCTTCAAACCAAAATAACCAAATAGTTTTAAAATCTTGAAAAGCTTGGTTGTGCCATCAAGACGCATATCCACCACCATATCATTAACTTTAACGGAACCTCTTTTAATTACACCAATACCAATTCTTCCAACGAAGTCATTATAATCAAGTAACGCTGGTTGAAATTTAAATGGACCATCTTTACTGACACGCGGTTCGGGAATTTCGTTAATAATTAAATCAAGAACTTTGTCCATGTTATTTTGTTGTTTATCTAAATCAGGTGAGTCACCTGAAGTGCCTTTTAGGGCACTAGTATAAACAACTTTAAAATCAAGGAACTCTGTTGGCGCTCCAAGTTCAATAAATAATTCAAGCACTTTATCAACCGCTGCTTTTGGATTCGCGTTTGGTCGATCAATTTTATTGATAACTACCACCGGCTTAACATTCGCTTGAAGAGCTTTCTTTAAGACAAAGCGAGTTTGTGGCATTGTGCCTTCAAAGGCATCAACTAAAAGTAAACAGCCATCTACCATGTGCATGATTCTTTCAACTTCACCACCAAAGTCAGCGTGACCAGGAGTGTCTAAAATATTAATCCGATAATCTTTATAATTAATCGCTGTGGTTTTCGCGAGGATAGTGATACCACGTTCCCGTTCTAGATCGTTATTATCCATCGCTCGATCTTGCACGGTTTCGTTTGTGCGGAAAGTACCACTACTTTTAAGTAGTTGATTAACTAAAGTAGTTTTTCCATGGTCAACATGCGCGATAATAGCGATATTTCTTTGCTTCATAATTAATCCGATATTTTTTGAATAATGTAATTGGAGATTTCTCGTGCGCGTATCTCTCCATTTTGCCACTTCTCAAAATATTCTTTGAGGTTAGGATTATTTAGTAAAGAGGAGTTGCCATTATGGACAACATTCACTAATGGAATCATGACATGCTTTCTTTGGCTAATGGGAATCTCATCAAAGCTATAGGCAAACGCCTCATCAAGTAAAGAAGCACTTAGTCCTTTATCAAAAATCGCAATGACTCGAATATTTTTGTTTAATTCATTTTTCGCGTTTTTGTTAAGTTTAACGAGTTTTTTTCTTTCGTTTACTCTCTTCTTTAAATCCACTAATTCTTCGTCTTTAATAATGCGAGAAACCACTTTCTTCCCATCACGATATTGATGATAATAATACGGATGATTATTAATCATCTTCTTACTAATTGAACCCTTAGGTAAAACCCAGATTCTTTGTAAACGAGAATAAGAATCATCTATGAGTTTAATTGACTTATCATAAAGACTAGAAATGTTCATAGTGAGATATATTATATAGCAAGATAAAAAATAATTACTATATTTTTTTAAAATATAGAAAAGAAAAAAGAGACTAGGTCTCTTCTTTTATATAAATGGTGGCCCAGGCCGGGGACGATCCGGCGACACACGGATTTTCAGTCCGTTGCTCTACCAGCTGAGCTACCGGGCCAATTATTGCACAGTTTTGGCGGACCAGACGGGAATCGAACCCGCGATCTTCTCCGTGACAGGGAGACATGTTAACCGCTACACCACTGGTCCAAATACGTGCCTTTCTATTATCTAACAAACTAAATAAAATGCAACTATTTATTAATGTTCTTGGTCACAACAACATCGACACCGAGATTTAAGACATTTTTAAGAGCAATATCACCAATATGAACAGGCGAAGACAAAGTAACTTTGTTAATTTCTTCCATGACAGCAAACATTTTTTCTTTTGGAATTGCCTGACTAGTTTTTACCGACACTCTTACGTATTGACTATTTTTAAGTTTAACGGTTGAAGTAACTACACGTACTGGATGCGTTAATTCACTAATTGCGTAAGCTTTTCCGCGTGGACAAAAATTACCCGTTACATTCATCTTATCATCAACTTTAAGTTGACAACCACGTGGACAAACAATGCACACCAATTCTTTCATACTTTCTTCTCCACCTTCACCGTAATATTATTTTTAAACTGTTTTAATTCATCATTAGTTAAATTAATCTCGGTCATTTCACTTGGAATTAAAACTGGTTTAAAGATCCGTTTAATTTCGTGATCTTTATCTAAGAAGATAACGTTTAAATCTTTAATTGGTTTTCTGACCCGAAATTTAAAAGTCACATCATGCGTATTACCTTTAGTAATTTTATGGGGTAAGACATAACCAATCCCATCACCTGGAATAACATCAAGTGAAGATGAACTATCGCTTTGTTTGTTATCTAAATATTCTTTAATAAAGTGAGCGACTAAGCGACTCTCTTTCGTCACTAAATCCACTAAATCATGAACGTGTAATACGTTACCAGCAGTAAAGACACCAGGAATGCTTGTTTCATATCGTTCATTAACAATTGCGCCTTTGGTTCTCGCTAATTTAGCGCCGGCATCACGAAGTAATGGTGAATTAGGAATAAGACCAACGGAAAGTAAGAGTGTATCACACTCATACTTCTTTTCGGTTCCAGGAATAATTTGGTTATGTTCGTCAACTTGAGAAATTGTAATACTTTTTAAGATGCCGTCATCGCCGCTAACATTACTCACAGTGTGAGATAAATAAAGGGGGATATTAAAATCTTGTAAACATTGAACAATGTTTCGATTTAAGCCGTTTGAGTACGGACAAAGTTCGGCTACTCCTAACACCTTCGCGCCTTCAAGTGTTAATCGACGCGCCATAATTAGGCCAATATCACCACTACCTAAGATAAAGACACGTTTACCAACAAGGTAACCATAAATATTTAAATATAATTGCGCGGTTCCAGCGGTAACAACCCCGCTTGGTCTTTCGCCCGGTAACATAATCGCTCCTGCATTTCTTTCATAACATCCAGTCGTAAGTAAAATTGCTTTGGCTTTAATAACATAAAAGCCATCTTGATTAGAAGCATATATTGTTTTATCAGGTAAAAGAGAAGTAACAGTGGTATTTAAAACATAATCAATTTTTAGTTTTTCGACTTCGTCACTTAACCGTGTCATAAATTCAGGACCAGTTAATTCTTCTTTAAATTCGGTTAAACCAAAACCATTATGAACACATTGATTTAAGATGCCGCCTAAATAATCATTCTTTTCGATGATTAAAATATCTTTAACACCTAATTTACGGGCTTCAATTGCTCCCGCCATGCCAGCGGAACCACCACCAATAACAACTAAATCATAATTCGACTTAATCATTATTTTTCTCCTTTGGTCTTATAACGAACAACATTACTACCAATCTTTGAATATAAAACTTCGTTTAAAGGAATATGATAATATTCACTAATCATTTTTGCGACTAAAGGTTGACAGAAGCCACCTTGACATTTACCAAAACCAGCTCGACATCTTTTCTTAATTGCTTTAATAGTATGGGGATGGTCACTTCGTGACATGGCATCTAAAATTTCGCCTTTAGAAATCTTTTCGCATTGGCAAATAATTTCGCCATATTCAGGATGTTCTTTAACAAGTTTCGCTCGGGCTACATTATCCATCTTTCGGGTGACTAACGATGGGCGAATATTCGGAATATAATTATTTTTCTTTTTTAAATTAATGAGTGGTTTTACTAACTCATTAACCACATATAAGGCAATGGCTGGTGAAGAAACAAAGCCAGGCGATTCAATTCCACATAAATGAATAAATTTTGGATGAGTTTTTAATGGAGCGATATGAAAATCATGATCACTTGGTGTCGCTCTTACTCCTGCAAAAACACGAATTAATTCATTAAAAGGTAAAGAAGGCACCATTTCTAAAGCACCCGCTTTCACCATCGCTAAAGTGGCTGGATCAGTTGAATGATCTTCGGCTTCTGATAATTCACTACTTGGGCCAACTAAATAGTTTCCACTATAAGTGGGACTAACTAAAATACCTTTACCTTTCGCACTTGGTAGAGGAAAGATAGTATGATTAACTAAACCAACCGTATAATGGTCAAAAACAAAGTACTCACCTTTGCGGGGATTTATTTCATAATCTAATTTTTCTAACTGACTAGCGAGCTTATATGAACCATGTCCCGCTGCGTTAATAACAATCTTTGCTTGGTAAGTATCTTTTTCGGTTTTAACTAAAAAATGATCACCATTATCAATAACATTACTAGCTGCTTCATTTAAATGAAGTATTACACCATTATCAAGTGCGTTTTCAATGTTATGAGCGCAAAAGGTAAATGGATCAACAATCCCCGCTGTTGGCGCTAATAAGGCCCCAGCGGCACTTGGATTAATATTTGGTTCAATCTTTAATAATTCATCATGGTTAAGAATTTTAACCTCTACCCCATTTTCTTTAGCGCGCTCTTTTAAAGACATCAATGTCTTCATTTGTTCATCATTCATCGCAATGGTTAAAGAGCCAATCCGATAAAACTCAACACATAAACGTTTACAAAGTTCATCAAACATCTTATTGCCCGCAACATTAAAGCGTGCTTTAAGAGTTCCAGGAACAGGATCGTAACCAGAGTGAACAATTGCGCTATTTGCCATACTAGCTCTCGCACAGACATCATTATCTTTTTCCAGCACTAAGACAGATAATTCATATTGACTAAGTTCACGGGCAATATTACAACCAATAACACCCGCACCAATAACTACGATATCGTAATTAGTCTTTTTCATGTAAATTATTATAGCATAAATGAAGACTTATCTTCATTCATTATTTGGATTTTTCTCATTAAGTTTTTTCGTTACTTCATTAGTGATTATTTTAATGATTTTTAAACGATTCTCTTCTTTATAAGCGTAAACAAATTTATAAAATAGATGAAAGACGATTGCTAATTCAATCGTCACAAGGAAAAGCGCCAAAAAGACAATCACTAATACCATCGCGCCAGGGAATTCATTATTTACAAAAAAGATGCTTAAGAAAACAATAAAAACGATAAGAAAAATTGCACTAGCAATTAAAGAATATTTTCGGTATCGTTTAAATTTAACTTTTTTTGCTGCAAAAAAAGCGGCCTCTTGATGAAGTTTTTCAATTACTTTAACCGCTTCATTTTTTTCCATTCTTTTTCTTCTTATTTAAATAATCACGAAGTGAATGAATAAAACCAACATGCCATCTTCGATCAAGAAATAACAAAGTAAAAAACGGCACTAACAAGGCAACAAATGTTGCGCTTGAACCAATGGCTAAATAATACATTGTGTAGTTTTGTCTTGCATGGATGATATATAAAACTAATGCGGTAATACCCATTATCATCATCGCGATTGCTAATAAGCCAAATAAAAGAATTAAAAGCAAGAACTTCCGGTGGTCACGTTTGAGTTGATTTAACTCACCTTCAATTTGATTCAAGGAATATTTATCGAGCTTATTAAGATCTAACATAGTTAGTCGTGATGGAAATGCTTCCGATATGGTTTATCTTTCTTTTCAACTGGTTTTTCAACGTAGCCCGCTGGCTTTTCAATAAATTCGCGGTGCGAAACTTTGACTTTGCCTTTTTCGTCGATTTCGCTTACGACGACTTTGAGTTTATCACCAACGTGAACAACATCACTCGCTTTATTGATATAATCCCAACCTAAGCGAGAAACATGGCATAAGCCATCAACATCACCAAAGAGATTAACAAAGGCACCGTAATCTTCAACGCGGTTAACGACACCTTCAAAAATTTCGCCAACCTTCGCAACCCGGACAATATCATCAATCATTTGTTTAGCTTGATTAATCGTTTCACGGTTCATGTGGTAAATAGTAACACTACCATCATCGGTAATATCGATCTTACAATTGTCGCATTTAGCAATAATGTCGTTAATGACTTTACCGCCTTGACCAATCACTTCCCGGATCTTATCAGGATCAATTTTAAAGGTTGTCATCTTTGGTGCATATTTACCTACATCACTACGTGGAGTGGCAATGGCTTTACTCATTACTTCACGAATTTGACTACGAGCTTTGTTAGCTTGCGCTAAAGCTTCTTTTAAAATTTCACGAGTGACACCTTTAATCTTAATGTCCATTTGTAAAGCCGTGATACCCTTTTCAGTGCCCGCGACTTTAAAGTCCATATCACCAAAGTGATCTTCTAAACCTTGAATATCAGTAAGAATCGTATAAGGATGTTTACCATCTAAAGGTCCACTAGTGATTAAACCCATAGCAATACCACTTACCATCCGCTTAATTGGAACACCCGCAGCCATTAGTGACATACAACCAGCGCAGATACTAGCTTGGCTACTTGAACCATTTGATTCAACAACTTCACTCACTACCCGAATTGTATATGGGAATTTTTCAATAGAAGGAATGACATAACTAAGTGCTCTTTCACCTAATTTACCATGACCAATTTCTCTCCGACCTGGGCTACCAGTCCGACCAATTTCACCAACGGAGAAAGGCGGAAAATTATAATGATGCATAAAATGACGCGTCTTCTCTTCAGTTAAATCATCAATTAACTGTTCATCAGTTACGGGGCCTAAAGTTGTGGTTGAAATAACTTGCGTTTGACCACGCGTAAACATGGCTGAACCATGTGGACGAGGGAGGACATCTACTTGCGCATCAAGCGGACGAATCTCATCAACCTTTCGTCCATCAGGACGAATCTTCTCTTCAGTAATAAGACGTCTTACTTCGTTAGCGACCATTGTTTCAAGAATATCGTTAACCATTAACATATTCATGAGTTTTTCTTTTTCAGTTTTGTAAGTCTTATTTTCGTATTCATCAGTGATTTCTTTCTTCAAAGAATCAACCGCATTTTGTCTTTCGAGTTTATCAAAAATCGAAATGGCCTTGACCATCTTCTCACCGATTTTATCATAGATATATTTTTTGGTTGCCTCATCTGGTGCATAAAGTTGCACTTCGCGTTTCTTTTTACCAATCTTAGCGATAATGTCTTTTTGGAACGCACATAACTTCTTAATTGCTTCGTGACCAAACATTAAGGCATCAAGCATATCTTCTTCGCTAATTTCATCACCACCGGCTTCAACCATGTTAATCGCCGTTTCAGTACCTGCAACCGCTAAATTAATATCACTTTTTGCTTTCTCTTCAACAGTTGGGTTAATGATTAATTTACCATTTACGCGAC
>JAKSVA010000003.1 GCA_024408435.1 Bacilli bacterium
ATAGTTAATATCTTTGAGATTATCTTTAGTTAAGATTTCGTTAAGAATCTTTTCAAAGACTTGTGTAAAACGATTGATAGTATTGTATGAATATTTATGATTACAAGTAATTTCTAATAAATATGAATTCTCTTTTTCAGTTAGTGAAGTTGTCCAATTTGAAATAAGATCTTTCCTCTGCTCTTTTTCAAAAACAACAAAATTACCATCAGGATTTAAATTAGGAACAAACTGAAAAGATATGTTTGCTTGGGTGCTATATTTATTTTTTAAAGCTCTAAACGGATAGAAACCATATTTAATTGTGTTAATAATTTTTTCTTTACTTTTATTAATAAAATTAGAGATTAGATCATTTTGACAATCAATAATAATAGGTAAAGTATTAACAAACATACCAATTGCATTGTTCGCCGACAAACGATCACGGCCGTTCTCTATTAAAGCAAAATAAGAATTAGAAGTATTCGTGAAACGCGACAAAGCATACGCAAAAACACTCGTGAAGAAAATACTTTTTGTCAAACTGTATTTCTTTAAGAAGCTATTCAATGCTTTTTCGTCAATTTTAATGTTAGAAGAAATATAGTTGCTGGTTGAAACATTGACATCAGGAATTAATTCAATAAAGGAATCTACCCCCGCAAATTCATAATCATAAAAAGACGCTGCTTCTTTAAACATCGAAGTCTTGGCCAATGCATCTTGATATCCTCTAGCACTTAAATAAACATCGTCATAGGCAACTACTTCATGACGAAGGATTCGTTTTAAATCATCAATAAAAACTAGAGCTGATAATCCATCAAAAATTATGTGATGAACAACTACATAAAGAATTACACCTTTTGATTTCTTTTCTATTAAGTAGCGGGCTAAAGATTTATTTAAATTAAAGGGTGAAGTTAAGAAAAAGTTCAATGAATCCTTGTTTACTTTATCAACAATCTGAATATCAATGTTATCATCACGATATTTGAGTAAAGGACCTTTTTGATCGTTTACTAGATAAGTTTTAAGAATCGGATGAACTTCGGTTAACCGCTTTAAAGCATCGCTTACTTCTAAAGTTGAATAATTTAAATCGATTTTAAACGGAATTAAATAAGCATCTTCTTTTTTATTAATTAAAACATCAAGATAGACATTCAGTTGCGGCTCACTTAAGTAAGTGCCAATTTCCTTATTGGCAATTGCATAATCAAATTTGTTATCTTGACTAGCTTTATCACTTAATAGTTTTACAGTTTTTAAAGAAATGACATCAACAATAGTCAAATGGTAATCTTTAAGGAGCGCTAATAATTTAATCGCCGCCATTGAATCGCCACCTAGAGCTATAAAATCATCGTTGAGACCAATTTCTTTCAAATTAAATACTGTTTGGAAAGCTTCACAAATCCTTTTTTCAATTGGTGTAGTAGGTGCCACATAGTTTTCATTTCTAACAATATTCGGTTTGGGAAGCATTGAACGACTTATTTTTCCATTTAACCCAATAGGAAGCTTTTCCATTATAATAAACGTTCGAGGAATCATATAAGAAGGCAAAAACTTAGCTAATGCCTTTTTAAGTTCATCGATATCAAAAGGCTCTTTTTGACTAACATAAGCACATAATAAATTAGTACCATTAATGCTTTCAAAAAACTTAACCGCTACTTGTTTTACTTTTGGGAATTTAGCAATCGCATGTTCTATTTCTTCTACTTCAACACGTTGTCCATTAATATTAACCATCCAGTCTTTTCTTCCAGTTATGAAGATATTGCCGTTTTTGTCTCTATAACCGACATCACCAGTTTTAAACATGCGTTTATTACCATCTTTTGCATAAAATGGATTATCAATAAAATGTTTTTTGGTTTCACTCTCTTGATTAAGATAACCTAATGCGACATCGCCTGATATACATAATTCACCCCTATCGGTTTCATGATTATTTTCATCAAGCAAATAATTACGTAAACCATAAAACGGCTCCCCAATTGGTGTATTTTCATATGGTTTATCAATTTCAAAGGCGCTTGAAGCACCACCGACTTCACTCGCACCAAAACCATTGTGAGCTTTAATCCCCGGAATATAACAATTACGAGTAATTTCGCCGCCAATAAACAAACGCTCTACCTTTGTTTTAGCAAGTGCAAATAGTTTAGCTAAATTAGCGCTTAAGGCGGCTTTGGTAATTCCATTAATAATAAAATATTCTAGGAATGCTTTAGGATTAAATATAATTTTAAGAGGTATCAGATAAAGGCGAATGTCCTTAGCAGGAGCGGTTAGAACCATGAATGAGCCTTGGACACCTAAAATAAAATTTAAAGGCGCAACGGTTGCGTAGCGATCATTGTCGTGCAACTCAGAAAACTTTTTTTGCGCTCTTGTAATCGCACTATTAAAACTAGAAACAGTATGGACAACTCCTTTGGGAGTACCAGTTGACCCCGACGTGTATATAATCATTTCAATGTCATCTTGGCTAACATCTACTGGTTCAATTTGAATAGTGCTTAAATTGCCTTTAGCGAATTCTTTGTTAGCCAAAGATAAAAAACTATCTGTGATGTTAATGGTAGCCTTACAATCTTGACGGATGTATTTAACTCTTAACTCTGGCAAAGAATTACCTACCGTAACATAAACTAAACCAAGCATTTGGCAAGCAACAATGGAAGCAATGAATTCTTTAGAACTAGGTAATTCGATTGTAATAACATCACCTTTTTTGGCACCGCTATTATTTAATGAAGAAGCAATTAGCGAAGCGTAAGAAAAAAGTTGAGCCCAGGTAAAACTACCAGTCGCATCAACTATAGCAATACTATTAGGTTGCTCTTTATAATGTTTTTGTAGCAAATAAAGCGTTTTATTAATCATAATAAAATTAGATATATTTTAACTAAAATATATCATTTTATCAACACTGCGATAAGATTAGAAATAACAACAAAAAAAGAGCCTTTGTAGGCTCTTTTTCCATTAAGCTTTACTTACTTAGCTAATGCTTTCTTTAAGGCTTTTGCAGGCTTAAAGACAATTGTCTTAGAAGCAGGAATGCTGATTGGTTTCTTAGTAAGAGGATTAATACCCTTACGAGCCTTTCTTTTCTTGACAACCAATTTGCCAACATCTGGAATGCTGATTTCTTCACCTTTTTTAACTAAGGTTACCCAACCTACATTTAAAAGGATGGTGAGAGCATTTTCAGCAGCAGCCTTTGTGCATTTTGCTTGTTTAGCACATGCCTCAATTAATTGAGTTTTGTTCATTAGACTTCTCCTTTGCTTAATTAAGCTACCTATTAATGTACCATAAATGCGTGATTTTGCAAGTATTTTCGGGCTTTTATGAAAAAACAAATCCTAAGTAATATTTACTTAAAACTAAATTTTTATTACATTTTACGCCTTAGCGTCATTTTTAAAGGTACATTTTGATAAGAAAACGTCTCTCTTAAGCGGTTTTCTAAATATCTTAGATAGGAAAAATGGGCGTATTTTGCATTATTTACAAACAAAACAAAAGTTGGTGGTGCGACACTAATCTGTTCAGCATAATAGACTTTTAGTCTACCTCCATTAAAATTTGGAGATTCATTCATTTGAACCGCATCGAGAATGACATCGTTTAAGACAGAAGTCTTAACTCTTTTGTTAAAGCTTTCATGTGTTTGTTTAATTTCGTTGAAGACTTTTTCGATGTTGCTCTTTTTAAGAGCACTAATAAATAAAACATTACTGTAATCAAGGAACTTAAATTCTTTTTTAACTTCCTTGATGAAGCTATTTGCTTCATATTCTCTTTTTTTGATATCCCATTTATTAACTAAGAAGATAATCGCTTTGTTAGCGTCATGTGCATAGCCTACAACATGTTTATCTTGCTCGGTAATACCAACACTTGCATCAATTAAGAAAAGCGCAATATCAGCACGATCAATTGCTTTTAAAGTTCTAAGGGCAGAATATTTATCAATTGATTCAAAGATTTTGCCTCTTTTCTTTAATCCGGCTGTATCGATAACCACATAGTCTTGTTTATCGTGTGTAAATTTTGTGTCAGTTGCATCGCGTGTTGTACCACTAATATTTGAAACAATAACTCGATTCTCACCTACAAGTGCATTCACTAAGGTTGATTTACCAACATTTGGACGACCGATAATGGAAAATTTAATCGCATCTTTATAATCTTTATATTTTTTGTTTGGCAACGCTTTAACAACTTTATCTAGTAAATCACCAACACCAATTCCGTGTTCGCTTGAGATGGGAAGTGGATCACCTAAACCGAGAGCATAAAACTCACTCGCCTCATCAATCTTTTCAATGCTATCAACTTTATTCACAACTAAAATAATTGGTTTCTTACACTTATAAAGCATCCTTGCCACTAATTTGTCATCGCCCGTTAAACCTAATTTTGCATCAGTCACGAAAATAATTAAATCAGCTTCTTTAATGGCAATTTCTGCCTGCGCTCTAATCTCTTCTTGAAAGGGACGATTTTTTAATTCAATCCCACCGGTATCAATAACATAGAAATCTCTTGTTAACCATGTCGCTTTACGGTAAAGACGGTCACGAGTAATTCCTGGTGTATTATCAACAATTGCTGAACGCGCTCCAACAATACGATTAAAAAGAGTCGACTTACCGACATTGGGGGAGCCAATGATTGCGACAACGCCTAGAGCCATATTACACTCCTAGTTTCTTTTGAATAATATTCATCATCGCATCAACTACTTGCGGAATAGTTAAAGGCGAAGTATCAAGTTCAACAGCATCATCCGCTTTCTTTAGTGGCGCAAAATCACGATGCGAATCGATATAATCTCTTTTCTTAACATCTTCACGGATGTCTTCAATTGTGCAAGGAATATTTTTCTCCATGTTTTCCTTATAACGTCTTTGCGCACGACATTCAACACTTGCAATCATAAAAATCTTTACTTCGGCATCAGGAATAACGTAGGTACCAATATCACGACCATCCATAACAACTGAATGCGTTTTCGCAAATTCTTTTTGTAAACCAGAAAGCACTAAACGAATTCCCTTCATCGCAGCAATATAAGAAACATTCGCATTTACATCAGGTGTTCTAATTGCGCGTGTAACATCGGTTCCATTACATAAAACAGTGTTGTCTGGTTTTAAATCAATCTTGATATCATTCACTACTGCTTCGCACGCTTTTTGATCTTGACAATTAATGCCCTTATTCATGCAATACCAAGTGACACAACGATACATCGCTCCCGTATCCATATAGGTATAGCCTAACTTCTTAGCAATAATTTTAGCAATCGTAGATTTACCCGCTGCGGCTGGGCCATCAATCGCAATACGCACTAATTTATTATTCATGATTTAATCCTTGCTACTATGCTTTTTTAACTAGAACGTGTAGTTCAGCATTATCATAATTATTTACATAGTTATTAATTTCACTTATAGTACATCCAGAAAATTTCTTCTTCAAGGCGGTTTCTAAAGCATTGTAATGGCTATACGATGAGTAAGGAAGATCGATGGTAAAATTATCATCACCTAAAGAGGAAGGTAATGCGCTAACCAGTGTTTCAGCAGCATTATCACTTTGTATATTGAAACTGTAATTTTTCTCATCAAACACAAAAGTAACCTTATCATAAATATTAGTGGTGTAATTGCTATTAGATTTATCTAAATCACTAAACAATCCTTCTGCATAACGATATTGCTCTGATCCGGATGCTGCCATTCTTTTAGCAGTGGCATCGTCAAATTTACCAGTGGCTAGTAAAAAATTGTAAGCATAGTTATAAGAGTCATCATAAAAATAAGTTTTAGAACGCATAAATGGTTGATAGGAATTGCATGAAAAGTTAAAACCAAACAAGGCATCGTCTTCTTTAGTCTTATCAAAATGCGACCAAGTTGGACAAATTGAATACCACTTACCACCACTACGGTAATAATTCCAAGCATGATAATAGGACCCTACTCCGCTAACGTTCGCTGTTCCAGTAGCACGAACGATTGGCAATCCTTCAATTCCGCCCATCATTGCAAAAGCTTTAGAGATACCATCATCAGTAGCGGCGCCCTTATTTAAGAACACACCATCGGTATAATAACTGGAATATTTATTTTTATCATCTGATGGTCCATCAGCACTATCAATCCAGTAGTCACGGTGGGTATTATCAACTAACCAATCATATAAATACCTAACATTGTTAAATTCAGTATCCTCACTATCATAGGTAGTTTCGCAGGCTTTACGAGCCAAACCATAGATAGTTTCAGCGTTCTTGGCAAGTGCATCCGTACCGACAAATATTGGTTTAAATCCATGTTCAAGTGCAAAGAACAAACCTTCGGAATTATGAACCTCTAAAGTCTTTTCGACATTGTCAATTGGTAAACTTGTAGCATTAGTGTGATTTGCCTTATGCATTTCAAAAGCAGCATTCTTTAAATTTTCGTAATAATATTTTGGTTTAGTTGTTATATCTACTTTATTTATTCCCATATCGTTGCGATAAACTGGATTGAAAGATATTGTTTGGTTTTCGCCTGTGTGCCAATTTTTAGCGCCCAACGAAGATATGCACCCACGCGTTTCCACTGAGTTTTTGTAAAATTCATCCTCAGTTTGTTTATTAGAGTAGGCAAAAGTAAGATCAAAGGAACTTAACTTTCTTGTAAGTGCAAAATCAACAGCCTCACTTGCTTGCTGTAGAGTAACTGGATGATAAACGCTTAACTCACAAGTCTCGGTATCAGCTCCGTTTTTCACAGTAATTGTTATTGAACTAGCGACATTATTAGTAATAGAATCAATTATAATGCGTTTGCTAGTTTTATCGATTGTTAAATTAACCACTTTATCATGATCACTAGTAACAGTTATATCGGTGGGAGAAGAGTAAGAAATCGCAGTTGATCCATAAACAACCATACTATCATCAAGCAACCCAATCTCTAATGTATCGTAATGAGCATATACTGTTGTTACATCATCTTTAAGAATATAAGTGTTGCTGATAGGATTTTTTCCCACATCATCAAAAGCGAAACTGATTTGCTCTTTGCCATCTTTATAAAAAACTGGTTTATTTTTTATATTTCCGAACATAGAGCCATAGTCGATATTAGAAATATAAACTTCTTCTTGCCCTCCACTTTTTCCGCCATTACCTATAAATTTAACAGTAACCTTTTTCTTTGTGGTGTTAATTGTAATATCAATATCATCATTTACTTTTGGAGTTACGTGTATAATTTGTTTTTCTTTATCAACTTCTACGGTAGCTTTGTTTTTATCGTACTCAATGCCGCTATATTCATAGCCTTCGTGAACAGTATAAGAAATATCAATTGTGTTAAATTTATCATTTGCAAATTCTGCTGTCGCACCATCTATATTTGTGCCCTCCACAGTGATAGTGTTATCTTGAGCAACTGGAATATCTTTTTCATAACAAGCGTACACTCGAGTTGGGCCGATGATTTCATAATCAGGGGAAACAGGTTGCGTTCCATCTTTAGTAAAAGAGAAACAAACAAATTTCTCATCTCCACGTTTAGGCTCTGGTGTAGTAATTTCGCCAAATGTGGTGCCTCGTTCAACTTTAACAGTTGCATATGGTTCGCCATCAACTGTCCCACCATTACCATCAAACACAACTATTGGTTGAGTAATATCGTCACTAATTAATATTGTAATCATATCGTTAGTTTTAGGTGTGACTGTGAGAGTCATTTTATCCTCACTTAATGTGACATCCGCTTGTGAGGGGTCATAAATAGGAACAGTTTTGCTAGTTGGTTGACCTTCCTTATAAAATAATTCAAAGGTCATTGGAGAAAAATCATCTTTTGCAAAGGAACGGGTGGTTGGAATAATACTATCACCGAAAATAACTACTTGATTAGAAAGATATGGTGTATCGGTATAATAAGCAAACACTGTTAAATCAGCACACACTGGGAAAGTATTTGGGACTGTATAGGCAATATTATCTTGGACTAAAGTGTAAAATAGCGAAACTGAATTATTTCTTGAAAAAAATGGTTTGGTTATATCGCCCCATTGTGTACCCGATTTAACAGAAGTTGTTGTCTCACCCGTTACAAGCGACCCACCAACTCCATCAAAAGTAATCACAGGATCAGCATGCTTAACAGAACCGCCACACGAAGTTAAAAGGCAAGCAAGCATCGATAAGAAAACAAACAATCTATTTTTTCTCATAAAGTTAAAATAACATTAAAACGCTTCATTTTCAAATACTTATCATTTTTTTGAGTTATACTCAATTTGCCTTTTAACCTTAAAATGATATAATTTAACTTGCTATTGGAGGTAACAAACTATGGCAATTAAATTAAAAGTTAATAAGGATACTTGCATCGGTTGTGGTGCGTGTGTCGGCGCCTTCCCAGACGCTTTTACCTTTGATGCGAATGGCAAAGCCGAATGCATTAAGGAAGTTGAGAAACCCGAAGAGGCTAAATCCAACTGTCCTGTCGGAGCCATCGAAGGCTAATTAGTTATTAACCAAAAAAAGCGCTCAATAGTGAGCGCTTTTATTTTATAAACAAAACCGATATAATCTTGAATATGAGTTTAATTTTTAAAGATAAAGGATTACGTAAACAAGTCTTCTCTTTAGCAATCCCATTTTTTCTACAAGAAGCCATTTTAGTTGTTACTAGTTTTTTAACGGCTTTAATGTTTAACCCAGGTCGCACGGATGAGGTTATTGCTGGAATGGGTGCAGCAAACAATATTTATTTCTTATATAACATCACCATTGGCGCCCTTGTCTTTATTGGTAACCTTTTCATTTCACAACACTATGGTAAAGAGCGCCATGATGATGTCATGAAAGATTTTTATGTTTCTTTAAAGATTGTGTCAGTTCTCGCTATTATCTTTTTTACCTTATCAATGGCAATTCCTAATCAATTAATCAAAATTTTCATTCCTGGATCAACTGAAGCAGATAAATTAGCGGTCAGTTATGGCGCAACTTATTTACGAATCTTCTCCATTTCATTCTTATTTATTGGTTATTCATTAATCTACTACTGCTTCATGAAAAATACTGGATTAGAGCGGTATGCGACTGTTAACACATTAATCACATTAATTCTATTAGCTGTCTTAAATGCTATCTTTATTTTCGGAGTTGATATGGGTTTAGAAGGTGTAGCTGCTGCTTTAGTAATTACTCGATTTGTTGAACTGATATTAAATATTGTATTTGTCCAAGTAAAAGGAAAAGATAAATTTAGATTTAAAGACTTTACTGAACGTAATCCAGAATTATTTAAAGCGTTCTTTAAAAGAGGCGGACCATTAACCTTAGCGAAATTAAGCTGGGGCACTGGTTTCTTAATGATCTCAGTTATTTTAGGTCAATTATCAAAAGGTATGGGTGATGATGGGATTAAGATGCTAGCCGCAAATACTCTTCTATCAAATGCCATTAATATCGTTATGAGTGTTCCGAACTGCGTAGCACCAACAGTGAGTGTTATTGTTGGTCGTCAATTAGGCGCAAATAAACTAGAGGAGGCAAAAGATTCCGCTAAACAAATTTTGCGTTTCACTGCCGCTTTAACAGTTTTCGCCGTTTGTGGAATTATTCTTTCTTATCCAATTATTTTTTACACTCATTCTAACGTTAGTGGTGATAACACAGTCGCTAACTATCTTTTATATTTCACCATTATCGTAGCGTGTATTACTATTCCCCGTGGGTTTAATGGACCAGTCGCAAACGGAATTCTCACTGTTGGTGGTGATAACTTATACGTCAGTATTCTTGATGGTGTTGTGTGGATGATTCCCGCTATGCTTGGTTTTATTGGTGTGAAATGCGGATGGCACCCAATCGCCGTCTTTGTGTGTCTACAACTTGAAGAAGTCATTAAATGTCCAATTAATTTATTGCGCTACAGAACTAATAAATGGGTGAAAAATATTACTACCCCAATTAAAGTAGTTGATTGATTATTCTAAATCGAATTGTACAACTCGAGCGTATTGACTGATACCATATTTAAACGATTCAACCGTAAATTGATTATTAATAATTTTTACCCGATGCGCATTATCTAAATATTTGGCGTGTTTTACTTTTTTCTCACTATTAATGGCAACCGTTCTTTCCGCTACACTTTTTGCCACGCTTTCATTTGCTTGCATTGGGACATCGCGAATAATCGCGTAATAATGATTCTCATCTTTTACAATTGTTGCGTTAATTGCAGTAACATCACACGGTCGAACGTGATAAATAAAATTTTTATTCCTTTTAATCCAATCGCCGATTGCTAATAAGAATTGTTTTTCTACTGGTGGGATTGTTCCATTGCCTTTAGGCCCAACGTTAAGTAAAAAGTTACAATTACATTCGCGACAAATTAATAAGGTATCTAACAAACGACTAACTGATTTATAGGTATAATCTTTTTTTGTATAGCCCCAGTGATCGTTAATGCTTTCGCACATCTCTCCGGCCCGGGGGCGATCTGAGTTATCCACGATATTTGGTTTGCCCCGTTCAAAAGTTACACTATCGACTAAGGTATGAGAAACCTTTCCTTGTGCGTCTAGTCCAGTGTTATTAACAATCATTGCTTCTGGCTGATATTTTTTAATCATTTGATAAAGACGATCAAATTTCCAATCCGCTGATGGTTTATTCCAATAGCCATCAAACCAAAGACCACCAATCTTGCCATACTTTGTACATAAGATTTCAACACTCTTATATAAGTAATCTAGGTAACAATTAAAGTCGCGTTCATAATTTGGTTGATACCAATCAAGTAAAGTGTGATAGAAAAATGGAACAATTCCACCTTCATTGCAGGCATCGACAAACTCTTTAATAAGATCACGATGTGAGGCACTATGTGGTGCATCATAATCATTTAGCCCACATGTATCATAAAGAGAAAAACCATCATGATGACGGGTGGTAAGACAAATATATTTTGCTCCAGCTTTTTTAGCAATGGCGACTAATTGTTTTGCCCAATTTGGATGAACAATAAATTTTTTCGGAAGTTGACAATAATCTTTTTCATTTGATTTTGGGTTAGCGAAAAAATACCATTCGCCTTTGCCAACAATACTATATAAACCAAAATGAATGAATAGGCCAAATCCTAAATCCTGGAAACGTTTAATGTAACTATAATCCATAAAATACCTCTTTTTTAATTATAAATTAAAAGCACCCCTTTTGGAGTGCTTTTAGATTCAATACAAGATTAACGCTTACTGAATTGCGGTGCACGACGAGCGCCTTTAAGACCGTATTTCTTACGCTCCTTCGCTCTTGAGTCACGAGTAAGTAAACCAGCATCCTTTAAAGTTTGCCGATCAGCTCCACTATTAAGAAGAGCCCGTGCGATACCTAAACGAATTGCACCAGCTTGACCAGTAAAACCACCACCATAAACATTAACTGATACATCATACTTTTCAGCGTTACCAGTAATGGTTAATGGTTGTTTTAAATCAATAACAAGTGTTTCATAAGGCATGTACTTATTAACATCTTTACCATTAATTGTAATTTTGCCTTTACCCTTTTTAAGAGTAACACGCGCAATGCTGGACTTTCTTCTTCCAGTACCTAAAAATTGTTCTGCCATTATTTCTTGCCTCCGTATTTCACTTCGTATTTAATTGGCTTTTGGGCTTCCTTATCGTGTTTTTCTTCGGCAAAGACAAAAAGCTTTTTAATCATTTGGCGACCAAGTGGTCCTTTGGGAATCATTCCCCAAACTGCTCTTTGCATCATTTCTTCCGGATAACGGTCAAGCATATCACCTGCAGTTCTTGTTCTTAAACCACCAGCGAAACCAGAAACATTGTAATATTTCTTATTTTGTTTCTTGTTACCACTTAAGGAAACATGCTTTGCATTCACCACCACTACATAATCCCCACAATCAGTGTTTGGGGTGTAGGTTGGCTTATTCTTGCCCATCAATAAAATAGCGATTTCACTCGCAAGACGACCAAGTGGTTGGTTCATCGCATCGACGAGATACCAAGTCCGCTTAATGTTTGTATTTTTGGCTATCGTTGTTTGACGTTGCATAATTAAACTCCTTTACTAACGTAATTTATTCTTACCGGGACTAAATTATTGTGTAGTAATTTTAAGCCGTGCTTATTATCTTAGGTATTTTATAAAACTGTGTCAAGTTTAAGTTATTTTAAAACGGTTGAAAGAACAATTGTTAACACAATTATAATTACTAATAAACTCAGACAAAAAATGAGTAATCCTTTGTTAACAGAAAATGATGCGCCATCATCTTCAGGTTTGATTTTCTCTTTCTCTTTTTTCTTAAACATTATTCTCTCACCTTAATAATTTTAACTGATAATAAACATAAATAACTAACAATAATAGTATTTAAAGGAATATAGATAAACGCTAAGAACAGGCTGGGGAAGAAGATGACAGAGAAATCAGGAACTTCCATAATCCACATCTTAGCGAAGATGTTAATAAATAAAGTAAACACTACTTCAATAATTACGACAATAAATGAAATTTGATAAGGTGATGGCAACTTAGGATATATCTCGCGTTTCTTTTTAAATCTCTGATTAAGAAAATAAGTAAATAAGGCAAGTAACCCCAATATAATAAAAGCAATAATTGGTGCTACAATTCTCCCTATAAGATTAATTTTAAACTCATGCTCAAAAAGCGTGACGCTTTCTGATATCGACATATAAACTGTTAGTGAAACAAAAATAACTAATAATAAAGAGAAAAATAAAACGGAATAGATTTTGTTTTTATTTTTAAAATGACGGAAAAGTAACATGATAAATCCTGGGGTAGCGCCCATTAAACCATAAGAAAGTGTCATAAATGGATTAATGGTTAAACCCATATATGGTACAAGAAGCGCGCCAACTAAATCACCACCAGCGCCAACTAACGCCCCGCTAATTGGACCTAATAAAATAGAAGAAAAGATTAAAATAGCAATGCCAGCGCTTAAGCGAACATAATTAGTGACAGGAACCATGATAAAGCGAGTTGCAATTACATAAAGAGCAAACATCATTGCCGTAAAGGTCATTCGCTGAAGAACACTATACTTAAACATGTTTAATAAATTGCCTTCCCTTTATTTTTGATTACTTTTCGTATTTCACGTTGTTGATCTTTCTTCTTAATTGATTCACGCTTATCGAATAATTTCTTTGGTTTACCCAAAGCAACCTCTAATTTAACACGCCCTTTTTTAAAATACGCTTTTGTTGGGATTAAAACTTGACCTTTCGTGTTAACTGCAATTTGGTAACGGATAATTTCTTTTTTATGCATAAGTAGTTTCCGCGTTCTTAATGGATCATGATTAAAAATGTTGCCTTTTTCGTAAGGGGCGATATGCATATTGATGATAAAAGCTTCATCTTTTTTGAAAACAACATAAGCATCTTGTAATGTGACACCATGTAATCGCAGTGATTTGATTTCCGTTCCCTTTAATTCAATGCCACATTCTAAAAAATCACTCAATAAATAATTGAAATGCGCTTTGCGATTACTAGCAATAATATGAGCACTACTGTTTGCCTTCATGTTTATCTTCTTTCTTTTTTCTAACATAAGTAGTTGGCTCGCGGTTGGTAATTTGGTTAAAATGTGTATTCGCAGAAACTGTCATCATAAAAGTAGTGCTTTGAATGATGACTCTATCGGTTGCGCTTCTAAAGAAGCGACCAGTCGCAAGTAACGCAGCTTTCGTATATTTAAAGACATAACGATCCTTAAGAACAAGAAGCATTAAACAATAAATGCCTACTCCAGATGGAATGATAATGATTAAATCAAGAATATTATTTGTTCGAGAATTTTTTAAAATGAAGAAATAGAAGCATATCAAACAACCGCACATCACTAACCCAGCAACTAGATATTTCCAAACATTAATCAAAATATAACGAAGAGAAAAATCATTACGAACAGAACCATATTGAATTAAAACAATAAATAATTCAGAAATCAATGTTCCCACCACCGCACCCATCGCGCCCATAAAAGGAATCAAAAGACAATTGAATCCTAAATTAATCGCAAAACCAACACCAACCGAAATTGCGTATTTTTTATCTTGTTTCGTTGGAAGAAGATATTGAGCGCCAAGGATGTTACTACAACCAGATATTAAAATAACAGGTGCATATGCCATTAATAGTGGTGCCACGCCATCATAATTATCACCAAAATAAAGAGGGACAAAGCTTTGCGCAACCACAATTGTTCCTAAGGCAATTGGAATGCCAAAAGCAAAGACAAAGCGGAAGGAACGATAAATATTTTTCTTAACTTCACTAATGTGATTGTTTTTATATTCAATTGAATTACGTGTTGTCATTACCGCACCAAACGCCAATAAAATAGATAACAAAGCTTTAACAATTTTTTCTGCTTGAAAATAATAACCGTTTTGTACGTCAGCACATCTAACGACTACCGTAATATAACCACGTCTAAACCATTGTTCGCCTTGTACTAGAATACCGATTAATGTTTTATCGAGTAACGCATAAATCGAAACCGCCGCTACTGGTAAAAATAGCATTAAAGCACCAACCATATGCTTTTTTAAATTTAACCCGTTTAATTTAACTTTTTTGATATTTTCGGGAAGCATAACCCACATTGATAAATAACCAACAATAACCATCAATGAATATAACAAAGCGTATAGTGGTAAATCACTTGTCGAACGAATGAACATAAAGATACAAAATAGATAAACTAAGCGAATAAATAAATTAATTACCATGACGATAAAGAAATCTTCTTTACCATGGAAATAGAAATTAATATCGAAAGCAGTTGCTCCGACAAGAATCGAGAACACTAAGACTAATGAAGAATATTCGCCAAAGACATTAACAGCATATAATACAAACAAAATTCCTAAACTAAGGACAACAGTAATTAGTCGCAAAATAACGATTTGCCAAAAACGTCGGCTTTGTTCTTCTTTATCATTTTGCACTTCAGCGATTGACCGTTGCGCATATTGTTGAAACCCTAGATAACTAAAAATAACAAAATAACATACTAGCGTATAAGCAAAAGAGAAACGACCAATGTTATCTGCTCCTAAAACACGAGCCACATATGGCGCTGTAATTAAAGGTGTTAAGACCACTAGTGCTTGGTAGACAATGCTAAAAATAAAGTTCTTGGTTGTCTTGTTATCCTTATGCTCAGTTGTAAAAGAGTTTTCAATTTTAGCAGTCAATGTTTTCATTTGGTGAGTCTTGTTAAAATCATCAGGAATCTTAATTGGCAAAAAATGATCTTGGTTTAAAATATTTGCTAATTGATTCACATCATTAGGATTGAAAAAATGAATATTAAAATCAGCAAAATTTTCTTTGAACGCTGGAATATCAGAAGCAATTACTGGCGTTCCATAATAAGCGGACTCAAGAATTGAAGAACCAAATCCTTCATATGTGGATGGATTAACTAACGCAACGGCTTCACTAATTTCTTTCGCGTGTTCTTGAGCGGATAAATTTTGCTTAATAACAATATTTGGGTTCTTGGCTAATTGTTTTAAAATTCTTTGATCACGAAAATGCAGATTCTTTTTTTGAACAAGAATGTGAAGAGGATATTGCCAATTAATTTGTTCACACGCTTTAATTAACGTTTTAAGATTCTTATGCGGTTTACTGCTTCCCACATACACTAAATAATTTTGCCGTTTAATTTCCATCGGAGATAAACGCGATGCTTTAACACTTTCAGATAAGCCTTGATTTAAAACAATAATTTCCTTACCAGTACCAAAATAATTTTCGATTCTTTCCTTTGAAAAATGCGAAACAGTAAATATTTTAGTAGCAATTCGGTAACTTCTTTTGAAAATAAATCTTTTAAAAAAATCAAGTAGCCACCGATGATTAACTCGTTTCTTATCAACACAAGACATATCATGAAAAACGCAGTATGAATTAATTTTGATGGCCCGCGGAATCACATAACCAGGTGTGAAATAACCATCATAGGTATTAATTAAATTTGCTAATTCTCGATCAATAAAACCAAAGAACGAATTTTGTTTAGTGGTGTTATGAATAATTTTGCATGGTAAATTAAGCGTCTTTAAAATCTTTTCATCCCCAATTAAAGTGTATTCATTTTTTTGGTAATCAAGATTATTTAGGATGCCTAAAAGAAGGGTTCCAGGTGCCCCTTGATTAAACGAACGAGCATCAATAATAATTCGCATACTCTTGAATTAATTCTATATGAATTAACAGCAATAGTATAATTTATTTCTTGGCTTTTTGGTATCCAGTCGGATTTTTCTTTTGCCAATTGTAAGAGTCGCGACACATATCAACAATTGAGTGCGTCGCTTTCCAGTTTAATTCTTTATAAGCTTTACTAGCATTAGCATAGTTTTTAACAACATCACCTGGACGACGAGGACCATAGACAAATTTAATTTTCAATTTGTTAGCGCGATTAAACGCTTTAACAAGTTCAAGAACACTCGTGCCTTTACCAGTTCCTAAATTATAAATCTTTAATCCCCACTTCTTCTTAATTGCCTTTAAAGCCGCTAAATGGCCCATCGCTAAATCAACAACGTGAATATAATCGCGAATACAAGTTCCATCTTTAGTCGGATAGTTATTACCAAAGATAGTTAATTCCTTTCGACGGCCGACCGCAACTTGAGTAATATAGGGCATTAAATTATTAGGAATTCCGTTTGGGTCTTCACCAATTAGCCCGCTTTCATGCGCACCAACTGGATTAAAATAACGAAGTAAAACAACATTCATTTTTTTATCTTCCTTCGCAACTTTCATTAATATTTTTTCAATTTCAATTTTCGTTTGTCCATATGGATTAGCGGCTTTACCAACAGGATCAGTTTCGCGTAAAGGAACGTGTTTAGGAACGCCATAAACAGTTGCACTACTTGAGAAAATAATATTCCGCACTTTGTGCTTTTTCATTACTTTGAGTAATACCTTACTTGAACCAATATTATTGTCATAATATAACTTTGGTTTTTTTACTGATTCACCTACTGATTTTAAACCAGCAAAGTGAATGACAACATCAAATTTTTCTTTTTGGAAACATTTGTCTAATTTCTTTTCATCTCTTAAATCAATTTCGTAAAATTTTGGTTTAACTTTTACGATTTTTTTGATGCGATTTAATACTTCGGGATTGGAGTTCACTAAATTATCAACAATCACAGGCTCGTGACCTTTTTTAATTAATTCAATGACAGTATGTGAGCCAATATAGCCCATTCCACCAGTAACACAAATTTTCATATTATTTTCTCCTTTTTAATTCTTCTATCATTATTTTACTAGTAATAGATGGATTAATCTTTCCTCCGCTCTTTTTCATTGCTTGTCCAATTAAGAAACCGAGTGCGCGATCTTTCCCAGCGTGATAATCCTTAATTGATTGTTCATTATTATCTAATATTTCATTTACTAACGCACGAATAACTTTATCATCTGATTCTTGATTAGTAATATTTAAAGCACTCTTTGCCGTTTTTATATCAACATTCTTTTCTAACATATAGTTAAAGATTTCGCGACCAATTTTATTTGATATTTTACCTGTTTCAATTTCATCAATTAAACTAACCAAAACCTTTGGTTTAATGTTAAATTTATCGATTGTAATTGCATTTTTATTTAAGAAAGCTGAAATATCTACAATAATCCAATTAGCAATGGCTTTATAGTGTTTAGAAAATTTACTACATTCATCAAAATAACGAGCGACCGCTAAGTTAGATAATAAAATGCTTGTATCATAATCATTGAGTTTATATTCTTGGAGATAACGCTTGCGTTTGTCGCTGGCTAATTCGTTACTACTTTCAATCGCGTGATTGATAAAATCCTGACTTAATTTAATAATTGGAATATTAGCCTCGGGGAAGTACTTATAATCAACAGAATCGGTTTTTAAACGCATTGTTTGTGTGGCTTTATTTGCCTCATCATAACGTCTTGTTTCTTGAACGATTTGATGACCTTTTAATAATTCATTTTTCTGCCGATTAATTTCGTACTCAAGTGCAATTTTAATATAATTAAAGGAGTTAATATTTTTTACTTCAACTTTCGTACCAAATTTTTTATCATCTTTCTTTTTTAATGAGATATTAACATCACAACGGAGTTGGCCTTCTTCCATCTTGCCATCACTAACTTCGAGGAAAGAAACAATTTCCCGAATCGTTTCAACATATTTAGCTGCCACATCACTTGAATGGATGCATGGTCTAGTAACTATTTCAATTAATGGGACACCCACCCGATTATAATCAATTAAAGAATAGGATGGGAAATGCAATTGTTTCGCCGTGTCTTCTTCTAAGTGAAGCCTTTCAATTTCAACACGATTAACTTTATTGTCAATAACTATATCAAGATAACCATTTGAACCAATTGGGCGACGATTCTGAGTGATTTGGTATCCTTTCGGTAAATCACTATAGAAATAATTTTTCCGATCAAAATGTAATTCATTATCAATCTTCATATGAAGAGCGTGCGCCACCTGAATCGCATTAATAACTGCTTGTTTATTTGGTAATGGTAATGTACCAGGAAACGCTAAATCATATGGAGAAGTTAAAGTATTAGGTTCAGCACCAAAAGCCACCGGAGAAGCAGAAAACATTTTTGACTTTGTTTTCATTTCAACATGAATTTCAAGACCAATAATTACTTCAAAGTCCATATTATTTTTTCGTCCTCGCGCTTAAGTTGTAATAGCCTAATTTATCTTCTAGTGCTTTAGCAATGTTAAAGAGTTTTTTCTCAGCAAATGCACTGGCAGTTAAATTAAAACCGAATGGTAAATCATTCACAAAACCAGTTGGGATGGTAATTGAAGGTAGACCAGCAAAATTAGCAATTACCATATAATTATCCGCAATTAAATATTCATCTTCTAGTTGATCAATTTTATTATCGAATTTAGGCGCAACACTTGGTGAAGCTGGCAAAAAAATCACATCATTATCTTTTAAAACCTTATTAATCTCATCAACAATCTTATGGCGATTTTTGGTTGCTCTTAAATATAATTCATTTTGATTTTCTGCCATCAATGAATAGGAACCAATAACAAAACGACGTTTAATTCTTTCCGAGAATCCTTCACTTCTTGTTTTAATTAATGAATCGTTAAAAGTGTTCCCTTCAAGATTAAGACCAAATTTAACACCATCAAGATTTGCATTATTACTCGTCGCCTCTGCACAAGAAATAATGTAATAAGTCGGAAAAAGCGTTTTTAATAAATGATGATTAACACTTACATAATTAATCTTCGCACCTAGTTCTTCATAAATTTTTAATGTCTCTTGGAATTTCTTTTGGATATAAGGATCACTCACGCTTTCAAGAATTTCTTTAATAACAGCAATTTTTATCCCTTTAATCGGCTTATTTAAATCAGATGTATAATCATCAACCTTTTCTCTGCTCGAGGTAAAATCATTTTTATCATAACCTGCGACAATATTTAAAATAAGCGCTGAATCATAAACACTGCGGGTAAAGAAACCTAAAGAATCTAGGCTTGGTGTAAACGGAAATAAACCATAACGCGAAATTCTACCCCATGTTGGTTTAAAGCCAACTAGACCAGCGTAACTAGCCGGTTTCCGAATAGAATCACCCGTATCACTTCCTAACGCGAATGGAACAATCGCGCTAGAAACAACCGCGGCGGAACCGCATGATGATCCTCCTACCATCCTTTCATGACTAACATCATAAGGGTTAGTGGTTTTTCCTAAATGACCAGTTGCACCAGTGCCGCCCATAGCAAGTTCATCAAGAGTAACTTTCGCAAACGGAATTGCTTTCTTTTTTAATAATTTTTCGATAATTGTTGCGTTATAGATAGGTACATATCCCTTAAGAATATCACTAGAAGCACAAGTAGGAACGCCTTTAGTTGAAATATTATCCTTAATCGCAAACGGAATACCCCAAAGTAAATTATCTTTTTCTGGTTCAGTTAAAGTTTTTGCTAATGATAACGCTTCCTTTTCCATAATATATTCAAATGCATTACACTTATCTTCTTTCGCGCGCTTAAGAGCTTCATTTACAAGTTCTAACGGCGTAACTTGTTTATTAACTAGCGCTTCATGAATCTCTTTGATTGTTAAATCTAAATAGTTCATCCGTTTACCTTCTTCACTTTAATTTGGCCAGCTAACTTATTTTGCGCATTCTTTAAAATTTCATCACGATTAGATGGATTGATTGGTTCATCATCACGCAAATCATTTATCACACAAGGAAACGGATAAATCATTGGCTCATATTGATCAATTGTTTTATCCTCGGCAATTAGTTCCATTTGTTTAGTGATAGTTCTGAACTCATTTAAAAGTGTCTGATATTCTTCCTCGGACATATCGAAACAAAGCCGATTAGCCGCAGTTTGGAGTTTTTTTAAGTCAACAGTTTTCATGCCTAATTAAATATTATAACTATATATTTAATAATTACTAATCAGTTTTTCTTTTTGACTAATGTCAATATTTGTTTATAATAAGTCTCGTTATGAAAAAAACTAAGAGGTTATTGGCTGCTTTAATTTCACCACTGATTTTTTTCTCATCGATAATGGCGCTTTCAAGTTGTTCATCGGAAAAAATATTTGGCCAGTTATCGAGTTTCGATAATTGCACCTTAGGTTATATTGAAGGTCATAGCGTCAAAAACGAAGTTGAACAAACTGGAAAAATAAGAAACGCTAAGTGGAAGGCTTATGACAACGTTGCTGAATTAGGCAAAGCATTAGTTAATCATGAAATTGACGGCATTCCTGCTGAATTGCCTACTGCTAGTCTTATTGTTAATAACGCTTCACATTTGGCAATTGTTAATGAAAACATAACCACTAAAGAGTATGCCTATTGCTACAACAAAGGTACCGACCCTTCTATTTTTGAAGCTTTTAACAAATCTATGGAGGAAGTTGAGAAAGAAGGCCTTGGAGAAATTCTTAAAAACAAATGGGTTGGTAATGACATTCTCGACCAAAAAATGACTCCGGAGGAACATACTGGTAAGCGCACAATCAACTATTATTACTATGAATCTGGTGCTCCATTATCTTATCATTTGCCTAATGATCCAGACGCAAAATTATTAGGTATTGATTACGATTATTTAATCAACGTTTTAAACAAATTTGGCTTTACATATCTTAATCCCATTCCTCGTGGAAATCTCAGCACGGTTATCAAAGAAGTAGAGGAATCTTCTTATCCCCCTGATACCATTGTCATTGGCGGTGGTGGTATTGCTATTAATGATTATCTAAAGGAATCAGTCAATTTTACTAATAGTTATGCAGTCGGTGGATTAAGAATGGTTGCTCGTGCACCGTCTAATCAAATTTCTTCTAAAGATGATATTAATCAACCTAATAAGCGGATTGGAATTTTACAAGGTTCAATTGGGCAACAGATAAAAGAAGAACAAATTCAAAAAGCATCCAGTCAAATTTATTTATCAACCGCTGACTGCGCTCAAGCATTAATGTCTAATAAAATCGATGGTTATTTTATCGACGAGCCAAAAGCGGTTTACGCCTCAAAGAAAATGCCTCAAATAACATATATTAAGGACCGTTATAACAATGATAAATATGGTTTTATTTTTAGAGAGGGCGACACCGCACATAAAAAAGAATTCGATGACTTCTTTATTGAATTTGATAAATCTGGTCAATTAGCTGCATTAAAAGATAAATACTTTGGCGATGGTGATGTTAGCCAACCAATTAAAAAATTAACTCCAGTTAGAGCAAAAGGCGAAGGCGGAACGCTAACCTACGCTACATCAACTACTGGTGGTGAACCATTTAACTTTTACCAAGATGGAACTATTATTGGCTATGAATATGAACTAATTTGTGAATATTGTAAATACTATGGATATGAACTCAAAATTAGTGATGGCACTGGTTTATCAGCAATTACCGATGTTGCGCAAGGAAAAGCAGATATTGGTGGCGGGGCAATTTCTATTACAGATGAAAGAGAAAAAAGCGTAGATTTTTCTGAACCAACATATTACGGAGGAATGGTCATAGTAGTGAGAAATCATTATTACACAGCATCAAAAGGATTCTTTGAAAGGATTGCTGATGCCTTCTATTCGACATTTGTTGCTGAAGGACGTTGGAAAATGTTCCTTGCTGGTATTGGTAATACTTTGCTTATTACAGTCGTTTCAATTGTTGCGGGCTTGTTAATTGGTTTCGGTTTATTTGTTCTTCTTAGAAAAACTAATAACAATAAGATTTTTGACAAAATACTAAAAGGTGCAACTTGGCTCTTAACTTCTATGCCTGTTGTTGTTTTATTAATGATTTTCTATTACTTAATTTTCCGTGAAGCTCCGGTCTCTGGCACATTTGTTTCTATTATTGTTTTCACTTTATTATTTACTTGCTCAACATTAAGCTTGTTAAGACTTGGCACTAATGCAGTTGATAAAGGGCAAGAAGAAGCAGCTACCGCTTTAGGCTATAGCAAAATGGGGGCGTTCTTTAAAATTATATTACCCCAAGCTGCTAAACACGCTTTGCCACCACTTAAAGGTGAAATTTCTTCATTAATTAAAGCAACTTCGATTGTTGGTTATATTGCGGTTCAAGATTTAACAAAGATTGCTGATATTATCCGCAGTCAAACTTATGAAGCGTTCTTCCCCTTAATTGTCGTCGCACTTGTTTATATTTTATTTGCCGTTTTATTTACGTTTATCGTGAATAAAATTAATATCACCATTGATCCAAAGAGACGTAAGAAAAAGAAAATTTTAAAAGGAATTAAAGAACATGATTGAAATTAAGCATCTCTCTCGAAAGTATGAAAACGTTACTCCTTTAAAAGATATTAATTTAACCATTAATAAGGGTGATGTTATTTCAATTATTGGGCCATCTGGTACTGGTAAATCAACTCTATTAAGATGCATTAATTTATTAGAAAGACCATCAACAGGTGAAATTCTTTTTGAAGGCAAAAATATTCTCGCTGAAGATTATGATATTTGTTCTTATCGAAAGAAGATTGGCATGGTGTTCCAATCCTTTAACCTTTTTAATCATTTAACCGTAATTGAAAATGTTATGAAACCACAAATTGATTTATTAAAACGAACACGCCAAGAGGCTTATGATAAAGCGGCTGCTCTTTTAAAACAAGTCGGTTTATTTGAAAAGAAATTCTCTTATCCAGATGAATTATCTGGCGGTCAAAAACAAAGAATTGCTATAGCAAGAACCCTAGCGATGGATCCTGAATTAATTCTCTTTGATGAACCAACTAGCGCACTCGACCCATCATTAGCGATTGAAGTTCTTGAAGTTATTGCCTCAATTGCTAAGAAAGGCACTTCGATGATGATTGTCACTCACGAAATGGCATTCGCCCGTGACGTTTCAACTCGTGTTGTTTATCTTGATGAAGGTGTAGTTTATGAAGAGGGCACCTCACGCGATATTTTCGTTCATCCAAAGAAACTTAAAACAAAACAATTCATTTTCCATACGCAAATTTGGGATCAGACAATTTCTACTAAGTCTTATGACCATGCAGCAATGAGTCAATCACTCTTCACATTCCTTCATAGTCACTACCAAGATGAACATAAAATCGGCATCGTTTTACAACTTCTTGAAAAAGCCGCTAAAGAAGTATTTGATGATTTTAAAGATAATGATAAATTCAGTATTCACCTTACTATTGAAATAGGTCGTTCTAAAAATCAAATATCATTTAGCCTTGTTTATGTTGGCCCCATTAAAACCGATTATAAAAAATTACTTAAAAAATACACAATGGAAGGTGCTTCGATTATTAAATTTACTGAAAGTGGCAAACAAAATAATTACAGAACTACTTTCAAATTACTTATTAAGTAAAGCAATAAATTCATCTTCACTCATAACTTTAATGCCGAGTTTTTGTGCTTTTTCTAATTTACTACCAGCCTCAACACCAGCAATCACAATATCAGTGGATTTAGAAACAGCACTTGTTACTTTCGCTCCTAAATTCTCTAAAAGAGTTGTCGCCTCTTTTCTTCCGTATTTAGTTAATGTTCCAGTTAAGACAATTGTTTTATTAGCGAATGGTGAATTTAAATTAATTTGTGGACCAAGATATTTAAAATTAACACCCTCTAGTTTTAAGGCATCAAGCATCGCAACTATTTCTGGATCATGAAAAAACTTATAAATTGAATCCGCCATGACTGGACCGACATCAGCCAGTGATAATAATTCCATTACTTCAAGATTTTTCCACATTTCCAAATCAGGATAACGACGAGCTAAGGTGCGCGCCATCTTACTACCAATTTCATTAATACCTAAACCAGTTAATAATTTTTCCAGCGAATTATTTTTTGATTTTTCAATTGCCGCCATTAAATTATTAAATGATTTATGTGACCAGCCTTCTAAATCCAAAATGGCTTGTTCATGATTCTTTAATTTATAAATATCAGGAATGTTACGGAGGAAGCCTAAATTAAAAAATTCTTCCACCACGGCTGGCCCCATTCCATCAATCTCCATCGCATCACGACTAGCGAAATGAATAAGGCTTTCAATATTTCTTGCCTCGCATTTAGGATTAACACAATAATGCATTGCATCAATCTTTTTAAGTGCGGAACCACAAATCGGACATTTATCAATCATTCGATAAGGTGTTTCATTCCCGGTTCTTCTTTCTTTAAGAACGCGTACTACTTCGGGAATAATATCCCCTGCTTTACGAATGACAATCGTGTCACCAATTTTTAAACCTTTCTCTAAAACAAAATCTTCATTATGAAGTGTTGCTCGTCCGACAACTGAACCCGCAACTCGAACAGGATCAAGAACAGCATTAGGAGTAATTTTACCCGTTCGACCGACGGTATAAATAATATCTCTTAATTTTGTCACAACTTCTTCAGGAGGGAATTTATAGGCAATTGCCCACTTGGGTGTTTTAGCGGTATAGCCTAATTTTTCGTAATATTTAAAATCATCAACTTTGATTACGATACCATCAATATCATAAGTAAGAGTTGGACGTTTTTTTGTATATTCATTAATATAGGCAATTACTTCCTCAATCCCATGACAAATTCGTCTTTCTGGATTAGTTTTAAATCCAAGTGATTCGATAAATTTAAGCGACTCACTATGCTTAGTGATACCAAAATCAGTCGCGTTCACAAAATAATACCAATATCCTTCTAAGCCACGTGATGCCGCGATTTTACTATCAAGTTGACGAATTGAACCGGCAGCGGCATTTCTTGCGTTCGCTAGTAATGGTTCATTTTTTAATTTTCGTTCCGTGTTTAGTTTTTCTAGGCTTTTCTTCGGCATAAAAATCTCACCACGTACTTCAAATGGTTGATTAACTTTTATGCGAACAGGGATTGATTTAACTGTGATAACATTACTTGTAACATTTTCGCCGATATTACCATCGCCACGTGTCGCCGCATAATTTAATTGACCATTAACATAATCAAGCGACATCGCAAGACCATCAATTTTCATTTCTGCCATATAATCAACCGATGTAACGCCAAGAGCTTCACGAACTTTGCGGTCAAAATCACGAACTTCATCTTCGTTAAAAACATCGGCAAGCGAAAGCATCATTCGTTTATGTTTAACTTTTTCAAAACTAGTTAAGACCTGTCCACCGACACGTTGCGTAGGTGAAAAAGGCGATTTAAGTTCTGGATGATTAGTTTCAATGTGAATTAATTCATCCATTAAATTATCGTATTCAGCATCAGAAACCGTTGGATTATCTTTAACATAATATTCGTAATTATATTTTTCTAACAAAGCAGTAATTTCTTCCACTCGTTTCTTTAAATCGTCCATTAGTTCATTTCCTCAATTTTATTTGTCCGCTTTAACATTTTATGTTTTGCGAGCATGGTTTTCAAACCATGATCAGCAAAATCAACAATTATCATATCTTCGTTAAGTACTTTTTTTACTATACCTTGACCAAAGTGATCATGAGTTACTCGGTCACCAATTTCCCAATTAGTGACTCCATTCGTAGCGGTTTCTTCTTCAATTAGTGGTTTATTTGTAAATTCATCAGGCGCTAAATCGGAATAAAAACCTTGATTTTCCACAAATGGTTTTCTAATTCTTTGATAACCACCTCGATGGGAAAATTGTGGGTCAATTGGCATTTGTAATCCAGCTTCTTGAATAAACTGCGATTCAATTGGATTATCTTCTAAGACAAAAGAATAACCATTATTCATTGATAAAAATAGTTGTTTCTTAGCGCGGGTAAATGCCACATAACATAAACGACGTTCTTCTTCTAAACCATCACGAGCATCTTCATTTACAGCACGTTGATTAGGAAAAACCGATTCCGCTAAACCAATTACAAATACATATTCATATTCAAGCCCTTTTGCAGTATGAACAGTCATAAGTGAAATATAATCATCATCTTTCATATCATCTTGGCTAGTCGCTAGTGTACAGTTCTCTAACCAAGTTGCGAAGCCATCATCAGGATTCTTTTTAATAAAATCAAACATATCAGCAAATAATGTTTTTAAGTTGCCAATTCTTTCTTCTGCATTGTCTTCGTTTTCTAAATACATGAAGTAACCAATATCAATTAAAAAGTCTTCTAGTATTTTGGAATATAATTCGCCTTCGTCAGTTAATTTCCCTTTTACTTCTTCAATTTTATTTATAAGAAGCGTTAAAGATAACACTACTGAAGTTGGTAATTCTGTTTGATATTTCTCTAAATTACGAATGTATTCATACATTGATAAATGTTGACTCACGCTTTCTTTCTTCAAAATCTCAACGCTTTTCTCGCCAATCTTTCGTTTTGGAACATTAATAATTCGATCAAAAGAAACATCATCCTTGGGATTAGTGATTAAGCGAAAATACGCAAGTGCATCTTTAATTTCTTTTCGCTGGTAGAAACGAACACCACCAAAAACACGATATTTAATTCTTTCCTTAATTAACGCCTTTTCTAAAGGTAGTGTAAGATAAGCACTACGATATAAAATCGCCACATCACGCCACGAAGAAATCTTTTTTTGATTCTTTAATTTGTTGATTGTTGAGACGACATGCTCAGCTTCAATATCTTTAGTGGCACCTTTGAATAATTCGATTTTATCGCCATAGATATTATTTGTGTATAAATCTTTCGGTACGCGTTTTTTGTTATGGGCAATTAATTTATTGGCAGCATCAAGAATGGTTTTAGTCGAACGATAGTTACGATTAAGAATAACAGTTTTCGCACCAGCATATGTCTTTTCAAAATCCAAAATTATTTTTTGATTCGCGCCCCGCCACGTATAAATAGTTTGGTCAGGATCGCCGACAACATAAACACTAGTTGTTGGATTACTTAATAATTTAACTAGTTCAAATTGCACATCATTAGTGTCCTGAAATTCATCAATTAAAATATAACGAATTTTGTTTAACCATTTATTTCTTACATCAGGAAAATTTTCTAAAATCATAATTGGGAGCAACAATAAATCATCGAAATCAAGTGCAATCATATCGTGCTTCTTTTTTTCGTACTCTTTAAAAATTTCTAAGCATTCTTCTTCGTTATAATAATGGCCAAGCTTTACACTATCGGGATAAAGCCCTTTACATTTTTTCGAATAAATGTAGTTAGTGGCTAAGGCAATAATTGAATCACGTTTCGAATAACCTCTTGCTACACAAATATCACGAATTAGGCGCTCTGTATCATCATCATCAAAAATGGTAAATGATGGAGAAATTCCTAAATGTTGAATTTCATGGCGTAAGAACTTAGCGCCAAAAGAATGAAAAGTAGAAACATGGAGAAATGAAGCAACATCAGGTAATAGTTTTACTACGCGCCCCTTCATTTCGTTAGCGACTTTGTTAGTAAATGCAATTGCAAGAATTTCACTTGGATCAACATGCATTTCACTAATCAAATAAGCAATGCGATAAGTTAAAACGCGTGTTTTACCACTACCAGCACCAGCGACAACACGAGTAAATTGCGAAGAAGTTGAAACCGCTTCTAATTGTTCTTGATTTAATAAATGAGAGTAATCCATTATTAAGTAATATTATAACATAAATATTACTTAAATTAAGCGATATTCCGCAAAAAATTGATTGTTTTACTTCTACCAGCTTCGTGTGATTTTATCTGACATTTATTAACCTCAATTAGTGAAGGAAAACCTTTGATTTTAAAGCTATTAATATCAGTCTCACCAATTGTTTCCTCTGGATTAACGTTCGCATCAATTTTAATCTCGTTATCATTACAAAAATAAATCGGCGTTTGATGAGTTAGAGCAATCTCTATCACTTCATCACGAATTGAATCGCAGTATTGACAAACGCGTGAATAAAAATAAACACAATAATCATCTTCTCGAACATTTAGTGCGCTTTGCCACATCACTACTCGATCGCTCACCTCATCGTAACTATGGTGAGGAATCACTGGCGTAGGATCATCTCCGTGTTGGTCAGAACACGAAAAGAATAACGGGATAACAAGTAAAAGTGCTTTTATTTTCATAAAATCCTCCTTATTCGCGGAGGAGAGCAAACAGCACTCCCCCTAATACGTACTTAGCAATTTAAGGATATTTGATGTGTACCCGATTTTTTGTACTCGGTTAAGTTAGTACTATGGTACAACTTTTGAATACAAAGATCAAAAAAATATTTTTTGCCTAAAAATATTATGGTTTATTAAAAATTAACGAAGTTCGCCAGTTTCTATCATTTCGCAGCGACCAATTCTACGATTATGTTCGTCTCTTCTCTGTACAACTTTGAACGTTTTTGGAGGAAGGAGACCAATCACAAGAATTGGGGTCGGTAAAAGATTACTTAAAGGTTTTAAATATTCTAAGAATTTTTCGTATGATCCAACAGCACCATCAAAGCCGCCGGCTTTCTTCATCTTATTAGTAGCACAGATTAAAATACCCGCTTGAGTTTGAATTGCCTTTTTAACGTGGTTAAGTTCTGATGCTAATACTGGTTTAATTAAATTCCATGAGCAGTTGCCACCATGATTAAAGGCAACTTCGATTGATATACCATTTTCGCCTTTAGCGAAGTCTAATCGCCACGTTCCATCTCTACCACGATAATTTGGATCAGCAAATATTTCACTTTCCGAATGCCACTTTTTAGCTTCCAAACGTTCTTTAATTAATGCATTAATAGCTTTTGAAATACTTTTTGTCTCGGGTTGAGTTTTTAAAATATCGTTATGTCTTTTAATTAAATCTTCATCACTAATGCCATCTAAAACAGCTTTGACTTCTAACCAAAGGTCTCTTAAATCTTCATTAGTCTGAAAGATTACATCCGCATGTCTATGTGGAGTCATTACGTATTTCATATCAATAAAAATTATAGCAAATTCGTTATGTTATATATAAATAAATTATCTAAAGAATTTATTTGATCTTGAAAAATTGTTATTGATCCGCTATGATTTTTGTAGTAAACTTATACACTATGAAAAAGAGAGTTGTTGAGCTATTTGCAGGTGTTGGTGGTTTTCGTGTTGGCTTAAATAACATCACTAAATTCGATAAGAATGGAAAAGCCATTGAAAATGGTGACTTTAAATTTGTATGGGCTAATCAATGGGAACCGGCTACTATAACACAACACGCTTTTGATTGTTATAACTTACGTTTTCCAGATAAGAACAATTCTAATGTAGATATATCGAAAGTTGATAAAAAGAAGATTCCTGATCACGATTTACTTGTTGGTGGATTCCCTTGTCAAGACTATTCAGTCGCGCATACATTAAGCAAAGCGCATGGTATCGAAGGTAAGAAAGGTGTTCTCTGGTGGCAAATAAATGAGATACTTCAAATTAAACGTCCGCCATTCGTTCTATTAGAGAACGTTGACCGGCTTGCGAAGTCTCCTGCTAAGCAAAGAGGCAGAGACTTTGGAATAATGCTTCGCTGCTTAACTGATTTAGGCTATGCATGTGAGTGGCGAATTATCAACGCTGGTGAATATGGTCATCCACAAAGAAGACGCAGGATTTTTATCTTTGCGTTCCATAAATCCACTAACTATTACAAGTCACTAGCAAAACTAAAACCTGAAAACATTATTCAATCTAAAGGCATATTTGCTAAACAATTTAAAATTAAGCCGATAGGGAAGATAAAAGAGATTAACCTTATAAAGGGATATAAAGACCTCGTTGCAGTCTCTAATCGTTTTAAAACAACCGATTTTGAAAAGGCTGGTTATATGTTGAACGGGATTGTTTATACAACTAGAGTGGAACCTCTTAAAGTTGAATTCATTCCTTTGAAAGATATTGTTATCTCTACCGGAGTAGATAAGAGCTATTTCTTAAATGCAAAACAAAAAGCTAAATATAAATATTTACGTGGCAAAAAAAGACCAGAGAGACATAAACCTGATGGAACAGTCTATTACTATAGTGAAGGCGCTATGTCGCCATATGACTATTTAGATTTACCTGGTAGAACAATGTTAACTAGTGAAGGCACTACGAATAGAAGCACACATATCATTATGGATTCAAAGAAGAAGGCGCTCAGGCTCCTCACTCCTGTTGAGTGTGAAAGATTAAATCAATTTCCTGATAACTGGACTAACACAGGCATGCCAGAAAAAAGACGTTATTTTATGATGGGAAACGCCCTCGTATGCGGTATTATTAAAAAACTAGGAAAAATAATTAAAACTATTAATTGAGGACTTTTTAATGCAATTAAACAAGGAGAAAATATGACAGATATTTATTTAAATGAAATACTCGGATTAAAAGGTGAAGAATTAAATGACTGGACATTATGTTTTAATAATGCACCATCGGAAGGAATATATTCTTTTACTACTAATCACAATCGTTTGCTTGAACACATTTCTTGGAAAAAACATCATAATAAAAAATCGAGCTTCCGCGTTATAAATACAAAGTATTGCTTAGAATTTTTAAGATTAGATAAAGATGAGAAATATGATCAATGGCTATTTTTAGGCGCTTATGAAGTCGTCGGCACTAATAAGTATCCCAACGGAGACGAAGTTTACAAGCTTAGACTTTTAGAACGTTACAGCTCTTTTGTAGAAAAACTCATCATTGAATATAAAAGACAACAGGGACCTAAAGGCGCTAAGATATCGTCATCTAATGTTAAAACATTAAAAGTAGTAAAAGTTTTAGAAGATTTATACATAAAGGTCGGTTGCTCATTCCCTGGGTACGATAATATCGAAATACCTTTCTCACAATTAAGAGGGATTATTAATAATAATGTTGAAAGTTGGCGTAATGCTTTATCGAATGTTAATGGAATTTATATAATAACTGATATATCTAATGGAAAACATTATGTTGGTAGTACTTATGGTTATAATGGAGTATGGCAACGTTGGTGTACTTATGTAAACACTAATGGAACCGGTAACAATAAAACTTTAAGAGAACTAACCCAGAAAGATGCTGAGTATGCAGAAAAGAACTTTCTTTTCTCTTTATTAGAATCCTATGTGAATGTCGAAACTAAAACAAAAGATTTTTTTATATCGAGAGAGCAACATTGGAAACGGGTTCTATGCACCGAAAAGGGAACCGGATATAATAACAACTAGCGCACTTATAATTTGCAATTTGACTTTGGTCCTTCGTTTTTTGTATACTATACGCAGCAAAATTAAATCATTATAAATAATAGGAGGTCTTTCTTATGATCGATTTAGTATTTAAACACTCTTTCATTGTTCCCTTAAAGGAATATGTTTCTAAAGTAAAAAATAAAAAAGATTTGGTGTATTTATTAAATCAAATCGATAATCTTAAATCCTCGTATTTATATTTATATAACTATATTAAATCTACAATATACATCGATTACATATTGGAGGATCAGAAGGATGGAATTATCCTTCGTTCTCAAAATGAAATGAATAAAGAAATTAATAAATTTAATACCTTTATAAATAATATTCAAAAATCCTTAAAATCTATTACTAAATTATCAGGGGCGGCTAGTTATATGGATACACCTAAAAAGGTGTATTGGACTTATTATAATGCCGGTCCTATACGATATAAGGATAATATGGATATTAATCTCGCTAAGGAATTAATCCTTTCGTATTTCAATCAATGCATAAACATTCAAAATAATATTGAAAAAATATTAAACATCCTTATATCTATAAATAAAAGTGTCATTAATTGTAAAAGTGTTAATAAATTCAATAATTATTTCTATTCAACCATATCAAAACATTTTTTAAAGCATTTCGACGAATTTGAAAATGTTTTGCGATAAGCACCTTTTTTAGTACAAGTAGTTTACAACTATTTAAGTGTTATTAAAGGAGAATTATATGGAAAAAAAGAAATTATTTGAGAACATCGCTGGCTACGATGGAATAAAAGAAGAGCTAATGAATATCTATGGATGGTATAAAGATAAAGAATTACTAAATAGTAAAGATGTCAATTTACCTAGAGGAATATTGTTTTGTGGCGAGCCGGGGAATGGCAAAACACTATTCATACGTGAATATTCCAAGGCTTTAGACTGCCCGAGCTATTCAATTACAGGCGACAATAAAGATGTATGTAAAGAGATAACAGAGACCTTTGCAAAAGCAAGAAAAAATAAGTTTGCCCTTATTTTAATTGATGAGATGGACTTATTGATTGGTAAGGATTCTCAAATTCTTAGAGTTTTACAAAGCGAATTAGATGGATTGAATAAAAACGGTAATGTTTTGGTATTAGCGACTACAAATAGTCGCCGTCTGCTTCCCTCTGCGTTGATCAGACCAGGTCGTTTTGATCGACTAATAAATGTAGATGCCCCTCGTGGCAAAGAAGTAATGCAAATTTATAAATTCTGGCTTGAAAAATTGCATGTAGATATGTCTAACATTGATTTAGTTCATATTGAAAGAATTTCAAGAAGAATGTCATGCGCAAGTATTAAAACCGTGGTTAATGATGCTTACCTTAGAGGCAAAACTAAACTAACCACCAAGGACTTAGAAATTGCTCGTGAAAAAGCGATTGTCGGTGATTATACAAAGTATGATCCATTGGAATATCGTAATTATCGAATTGCGATTCATGAAGCTGGCCATGCAGTTATGGGATTAAGATTTGGCAAGCATTACCATGTTTATAATGCAAAATTCTGTTCTTCAGGTGGTTATACTACTGTATATGAAAATAACAATCTCGAAGATTCTATTGAAAAGCGCCTTGAACAAATTCAAATATCTTTATCAGGACCATTGGCTGAACGTGTCTTCTTCAAAAGACATGATGTAGGTTCAGTCATTGATATTGATAGAGCTCAAGATTATTGCAGCAGACTAATTGAAAGAACGTGCTATAACGGTTTTGGTGACTATGTTACTCCTATAATCGATAACAATAGGCCAGACACTAACGAGCATCATCGTAGAACTGAAAAGGCCACTTATAAGATTCTTAAAAAACAAGAAAAAGACGCATATCGTTATTTAAAGAAACATAAGAAGGAGATTAGACTCCTTGCGGATTGTTTATACACCAAAGGTGAAATTACTTCTGATGACATTCATAAGTTACTTAATATTGATGATTATTATGGGTCGTCAATTAATAAAAGAATGATCCCTCAGTCAGCGATAGCTTATACATCCTCATTAGAGGATAATAATTCAAATAAGTGACCATGTTATAATAATTAACGTAGCGCAAGCGACAGTTATATGATTTCAAAAAGTTCATTTGTTAGATACATCCATTGCTCAAAAGATTTGTGGTTATTTTTCAACAAAAGAGAGCATATGGCGCCTTTAGATGCTATTCAAGAACAAAATATCAAGAATGGTAATATCGTTGGCCAGTTAGCGCGAAAATACTTTCCTAATACAGTTAATGCGCAGGTAACTGATGCTAAAGGTGTTCCTATCTACGATAAGCAAATAGAATTAACTAAGAAGTATATAGATAGTGGTGCTGATTGCATCGCTGAAGCCTCTTTTAATTATAATGATCTATTTTGTGCAGTTGATCTCTTAAAAAGAGATGGAGACGGCTATTCTATATATGAAGTTAAATCTAATAAAGAAGTTGAAGATAAACATTATTATGATGTGGCCTTCCAAAAATATGTACTAGAGAAATGTGGCTTTAAAATAAATCATATTTATTTAATGCACGTTAACTTTGAATATATCAAACATGGCGAATTAGATTTAAACCAATATTTTAATCCTGAATGTTTGGATTATCATCCAACTGTTTTAGCAACTTATAAAGAGATCGATACCTATTTATCTAATATAAATAAGATACTTAATTCCAAAGATGAACCGCCTACTATATTCGAAAATGGTAAATGTAATAAAAAGGATTGCCCGTTTTATGGTTATTGCCATAAAGACATCCCCGATAAATCGATCTTATTATTAAATGGACGTGGTCTAAGAGGTAAAGAAGAGCTATTAACTAAAGGGATTATTACTATTGATGATTTTGTCGCTAGTGGCTTACCAATCAAGACTAATTTGAACAGAGTTCAGATTGATTGCTTTCGTAATAATAAGAATATCTCTATAGATAAAGAAGGGTTAAGTAAATTCTTAAATTCTTTAAAATATCCTATTTACCATCTAGATTTTGAAACCACCAATTATATTGTTCCTCAACTTGATGGTATGAGACCTCACGAGGAGTTCCCGTTTCAATATTCGCTTCATATCGAAGATAAGCCAGGACATTTATTAGATCATAAAGAATTCCTAGCAGATAAACTCGATTGTATTAAGGATATAGCTAAAAGCTTATATGACAATATACCTGATGGATCAACTGTTCTAGCTTATTATGCCTATGTTGAGCAGAAATTTATTGAATACCTAGCATCTAAATGTCCAGAATATAGTCAAAGACTATTAAGTTATAAAGTAGTAGATCTATATAGACCTTTTGCGGATGGATACTATTATAATGTTTCACAACGTGAAAGTTGCTCTATTAAACAAGTAATGCCAGCGATTGTTCCAGAGCACGCTAAAGCATACCAAGAACTTCCTGGGGTACATAATGGGGCGGAAGCATTAAGTATATTTGATGTAATGCTTAAACAAGAAGGCAATCAAAGAGCGACTACAAGAGAAGGTATGCTCAAATATTGCGAACTAGACACCCTATCTATGGTTTGGATATTAAATAAACTATGGACGCTTATTTAATTTCTTTAGAAATTTTGCAGTGTAGTATTCTCTTAGATCAAGCGAAAGTCTTTTAAGCAAAGATTCAACATCATCTAATAAATAAGTACTATAGTTTAGACCTTTAAACCCTTTGTTTTTTCTAAATTCATAGAAAATTTTATAAACTTGTTTATAAGAGCAAATTTTATATTTCTCTTTAAATTCTAAATCCCTAATTTTGCCGTTATTTTGTTTAAATTCATCATAAATATTATTTTGTTCTGCTATGATTTCATCCTTTCTATATTCAGGGACTAACACTATATAAAAATGTTTCTTGCCGCGTTTAACGGTGTTAGCCCATGTTTGATATCTGGCTAATTGAGGTCCCTTATGTTGTTTTTTGTTTTTGTTCTGTGAATCATCGACAAAATTACTGTCAATTTTATTTTCAATAATTATGGAACAATTTTTATTTTCTGCATATATATCTATGCGCCCATAATCATCTGCTTTATATTCATCTAATTTAATTTCGTCCAATAGATTAATTTTACGAACGAGTTCGTTTGTTACATCCAACCCTTCCTTTATATTAGTATTAATTAAAGGATCAGAACGTAAATTAATTTTAATATTCTTATCTTTATACAATGAATTAATAAAATATTCTAAAAATTCACCTTTGTTATTAGCAAAAAGTTTTGAAAGAATTTTTGTATAACACTCTTCAGATTTATAGTTATCAATTAAGTCTATAAATTTATTTAGAGAGACAGCTTTCATAGCTTCTTCATCTTTTTCTGACTGACTTAATGTTTTAATTTTATTTGTATAATTTTCCCATTTTTTTGTGATAATTGACAAATTATCATTCAGAAGATTAAATGCCTTTAAATAAGCTCTTTTGCGTGATTTATCGTTTGTTTTTTCTGGAATAAAACTATAGTTTCTTTGGAAAATATATGATTTTTCCTCTTTAGTCATATTTTCTGGACAAGTTTTCAAAGGAATGAATATAGGATTGTTACACATCGGGTTATATTTATATATCCTTTTGACCTTGTAAGTTACTGGAAAGACTAGAAGTGAGTCATTAAATAAATCTTCAATAGGTACATTCCCATATTTAATACCAGTTTGTTCATATTTCTTATCAGAATCATAATCTGGGTTCAATCTATGTGCTATTTCATTAATGCCGTTTTTGATATTACACGTAATATTATTGATTTCCTTTCCTTTGCTTTGCTTCTTTCCTCTTGAATAATCATGAAGAGGTCTCGCACCATCAATTTCTATGCAATATTGAATAAGATAACCACGCGATGTTTTACTCGCAAGGAAAACATAAGGGACTTGGTACTCTTTGTCTTTATCGCCAACGACTTTACACCCATATGGTGTGTTATAAAGGAATATATCACCATTATCAGCCCTAAAAAAATTAATGATTTCATGTGGGATATTGTCTTCGTTTTCAAGCCAACCACCAATAAAAGCTTTGTTAAGAACAAAACATTTAACAATCTCTTTTTCCATAATTATCTCCTTCTTATTTTATCAAAAAAAACTCAATTCAAGTATGATTCAAAAAAGAAATGAATTTGTGATTTATATCTATTAATCACACTATTAATAATCCACTTCCCATTTTTCTTACGACCTAAGATTAATTCTGGATATTGAAGTAATTCAACGTCCTTATCTACTTTTTTGTTGTATACGTTATATATAACATTAGCGGTATAGTTATAAGAATGAATTAAACATAGTTTAAACGACTCGAATAGACAATTAGAACGGATCTTTTCCTTATTGTGATGGATTCCTAAGTGTTCATATGTTCTAACGCATTCATCGACCATATCCATTTTACTTAAAGCAGCATCATTGCACATAGAATCAATAGTTAGTACATCTACATAGAAAGGTTCCACAAAGGATGTATCCTTTAAATTAGTTAAATTCATATAATGATCTAATAGATTTATCCAATTCTTTATGTATTTAGATGCCTCTTCTAATTTTAAGAGGGCATTCTTTTCATTTATGTTCTCTAGAACATTTAACGTGATCCAACTCTTATATACTAAATATTTATAGGAAATAACTGATTCAAAGAAAAAGATGTTGAATAATTCATTCTTAACTCCTTTTCTATTTAGTTTACATAGATAGTCCCTATAAGACACTACATCGGAATGTGATAAAAATGGAAATTTGGTGTTTTTCATATTTTCTCCTTTATATTTGTTAAATATATTAGAAGGTTAAAGTACCAAAAAAAGGACTTAGGTAATTTCTGGTTAGACTTATCTATCTTTAATTTTGTATAGTATATACAGGATTTTTTAAATGAACTATAAACAAACACCTATTTCTTTGTCGTCGTTTGATGACTTAGCGACTAAGTACAAACCTTTAGTCATATCAATTGTAAAAAACTACAATTGTAAAAATTATTCGTTTAACGATTTAATAGCCTTCGGTCTTGAAGGGTTGTACGAAGCTTCTCTTAGTTATAATCCAGAACTAGGTAAATTGTCTTCCTACGCTTATCCTTTTATTGAGAACGCAATAAAAAGGGAGATAAATTCAATCCGTAATACAACATATATATCAGGTAACGCTTTAGTTGATATAAATAAACTCAAAACCATAGAGAATAACTTAAGAAATAAGTTAGAGCGTAATCCAAGCATTGAAGAAATAGCAGAAGCGTTTGGGACAAGGGATATTTCTTATATAACTATGCTATACAATAATTCTAGAGAATCATTGTCGTTATCGGATCAAAGAGATGATGGAATGTTTTTAGAAGATACAATTGGTGGCGATGATTCACCGGTTAAAAATTGCTATAATGAGGAAGATAAAGAAAACATTGAGAGTATGTGCAACATATTGGATGATAATGAATATTTGATCGTTTCAATGAAATTGGGGATTAATGGATACTTACAATCTATTTCCGACAAAGATATTGCTGGTGAAGTAAACATGACTATCAATGTGATGAATAAAATATATAGCGAAGCAATAAAGAAACTAAGGAGAAAGTATGGTAAAGATTGAAGAATACTTATCTAAGTATAAAGAAAAAACTCCTACTTGGTTAGATAAGTATAATCCTGGTAACAAAATAGATTTTAATCAAATGATTAGAAGCAAAGGGTTGTATTATCCAGGAGCTGGTTTTGATGGCACTCCAATTAAAATATTAAATACTGCTGGTTATTGTCATTTTTACATATATGTAGACAATGGTGTAGATTTAGAAGATCTTAAAAAAGAACTAAGCAAAAAAGAAGCTTTTAAAGGTTATAAATTATTGGACAAAATTAACATCACAAAAGAATTTAATTTTAATACTAAATTAAAAGCAGAATTTGCCCTTTTAGCAATATACGAAAAGTTAGCGGGCAATAATATTCAAGGCGAAAAACGTTTTTCTCTTTTATACATAAAAGATGATGGCTGGAATGTATATAGACATTTATATAGTGATGACTACAGTCCTTCAATCATTTTAGCCGAGAATTATATGGGTGTAGATGCACAATTCGGAAAAGGAAGCCCGTTAGAAAAATTGGTATTAACTCATTCTGCTCATATTCCATTTTTAATTACCAACGGAGATCCATGGACTGACTATAAAAAAGTCGCTGTTCAAGGTTTTACCTATGGTGATGGAGGAATAAAAAGATTCCTTTTTAAGTGGTCAATAGAGGATGTCGAAAAGTTTGCTAAAGAAGTTTATAAAAAGCATAAAAAACTAATGGATGCTTTAGCAGATTAATTCTATTTATAATCTTTAGATGCGTATGAAATTAATATTTCATCGCAATGTTTAATCCTATCTAATTCACCGCACCCAAGAATATATCTTAAAACACCTATTATTCCTGAATAATACCCCTCATAGAAACTTTTATTTCTATTCTTAACAACAAAATCAGTGCCGCTTCTCTCAGCACGTTCTTTATTATCTTTATTCAGAGAATCAGGGCTGATTCGCCCTAGATTTAATTGAGTCGCCTTCTCTTTTGCGAAATCTATTAAACCGTTAATTTCATTAAATCTAGTAATGGTAAAATAGCCCAGACTATCTTCCCAATCTTTATCCTGAGGAATTCCCGAAGTAAAATTCATCTCAACGGTATATTTGCCGTTATGAATGTAATTATCGTGAGGGAGATATATGTAATAATCGTGTAATGTCGGTTTATTATTCTTGAGTATCTTATCGTATCCTGTAATGTATTCTGGAAATCGGCCGCTGTTTTTATATTTAACAAGTAATTCCCTAAATTCTTCTTTTGTATAAACCTTCTTTAAATCTAACATAAATCACTCCTTATTATCTACGATAATAATAGCAAAAAGTATGTACTAAAAATGTCACTAATCAGCTAGTCAATAAACAGAAAGTTTCGTTTTTAGGACATTCTAAATTCACACTTTGATTTTTAACTTATTAAAAATGTATTATATGCCCAAAGGAGGGCGAATAATGCAACGTACACCATTAAAAGATAATCACTATAACATTATTGGTTATATTGACACTGAATCTAATGGCAATAAGACATTAAGAGATAAGCATTATAATATCCTTGGATATTACAAAGCATCTTCTAATATCACGCAAGACAGCCATTACAATACCGTAGGGCATGGCGATATCTTAACTACACTATTAAAGTAGTGATTTGAAAGGGTTTAGATTGGTCTAAGCCCTTTTTAATTTATCAAAACACTTTCACTAATATAGGTTTGTCTTCCATAGTATTAGCTTTGGAATACCATAATTCAATTTTGGTTTTATTAATAATCGATTTAATAAAAGGACTACTTATAACATGTTTAATTTGGCGTTCCAAATTTTTGTAATAACAATTATATTGTTGCTCTGCAGATTCTGGATAATAATATAAATAAATCAATTTGGCTGGCTTAGATGATTGTCTTGCATTAATTCCTAAAAGATGACAAACAAATTGCTTGACATCAAAAAATATAAACTCTTCACCATCGAGGTTAAAAATATTGGGTGGCATTTCAATGCATCTGCAATCTTCTAATCTACAACAAGGCTTTTTATTTTTATAAGGTTTAGTAATATCCCAATTGTGTTTTTTGCAGAAAGAAAGCCAATTTTTTCTTCTTGTCATATATTCAAACTCAAGTGGTTTAAATTTTTTGGGAAATACATATTTATAATCAGGCTTCCACTCTAGTGAATGGTTGTCAAAAATTTCATGACATTTAGCCTCAAAATAAATCATAAAATTTTCGCTTTCACAAAATGCATCATAATTGGGTTTGCTAGGTGTTATCCCTTTTTTAAATGTTATTTTCTCATTAACGCGCTCAAATTCTATTTCACCATTATGGGTTGAACTATTTGTAAAAAAACGTATGTTGTTTTTGTCTTTAAAAAGAAGATAAATAAATCGCGAAGACGAAGCTACCGATGCCATTTTAGGTGGAATTATATATTTACCATGTTTATGCTCATCAAGCTCCCCTCCTCCATACTTAACACGGACGTTAGCTTTAAATTTCCCCCAACAACTATTGCTGAAATAGTTTAGATAAATTTTGTTTTTAATTCTATATCCAAAATTACTTTTAGAATACTTCTTTCCTTTAATTAATTGATTCTTTATTAATTGATCAAATGATTCTTTAATTTCTTTCATTTGTTTAATTATACACCAGACATATGTTCCAAATATAACCCATATGGTCACCTATGACACCTTTCGTTCTTGTGGAGTTTACTATCTATTTTCAATTGTTTTTAAAACTTTTTCTACTCTCCCAATAAGCTTTATTTGAAAGTCGCTCATTTCTTTAACTCTTTTATTGACATCGTAAAGTGTAAATGAGAATTGTTCAAAGTTTTTATTGTTATAAGTGTCTAATCCAAGTCGCACTAATAGTAAAGCGACTTTAGACCAATCTTTAATCTTCTCTTTTTCTTTTACTCTGTTAATCCTTACTAGTAACTCTTTATCAAGCGTAAATTTAATTTTAGGCATATTTTGACCCTCCCTTCTGAAAATAGATATATTTGAAGCAGGTTAATGTTATAGGTCCTAAACCGCACTTTTTAGGACCTAAACTACTTTTTGCTAGGATCATAAATTGACCCTGATTATCAAAATTGGAAACCAATTTCATTTGTGACTATCCTCCCACTTCTTGCGGTAGCCAACTGGACTATCCTTTAGTTTAGTTTTTATTCGTATGTTGTTATATTCGTAGATGTAATTTTCTACCTCCTTCTTAAAAGATTCATAATTTAGAAATTTCATTTCACGACCATAGAAGATATCGTTCTTCATAACACCAAAGAAATTCTCCATGATGGCGTTCTCGTAACAATTACCTTTGCTACTCATACTTTGTTTCGCGTGAGAGGCTTTTAGAGCGCTTATATAACTATCGTGCTTATATTGCCAGCCTTGATCAGAATGAATTACTATGCCTTTTAAATTACCGTTTCTTTTAGCGATTAAGTTACTAAGTAAGGATAACGTAGTATCTAGTGATGGTGTTTTAGATATTTCATAACAAATAATCTCGCTATTAAACATATCTAAGTAACATTGGAAATATACTTTGCCCCAAGGGAACGAGAACTCCGTTACATCAGTAGTTAGCTTTTTCATAGGTTCTAAGGCCTTAAAGTTTCGCTTAACTAGATTAGGCGCAAGCTTACTATATTGAGCTTTATAAGACTTATATGTCTTCTTTCGCCTTATTGGTTTAAGATTATTCTTTCTCATTAGGCGATTAATCTTGTTCTTACTCATCACCACACCGGTTTCTTTTTCGATTGCTATCTTTAGTCTTCTAGCGCCATATCGACCATGACTCTTCATAAATTCGTTTTTAATTAATTCATAGTCTTCATTATCAGCGCGTTCCTTTTGGCTTTGTTTTAAATGGTAGTGATAAGTGTTTTTAGGAATGCCAGTTACTTTAAATAACATCGTTAATGGATAAGTATCCTTAAGTTCTTTGATATGTCCTACTTTAGTAGCGGTGCTTAATTCAATGGGAAGATTATGTTCCTTACATAGATTTTTATAATAATTAATTTCGGCATCTTTAAGTGCAA
>JAKSVA010000030.1 GCA_024408435.1 Bacilli bacterium
GGAACATCACGTGTCCAATAAGAAACTTCGCCTTTAAAAAGACGATCAGAATTAACATTTGTATAGAATTCATAAGGGGTACCAGCAAATTTTTCCTCCTGATTAGTGAAGCCAAATTCAACAATTGATAAAGGGAATAAATAAGTTGTAAAACATTCACCGTCTAAAAATGCATTCAATTTATTAACGTTTTTAACCGAATCTTTAATTTCATCTGGTAATTCTGAAAAATCGCCAGTTGAAGAATCGTTTAAAGTTGAATATAAGGTTGTTTCGGTAAAATCGAAAGTTCCACCAGTTGGAGATGAAGAAAAATTATGGAAACTTGTAGCACTCATAGATTCGAAAGTAATAGCAGCGGTGGTAGTACCATTCCCTCCAACTATCGTTTCATGGTCAAAACCAATCATACGATAAAAAACGTTATTCGAAGCTTTTTTATAATCGCCTGCTTTAAAAATAGAACTAGCTTTAGGACCACCAGCTTCTGATGATGTTGCAATCTCAATAATTTTATCCCAGGTAAAATCATCAACAAGTTCACCTTGAAATGCGTCAATACTCATTTCACCTTTGATTTTTGGATTAGCGAAAATAGTTAATGTACTATTTTCAACTTTATAATCTACACCACGTTTCAAATTACTATTTCCAACTTTTATAGAAACATCATTAGTTTCTACATCTTTATATTTTGGAAGAGATTCATTAGCCGTTTCATAAGTTTTTGGTGTTAAAGTACATGTATATTCTTCGCCACTTCTATACTTAGAATCTCCTTCAAAGTCATATTGATCACTAGAAAAACTCACATCATAAGATTCAGGCTTAGAAATAGTAACTTCGATACTGCTCTCACCATTTGTTTTGGCGGTAACATCTTCATAAGTAAAACTTAATGTGCCATTAATATCTTCATTAATATCATCTTTAAATGTAATCTTTACTGGCATTGGTCTAGGATCGCCGGTCTGCTCAAAGGTAACAGTATTCTCTCTGACTGGATTAGCAATAAAAGTAAAAGACTCGAATTTAATGATGTGATCAGTTGGCTTCCAATCAACATATATGGTAGCGGTTTTCTCTTCCACAACTGTTGGTTGTTCACTAGAAAGCGTGAATTGTACTTTATTTCCGCCTCCCTTATTGCAACTTGCTAAAAAAGATAACGTTAATAATGGCATAACAAACATTATCTTTTTCATACAATCAATTATACATTATTTTATTTTACAAATAAAAACGTAGAAATTTTGCTGTTCCGACCAAGCCTAAAAAGTCTATAGTTACACAGAATTATAACTTTTTTGTTTCAAATTTATTTTCACAAGTTTTATATGTTGGACAAACTTTACAGTTCGCGAAAGCGTATTCTCTCGCTCGTGGGATAAAACTTGTAATGTCATATTCGTTATAGCCAACTTGCATTTCTTGATCATTGACAATAATTGGTCGATGTAATACGCTTGGATTCTTTAGAATGAAATCAATAATTTCACTAACCTTCATTTTATCTAAATTAATTTTCTTGCTTTTTAAGATCTTACTTCGCATAGAAATAATATCTTCTGTCCCATTCTCACTTTTTGTAAGTAAATAAAGCAAATCACCATAATTAAGATCTTTAAAAATATTAATTTCCGTGAACGGAATTTTTCGTCTTTTAAAGAAAGCTTTCGTCTTCCGACAACTTGAACAACTTGGCGAAACATAAATCTTAATCATGCTTTAATTATAAACTTTTTTTGCCTACAAAAAAGTTATATGATTATTGTTAGGAGTTAATTATGAAAATAACTGATTTATTGTCAAGTAAAACAATCGTTTTAAATGCGAAAGCAAAAGACAAAAACGAAATTATTAAAAAAGCAATTGCTACGATTAAAAATAGTGGTGCGATTAAAAATATTAACGAGTATAGCAAGCTTGTTTACGCGCGCGAAAAGAAGTCCACAACTGGTGTTGGTGATGGCATCGCTATTCCGCACGCAAAAAGCAAAGTGGTTAAGAAACCAGCACTTGCCGCATTAGTAATCCGTGATGGTGTTGATTACGCTGCTCTTGATGGCGAGAAAGTTAATCTTTTATTTTTAATTGCTGCTCCTGAATCAAAAGATAATGTCCATCTTGATGTCTTAGCTAGATTATCAAATCTATTAATGCATCCTGAATTTAAAGAATCATTATTAAAAGCTAAAACTGCTACTGAGTTTATGAAAGCTATTGATAGTTCCGAGGAACTATTCTTAGGTGCACAATCACCAGCAAAGAAAACATTAAGTAATGGATATGATTATTTAGCAGTAACAGCTTGTCCGACTGGCATTGCTCATACCTTTATGGCTGAAGAAGCTTTAAAGAAAGCGGCGGAAAAAATGCATATCAGTATTAAAGTTGAAACTAATGGACAAGCGGGCGTTAAAAATAAATTAACTGATGAAGAAATCGCTAACGCTAAGGGAATTATCGTTGCAGCGGATACCGCGGTTGAGACAACGCGTTTTAATGGTAAAAAGGTTATTACCACTGCTGTGAGTCGCGCAATCAAAGAAGCGGAAGTACTTTTAAAACAAGTTGATGATGCACCAGTTTATAAAAAGAGCGGCTTTATCAAAAGTAAAGAAGAAAGAACCGCACAAGAAGGTAAATTTCATACTATTTATAAACACTTAATGAATGGTGTTAGTCATATGATTCCACTCGTTGTTGGTGGTGGTATTTTAATTGCGATTGCGTTTTTAATTGATATGGCATGTGGTGTTACACCAGGCCCTGATTTTGGTACTGTGACAATTGGTGCACGTATCTTTAAGACTATCGGTGGATTTGCCTTTAACTTAATGTTGCCAATTCTCGCAGGCTTTATCGCTTTCTCAATTTCTGGTCGACCAGGTCTAGTTATTGGTCTAGCCGGAGGCGTCGCCGCTAGTTCAGGTGGTTTTAACCTTTTATATTGGATTGGTGATGAAGCCACTAAAGCAAAACTTGAAGGTGTAAACGCTGGTTTTTTAGGTGCAATTATTGCTGGCTTTTTAGCCGGTTACGTTGTAAAACTACTTGAAAGAGCAACTGTAAAAGTTCCTAAGAGTCTTGATGGTCTACGACCGATTCTAATTTATCCATTATTTGGCATTTTAATTATTGGTTTAGTTATGTTCTTAGTTAATATTCCACTTAGTCACGTTAACATTGGTCTAAACGAAGGATTAACCAAGTTAAACGAAATGAAATTAGACATTTTGCTCGGTGCACTTGTTGCAATGATGATGGCAACCGATATGGGTGGCCCAATCAATAAAGCCGCCTATGTCTTTGCAACTGGATTACTTGCACAATCGTCTGCTGATATTAATCACCAACACATCATGGCCGCTGTTATGCTCGGTGGTATGGTGCCTCCACTTGCGATTGCTTTATCCGCAGCATTATTCCCACAAAAGTATAGTAAAGATGATAGAAGAAACGCTCCTGTAACAGCGGTTATGGGCGCTGGCTTTATTACAGAAGGCGTGATTCCTTACGCGGCAAAAGACCCATGGAGAGTTATCCTCTCATGTATGATTGGATCAGCCGCTGGTGGTGCTTTAGCTGTATATTGGGATTGCAAATTACCTGCGCCACACGGCGGTGTCTTTGTTTTTCCAGTTATGGCACAATCCGCTGGATTTTATGTCTTAGCAATTATAATTGGCACCGTTATTTCAACTATTATGCTTGGTATATTAAAGAAAGACGTTAACGAAGAACTAGGCAAATGGAAAGGCATTTCCTTTCGACGAGTTGGTCAAAAAATTGCTGGCGTTTTTACAAAAAATAAGAAATCTCAATAATCTCCGTTATAATAGTTAGCGAGGTTATATTATGCGTATTTTAAGTGGCATTAAACCAACGGGCGAATTAACTTTAGGTAACTACCTAGGCGCCTTAAAAAATTTTAAAGCATTTGAAAAACAAGGTGAATGCTTTATCTTTATTGCGGACTTACACGCTTTAACCTTACCAATTGAACCAAAAGTTTTAAAAGAAAACTCCAAGAGTTTAGCCGCCTTTTATCTAGCGAGTGGTTTAGATCCAAAAAAGACAACTTTGTTTTTACAAAGTGATGTGAGTGCGCATAGTGAACTTAATGCGATTTTACAAAATTATCTTTATATGGGCGAGTTAAGCAGAATGACCCAATTTAAAGATAAAGCAAAATCAATGAAAGATAGCGCAATTGGTTTAGGTTTATTCGCTTATCCCGTTTTAATGAGTGCAGATATTCTTCTTTATGATGCTGATGTAGTTCCTGTTGGAGAAGACCAAGTGCAACATATTGAATTAACTCGTGACTTAGTTAATCGATTTAATAAACGCTATGGAAAAGTTTTAGTAATGCCCAAAGCCAATATTAACAAAGTTAGTAAACGAATCATGTCATTATCCGATCCAACGAAAAAAATGTCGAAATCTGATCCTAAAGGTGATATTTATCTAAAGGATAATCCTGATGTTATTCGAAAGAAGATTATGAGCGCCGTCACTGATAGTGGTAATGAAATTAAATATGATGAAGTTAATAAGCCTGGTATTTCAAACCTTTTAGTTATCTACGCAGCAATTAAAGGAATCGATATCCCCGCTAGTGAAAAACATTTTCAAGGTTATCGTTATGGCGATTTTAAAAAAGAGATTGCTGACACGGTTATTAATGAATTAAAACCATTTATGGAACGCTATCAAGAAATTATGAAATCGGACTTAGTTAATCAAGTGTTATTAGATGGCGCAAAAAGAGCTAATAAAATAGCCAACATAACTTTAAAACGAGTCAAACGCGCGGTTGGTTTATTTGATGAAAAATAAATATTTATTTGTTATTGATTTAGATGGAACCTTACTTCCGAAAACGAAGAAGATTCCTTTTTTTACTAAACGTTACTTAAGTAAAATTAATCAACAAGGTTGTAAAGTTATTTTAGCAAGTGGCCGTCCCGCCCATAATATTCGGAAATTCTACGATGAATTAAAACTCGATACACCAATTATTGCTTTAAATGGACTTCATATTAATTACCCTGATAATCCTAGTTTAGATGAACGCGTATTTTTCCCTGCTGAAAAAATTAAAAGTATTGTGGAATTAGTGAGTAAACATTTTGCAATTAATAATGTTATTAACGAAACAGATAAAGAAATTTATATCACAAACGATAAAGCTTACCTTGATCCAAAATTTTGGTTAACGAATATGAAAGTTGTTTATGGTACTTTAGAAGAAAATTTAAAAAATCCTGTCATGACTTTTTTGATGGAATTAAAAGACCGTAATTTTGACCAAAATAAACTAAAAGCATTATTTAAAGATACTGGTTGTAGTGTCCGTTGTTGGATTGATGATTATCAAGGCTATATTGAAATCTACGAAGAACATTCAAATAAAGCACGTGCAGTTCGTAAGGTTGCCCGCTATATGGAAAAAGCCATGTCAGAAGTTTATGCCTTTGGTGATGATCTTAATGACATTGAAATGTTAAGAGACATCGCCAATGCTTACGCGATGAAAAACGCTCCCGAACTAATTAAAAAAATCGCTCGCCATCATACTAGGTATGATAATGAACATGAAGGCGTTAAAAAAGAAATTAAAAGAATTATTAAAAACAAAAATGAATAAATTAGAGTTGTTTTAAAATTGTTAGTTCTTTTTTATTTAATTCGCTTGTGAAAGTTTTATTTGATAGGTAGGCTAAACGTCCACTAATCTGATGAAACGCTAATTTATAAGCATGTAAAAATTGAGTTTCGTAATGATATTTATTTTTAAATTCGTGGTTAAGTTTAAAATTACCATATTTAGCATCGCCTACTACTGGGTGATTGATGCTTGCAAGGTGGACTCTAATCTGATGAGTGCGGCCAGTAATTAGATGAACATCTAATAATGTATAGCCATGATAATTTTTCTTCACTTGATATTCGGTAATTGCCGTTTTACCCGTTGAATCAATTTTTACTTGGCCAGTCCGAGAATCCTTTTTTAGTGGTGCATTAATGGTTCCGCTCTTTTTAATTTCACCCGCTACTAACGCTAAGTAATATTTATCTAATTCATTTTTCTCTTTAAAGAGTTCTTCCATAATTTGAAGTGACTCCATATTCTTAGCGAATACGATTAAACCAGAAGTATTTCTATCTAAACGATGACAAGGTGCAGGAGTAAATCCATTCACATTTAAATTAGAATATTCACCTTTACTTGTTAAATACGAAATCACTTGGTTCGCTAAAGTTCTTACTTTTTCATTTTTATCTTCATGCACTAAGATACCTTTCTCTTTATTAAGGATTAATAAATTATCATCTTCATAAATAATTAATGAAGTAAAGTTAGTTGGAACATATACTTTTTTCTTTTTAAAATCCGCTAACTGTTCATCCTTTAAATAAATGCGGAGAACGTCGTTAGTGTTTAAGATGAAGGATTTATCCACCCAGTGTCCATTTACCTTTACATCCTTCTTTCTAAATAGTTTTTCAATAAAGCCTAACGGAGCGTCACTTAAATATTTCTTCACGTACTTAAAAGCGGTTTGTTTCGCTTCTAATTCATTTATCGTTATTTCTTTCATTGACAAATTACTTTTAAGAAAGTTTTCTTTCCTTTCTTAACTTTAATGCCTTTCTTTAAATCATTTAAAGAAATAATTAAATTAATATCATTAACTTTATTATCATTAATTAATAATCCGCCTTGTTCAATTAAACGACGACCTTCACTTTTTGATGGAACTAGATTAGCTAATAATAAGACTTCAAGAACCGGCGTATCTTTCGTGACACTAATTTGTTTAGTAGGAATATTATCAGCGTTACCTGAGAAGGCGCTCTTTGCCATTTCTCTAGCCTTTTTAGCTTCCGTTTCATTATGAACAATTTTTGTTAATTCAAACGCTAAAATTTCTTTTAATTCATTAATACGAGATTTTTCGTAATTCTCATAACGATGAATTTCTTCAAGTGGGACATAGGTTAACATCTTGAAGCATTTAATTACATCATTATCATTGATATTACGCCAATACTGATAGAAATCGTATGGCGAGGTCTTCTTTGCATCAAGCCAGACAGCACCGCTTTCGGTTTTACCCATCTTCTTACCATCACTAGTTAATAAAAGATTAACCGTTAGAGCGTGCGCGTCTTTTCCGGTCTTCTTTCTAATTAATTCCGTGCCGGCTAACATATTGCTCCATTGATCATCACCACCAAACTCTAAATTACAACCATAGTGAGTGAAAAGATGATAGAAGTCATAAGCTTGCATAATCATGTAATTAAATTCTAAAAAGGATAAGCCCTTTTCCATTCGTAATTTATAGCATTCAGCTCTTAACATGTTATTGACCATAAAGCATGGTCCAACATCACGAATTAAGTCAACGTAATTAAGTTTCAGTAACCACTCTGAATTATCTAACACAATTGCTTTCTTTAAATCGATAAAGTGCGCAATTTGTTTTTTAAATGCTTCAACATTCGCATCAATTTCTTTTTTAGCAAGCATCTTCCGCATATCGGTGCGACCACTTGGGTCACCAATATGAGCAGTTCCACCACCTAATAAAACAATTGGGGTGTTGCCTGCGTCTTGTAAACGTTTCATTAACGCGAGTGTCATAAAATGACCAACATGTAATGAATCAGCGGTTGGATCAAAACCAATATAAAATTTTCCTTGGCCTTTATTTAATAAATCACGAATCGCCTTCTCATTAGTAACTTGTGCAATTAAGCCACGTTCGATTAGCTCTTCGTAGATATTCATTACTTAACCTCATTCATATTATCGATTGGTTTAGTTTCAACTTCAGGTTCCTTTTCAACTTCTTGATTAGTGGGTGTATTATCAACAATCTTACCTTCACTAACAACAATTTCTTCTTTCTTATCTAAGTCAGACATCATTGCGCTTAAACGTTGTTTCCGACGAAGTTCCCGATCAGTAACCCGGTCAATTCGTTTCGCGTACGCTAATAAAACAATTAACGCAAAAATAACCGCACCAAGAATTAAAATTAAACCAATATAACGCCAGGGGAATGAGGCTTGCGCTTTATTAAGTGCGCTATTGATATCTAAGTTATCAGCAATAATTCCTAAGAGCAAAAAAACTAAACCGATAAAAGCAATAGAAGATGCAACCGCATAAAGAATTAATTCGTTTTTTGATAACTTTTTTAACATAGTTAATTCTTCTTTTCTTCCTTGTTCGCCTGATTAGCAACATCAACTTTAATTTGGTTATTACTATTTTTGGCTTTTTCAAGTAATTCCTTTATAGCAGGTTCATATAATTCTTTCCAATTCTTTTCTGCTTGCATTAAGAAATTACCAATGATTTTTCTTCCTTCATCAAAGATATCTTTAAATTTCTTGTCCTTAGGAAGCGCGCGGCGACCGCTAGTCTGATCAACTGTTTTAATTACATAATCAACCATATTCCAATACTCTTCATCAGTCGCACTTTGATTATCTCTCATAAACTTAATATGATTCACAATCTTTAATAATTCACCTTGGATAAAGTTTGATTGTGGAGTAATTTCGCCTTTTGCTTCATTGCGGGCTTTATTATATTCCACGAATAATCTCTCTAAATCGCGATATAAGCAAGTAAAGGCGACTGCCCGGTACATTCTTTCATCCGCAGCAACTAAACGCATGAGTTGGTCTTCTAAAAGATTATTTTTTCTTGCAAAACCTAAATGAGCATCAACAATCTTCTTTACATCTTCATGAAGTGGGAAAACCACATCATAAATCGCAATATGTTGACCATGGTCAACTCTTAATTCGGTTCCGGAAACGTGACAAATAGTTGAATCATCTGCATAGATGGCTGCATATAGCGCTTTAATCTCTTCGGTTACTTTTTTACCAATTTCCGCATTCTTATCGATAAATTGTTTTAAGGCAGTTGGTTGTTCAATCTCAATCATGACACCCTTTTTCTTATATTGATAAGGCTTAATATCATAGTTTGGATGATTAAGTGCATACTCTAACGTATCGCGAACGATCACGTTATAGTGAAGTAAGGTTAAGATTGATAATGATAAATTGTTCATATTTTCTCCTTTATTGTAAGTAATTTTCTATTTCACTTACTGTTTTAATCTGGTGTTTAGCACAGGCTTTGACCTCTTTTGGTGCATGCTTCATCACAAAACTATTTGGAAATTGGTGAAACATCGAAATGTCATTGCCACTATC
>JAKSVA010000031.1 GCA_024408435.1 Bacilli bacterium
CACGACCTCTTGGTCCCGAACCAAGCGCACTACCAAGCTGTGCTATGTCCCGACTAATAATAATTATGGTTAGTTAATAAGAAAAATCAAACAAAGATATTTGATCTGACTCACGCATATCTTTAAATGCATGAAGAGAAGTTAACTTATCTAAATGCTTTTTACTAATGGGCGCGCGTTCTTTAAAATCTTCCACACTCGTGAAAGCTTTTGCTTCTCTTGCTTTAATAATTCCTTGCGCAACGTTATCACCTAAACCATCAAGAACAATGAAAGGCGGAATTAAAGCGTTATTTACTTCATCAATCACAAAATCTTTCGCGAGTGAGCGATTGACATCAATACTAGTAAACTTATAACCTCTTTCACACATCTCAAGCGCCATCTCAAGCGTTGAAAGGATATCTTTTTCTTTATTAGAAATACCTTCTCTTGTTTTCTTTCTTTCCATTAAATCAATTAAACGATTCTTAATGGCATCATAGCCATTCACCATTGTTTCAATATCATATTGATCACTTCTGGTGGAGAAATATACGGCATAGAAGGCAAGTGGATAATAGATTTTAAAATAGCCAACTCGGACGGCTTGAGTAACATAAGCCGTCGCGTGGGCTCTTGGGAAGAGATATTTAATCTTATTACAAGATTCAATATAGAAGTCAGGGACTTCATGCATCCGCATTTGTTCTAAATATTCTTTCTTTAAACCATTACCTTTTCTTACATCTTCCATGACCTTAAAGGAAATATCGTTAGGAACACCTTTACTCATTAAATAAGTCATAATATCATCACGACAACCAATAATATCTGATAATGATTCAGCGGTCCGATTTTGTAGTAACGTTTCGGCATTATTTACCCACACGTCAGTGCCATGGGTAATTCCTGAGACCACTAATAAGTCATTAAAGGTTTTTGGTTTTGCAACTTGTAAGACGCTTTGTACAAAGTTTGTCCCAAATTCAGGTAAACCAAGAGTCCCCGTCTTCACTTGTAAGAAATTTTCTTTTAAATTAAGGGCGTTCGGTGATGAGAATAAACTTAAAACTTTTTTATCCCCAAGGGGAATCTTCTTAAAGTCAACCTTAGTAATCTCACCCATCATCTTTAACGCGAGTGGGTCAACGTGACCAAGTAAGTCAAGTTTAAGAACTGTGTCATGAATCGTTGAGAATTCAAAGTGTGTTGTCTCCCAGTTCGCTGTCATATCATCCGCTGGATGTTGAATCGGAGTAAAGTCATGGACATCAAATTCCTTTGGAATTAAGATAATGCCACCTGGATGTTGACCAGTCGTCTTCTTAACTCCAACACATTTACTCGCTAAATAAGATTGATAGGCCAATGGAACATCGCTTAATGCTTTATGTTCACTTCGCATCAAATAATCTTTTACACAACCATACGCCATCTTATCTTTATAAGTGCCAATCGTACCAGCGCGAAAGACGTGATCACGACCAAATCTTTCTCTTAAGTAGTCATGAGCTCTTGCTTGATATGGACCAGCAAAGTTAAGATCAATATCTGGAATCTTTGTGCTCTTTTCATCAAAGCCAAGGAATGTTTCAAATGGAATGTTTTGTCCATTCGCTTCCATCTTTTCATGACACTCGGGGCATTCTTTATCGGGTAAATCAACTCCCGAAGGGAATTGTTTCGCATCGACCCATTCAATCCGTTTACACTTTGGACAATAATAATGTGGTGGTAAAGGATTAACTTCGGTAATTCCTAATAAATAGGCGACTAAACTAGAACCAACTGAACCTCGACTTCCCACAAAGTAACCATCTTCATTCGCTTTCTTTACAATCTCTTCCGCGAGTAAATAGTTAACTGCATAACTTGCTTTATCAGAGATAATTCGCGAGAATTCTCTTACCAAACGCGAAGAGATTTCAATGGGTAGAGGATCACCATATAATTCTTTCGCTCGATTTTCCGCGCGACTTCTTAAATTATCATCCGCGTTTTCAATCTTAGGTGTATATAAACGGTCTTTCACGGGATAAATCATTTCGCACTTATCCGCAATTAAGTTTGGATTCGTGATGACAATTTCTTTTCGTTTATTTTCATCTAAGAAAGAGAATTCTTTTAACATCTCTTCGGTAGTTCTAAAGTATTGATCACCACTTGGATGATAAGTGTGATTAGAAACACTACCTCGTGGATTCGTGCATAGTGGATGCGCTCGATGATTAATCCCATCGGTGGCGATATAAACTTCGCGGAAGATTTTATCACTAGGATTTAAATAATGAACATCACCTGTCGCACAAATCGGTAGCTTTAATTCATCCGCAACATCAACAATATCTTTTAAGGTACGGATGATTTCTTCATCACTACGGAATTCGGGCATAGGGGTTGCGACTCGTTTACCAGTAACAATATCCATCTTTGAATATTTACACCGATATAGTAATGGGCGATAACAATCTAATGGTTGTAATTCAATGTAGTCATAAAATTGCATGGCTTTCGTTAATACTTTTCTTGTACGCGTATGAGCAAGTTCAAAAATTTCACCATTTAAACAAGCCGAACCAATAATTAAATTACTTCTCACTTTTTCGATTTCGTCACGCGGAATCTTTGGCACTTCCGCTAAATAAGTAAGATGGGACATAGTAATTAAACGGAATAAATCTTTTAATCCTTGCGCGTTCTTGGCTAATACCACCACATGACTTGGCCGCATATGTTTAAACATATCAGTAGTAGTTTCAAACTTAGCAAGGTCAGAATGTTTAATATTCGGTTTATCTTGAGTGAACTTACCTAGGATGGTAGACCACACATCACCTAACACCTTCGCATCAAAGTCCGCACGGTGGGCTTTATCATCATCATAAATATCAAGTTCAAGCCGCTTAGATAAACTTGCTAATGTATGTGATTTAGCATCGCTAAATAAATAGCGTGATAAGGATAAGGTATCAATCACGGGATTTCGAATAACGTCTAATCCCATTCTTTCTAATTCACCATTAAGGAAAGAAATATCGAAGACCGTGTTATGAGTAACAATAATCGCATCACCAATAAATTCTTTAATTTTCTCCCACGCTTCTTTAAAGGTTGGTTTACCCACTAACATTTCATCTGTGATATGAGTTAAGCTCTTCGTTCCTTCGGAAAGTTTAACACCGGGATTAATTAAAATATCAATTGAACCAATATTTAAATTATCTTTAATTTTTACTGCTCCAAATTCAATGACGCGGTCATAACGCGCGGATAAGCCAGTTGTTTCTAAGTCAAGACAAACATAAGTGGCGTTACCTAACGGGCGATCAGAATCATTAAAAGTGTAATGAAGTTTCCGGTCCACCATGTATAGCTCAGCGCCATAAAGAATCTTAATATCGTTTTTTGCCGCTTTTTGGGCGTATGGGAAGGCTTGCACAACACCATGGTCAGTTAATGCAATAGCTTTATGACCAAAGTGCTTAGCGAGCTTAATATAGTCTTCAATTGGTGTTACTCCATCTAGTTGTGACATATTCGTGTGTAAATGTAATTCCACGCGTTTTTCTTCGGCGTTATCTTCACGTTTAACTACCTCAGGTAAGATATCAAGATTATGCACAGTAATTTGCATCTCATCACTTCTTTCATCAAGCGCCGCGCAACCACGGATTCGTACATGCGTAAAGATTCGTTTCCCCTTCTTATTGTTACAATTCTTATCAAGTAACATTAATCTTTCAATTGGGCAGGCCGTTTTATTTTCACTCACGCGGAAATTAATGGCGCTAATGACGTTACCAATTCCGCCAACTGCATATTTTTTTCCCATTTTATTAGTGAGGATTCTAATTTCATAGACTTCACCATCAATATCAACATTTGTCCGTTTATCTTTTGGAATTTCAAAAAAATTATGAAAGACTTCATAATTACCTCTTTTATATAAACGTTGCCGATTTCTTTCTTTTTTCATTAAACGAAGGTTCTCTTCCATTTCGCTTAAATATATTTTTTCTGCCTTTTCAATTTTCTTTTGGTGTTCTTCGCGTTGATCAATTTCATCAAACTCGGCATCTTTTGTAGAGATAACCGCTTCTACTGATGGAGCGGTCGGCATAATCATATCTTCTTGTGGCAATGTTTCTACTTTAAGCCCGGTACATAAAAAATTAAGTAAATCAATAAATTCATTAATAATAAATTCATTTTTTACTCTTTCTTCTTTATTTAAGAAAGTAAAAGTTAAAATGTTTTCATCTAATTTCATTTTCCCTTTGTAAGGGAAGTGAAAATGATCAAGATGCCAATCATTAAATAAAGCTTCAATTTCTTCAAAAGTAAAATGGCGCTTATACGAGAAATTTAATTTATACGGATATTTAATTTCTTTTAACGCATTAATAAATTCCGTAAGTTGTTCGTAGTAAAAGGGCGTATCTTTCACAATCATCATCACCCACATATTCTTCGCGAAGTCATCTTTAAAGAGAGCGTCAAATTCCATATCATATTGATCAGGATTTAATTTAATTGATTCAAGGAATCGCGTCATCTTCTCGCTTTTCATACGTTAGAATAGTCCTACAATATCTTTTATTATAATAAAGAACATGAGTAAGAAAAGTAGACCGAGACCAATGACCGAAATTATTCCCTTCACCTTCGTAGGGATTTGCTTTTTGGTAATGGCTTCATAACCAATCACCACAAGCGCCCAACCATCAAGTCCCGGGAAAGGTAATAGATTAAGAATCGCTAAGTTACAAGAAATCATTCCCCATAGATATAGATATCTTTCAAAACCAAAGTTCGCCAAGATGTTCGTAGACATTTGCGCAATGCCAATTGGACCACTTACTTGGCCTTGTCCAGTAAGTAGCATCCCTAAGCCTTTAAAGACAGCGGAGTTCGCCCCACACCATTGATTCCAAGTTTCTGAGAAACATTCACTCGCATTATAGTGATAAAAGAAACGCTTCATGTAAATACCGCAGTCCTTAAACTTATTACCACCATTATCATCAAGTTTAAGATTTAATTGTTTTATTTGATCACCTTCATCATAAAAAGTTAAATTGGCGTTAATCTCGGGTAAATTTTTATCAACCACTAATGGTTTAGTTGTATCAATTGAAACATGAAAATCACGGGCATTATAATATGTTTCGCATTCCGTATGATAACGAAGGTTCTTTTCTTCTTGTGATAAATTCTTTAAGCTTTCAATGATTTCCTTTTCTTCACGTGGATCACCGTTTGCCTTGATAAAACTCGCTAAGCGTTCATCACTATAGCCACCACCTTTAATTGAATCTTCAACAACATCGTAGATACTCTTCTGGTTATAAATCACTAATGAATCAGAAAGAAGTGGATCAACTTTAGTTGTGGTCACTACATTCGACATACATAAGACATAGCCATCACTATCACCGACTTTGATATTTTCTTGAATTAAAAAAACACCAGCGAATGGATCCATTTGAAGTTTTAATTTATCATCGTTATTAATTCCTTGCGCTTTAATGTCTTCACTTACATTACACACCATCGCCGTTTTATATCCTTCAACAGTTGGGAAAGAGAAACTCACTTGGTCAAAACAACCATTATGAAGAAGAATAAGAACAAAGCCTAAAATAAAGTTAAGAAAAACACCAGCGGAAACAATAATCGCTCGTTTATAACGCGCAACACCTTCTAAACTTCGAGAAGGTGGAATAAAATTATCTGAATCTTCTTCATTATCCATTCCTTCGCCATACATTGAAACAAAGCCCCCAAGAGGAATTGCTCTTAGTGTCCAAGTTGTTTCGTGTTTCTTACTCCGTTTAGTGGAGACAATCTTTGGGCCAAAACCAATTGAATAATCAAAACAATAAACGTGGAATAGTTTTGCCGCACTTAAATGCCCTAATTCATGAATCCCAATTAAAATGCCTAAAGCAATAATAAAGAGAATAATACCAAGAAGAATTTCCCACCACGCCATTAGAGACTCCCCCTAAGTAATGCAGCGGACTTTGCCCATTGTCTGGCTTCGTGGTCAACTTGAATTAAAGTTTTTAAATTCGGATGCTTATAATTTTTAAATGTATCAAGCGCTAAAGCGACGATGCGTTCAATATCTAAGAAAGAAATCATTTTCTTTAAGAATAAATCCACTGCTACTTCATCAACAGCGTTTAAGACACATGGCATTGTCCCTTTCATTAAAAGGGCTTTAATCGCGTAACTAACCATTGGATAACGCTTTTTATCAAATTCATGAAAATGATATGATCCAAATTCTTTTAATGATTTAACGTGTTTAATATTTTCAATCTTTTTATGATCACTTAAAGCATAAGCAATCGGGTTAAGCATACTTGGTGGATTCACTTCACCTAAATATGAACCATCCTTCAAGTGAAGGATAGAATGAACATAACTTTCATCGTGCATCAATACTTTAATTTTATGAAGTGGAAAATTAAATAAGTAATAAGCTTCAATGATTTCAAACCCTTTATTAAGCATACTGGCACTATCAATGGTAACTTTATCGCCCATTTTCCAAGTTGGGTGTTTTAAAGCTTGACTCGGTGTTACTTTCTTTAATTCATCACGCGTAAGATGGCGGAAAGCGCCACCACTCGCGGTAATGAAAATTTCTTTGACGTTTCTCTTCTTACATTTTTGAAAACATTTATAAATAGCTGAGTGTTCACTATCCACTGGATAGATTTTACTTTTTGCATGTCTTAAGGCTTTATGAATTAATTCGCCACCCACTACTAAAGATTCCTTATTAGCAAGAGCGACATCCATATCGTTTTTAATTGCTGCAAGAGTAGGCGCTAAACCCACAAATCCCACTAACGCATTTAAAACAATATCCGCTTTCGTTTCTTTAATAAGTTTTACTAAACCGGAATTACCCACATAAAACTTAATTTTCGGAAATTGTTTAAATAACTTATCGTTATGATGCTTAACACAAATAGCTTCAACACTTGGATGCGCTTTTAAAATTGTTTTAATTTTATTAGTTTGCTCGCCAACGGAAAACGCCACGAGTGACAACTCACGATTCTTTTTTAAGATAGTTAAAGTTTGCTCGCCAATGTTTCCACTAGCGCCTAATAGAATTAATTTTCTCATTGTAAGAAATCCCAACTATTTTTGATAAAGATGATTAATATCACTAAAGCTAAAGCACCAAATAAAGTAGAATCAATTCGATCTAAGATACCACCATGAGGACCAAGTACATTAGAATAATCTTTTTTATTAAACTGACGCTTAATGGCACTAAAAGCAAAATCACCAAGATTACCAACTAATGGAAGAATCACACTAATTAAAAGAATCCAATACCAACCATTTAGATCAAAGATGGGTAACATTGGTAAATCACACGCTGCGACTGCTAAACCAAATGATAAAGATAGCGCAAGAGAGATAATTATTCCACCCACAAAACCTTCCCAGGTTTTCTTTGGGGAAATCTTTGGATTTATTTTGTGTTTACCAAAAAGGATGCCAGTTAGATAAGCACCAATATCGTTAAAGAGGATGGCAAGTAATAAATAAATCATTAAAAACATTGATTGAGCGTACTTAAATACTGGAGTGTTAATTTCAAAACCCAACATTTGGCTAAAATGCTCAAATGGTAAATAACGAACACATAAGCAAGCTTGGAAACCTAACGCTAATAAAAGGGTCATCGCAATAAGATAACATGCATCAAGAACAGTAAATTCATCTGATTTAATAATAACAACGAAGAAGTAGATACCAATCATCGTCGCTAAGGCAATTGGTGAAAGACCGATCTCAGTAAAGGAGGTATTAATATCAAAATCTTTCCAATCTTTGACGATATTGGTTTTTAACATAATCCAAAACACTAATGTGTACATCATAATAAAAGTCACTAACCAGATGAGCCATGATAATTTATGTGATGGTGCTTTAGCGATTTCATAAGTTGCCGCCCCAATAACAAGGACAACTAATATCAAATAGAAATAACCACCTAACACTAAACAGGGAATAAAAACGGCCAGCATAATTAAAGCAAAAATAGTGCGCTTTTTTAAAGTTGCTTTTGCTTCTGGGGTTAACTCTTTAGGCATTCTTTAATCCTCCATACCGGCGATTGCGATTACTATACTCTTTTAGGCAAAGATGTAAATCGTTAATTTTAAAATCAGGAAATGGTTTCTTATAGAAAATCATTTCGCTATACGCTAATTGATAAAGCATAAAGTTCGAGATTCTTACTTCGCCGCTTGTGCGAATTAATAAATCGATTGGACCAAGATCATAACTTGCGAAACATTTTTCTAAATTAATCTGGTTAATTTCTTTTTTGGATTTCACTAATTGTTTAATTGCACGAATGATTTCATCTTGTCCACCATAATTAAGACAAATATTTAATTTCATGCCCTTTTTATTTTTAGTAAGGTCTAATGCTTGATTAATTGTCTTTACCGTTGAAGGTGGTAATTTATGATAATCACCAGAAACATAAATCTTGACATCATTTTTCATTAATTGCTTAATGTTTTTCTTAAAGAAAGTTTCTAGATATTTAAAAAGCATGTTAATTTCGCTTTTTGGCCGTTTCCAGTTTTCCGTTGAGAACGCAAATAAAGAAACACCACCAATTTTTAATTTATGGCATTCATTAATTAATTCCATTAAATTATTAATCGCGACTTGGTGGCCATAAGTCCGTGGTTTATTTCTGGCTTTCGCCCACCGACCATTACCATCCATAATTAAGGCAATATGATTTAAAGGATTGCTTTTACCTATTACACTATTAATCATAGTGTAATTATTCTACATTAAAAAATAGCAGAAGAGATACTTTTTTGTCTATAATAAAAGAGAAGGAGATTATTTATGGGAAAACTTAAACGCGAAATTGCTAAGAAAGTAATCAAACACAAGGTAAAGAGAACTGTAAGGAAAGCAGAGAAGAAAGTTGGGAAGCATTTAACACCAGAAGGAAGAAAAGCTTTAAAAAGAGAAATCAAAATTATTCAAAAAACTATCAATAATATTGATAAAGAAAAAGTCAAACGCGTATTAATGAATGCGTTAGAGAACGCAATTATTGAATT
>JAKSVA010000032.1 GCA_024408435.1 Bacilli bacterium
CCATAGACATTAGCGCCCTCTTCGTAATGAGTTGTAACGTTCGCTTTTTCGGGAACTTCAAATAAATCAATTGAGCAATTAGGTTTAAAATAAACATCACCCATACTTACTTGAACGTAAGCTGATGAGGCCGTTGCGCATTCATATAACTCTTTTACTTGTGTGACATAGACATTAGTGGCCGCATAGTATAAATTTACTGTGTCAGTAACCGCATTAATATTTAAATAATCACAGAACATTCTTAAATGAACCGTTTTAGCATTCCCAGTCGTATTATTGTACATAATCGTTTTAACATTTCGATTAACGCCCATATCCAAACCGGTTGTTGCTACTAATAAATCAGCGCCAGCAAAATCTGATGTCAAATATTGCGAATAAATCGATTTTGCATCGTAAGCATTAGTAAATTTAAAATAACTATAGGTATTTTTATTCTTTTTGTATTTGCGAGGTGAATAAACAATATTGTCATCATTCATAATTACAAATTGTTTAGTATCAATATCAAAAGCGAAACAATAATTTTTATCAGTGAACTGATAATTCTCTAAATCGATACCTGCGGCTAACGCAACTTGAACTGCATCGTAACAAGTATTTACTGGATTCTCGCTTTTAGCGATCGCCTCATTTACATCATTAAGAATGTTCTTGTCAGGATTATTACTACATCCACAACTAGATAATAATAGTGATGTTCCTAACACTAATAGTGCTGAATATTTTATCTTCATATCAAATGCCTCACATTTTTTGATTTTACTATCTATAGTAAAAAAGACAATTGAAATTTATTCATGTCCAAAAAAGAGGATTAATTAAAATGCACCAGGGAAATTCATGCCAGGTGGTAGGCCACGTCCGCCATTCTTCCGATAGTCTTTCATCCGCTTAGTTACTTCTTTCATTTGTTCATATTTTTTAAGGACACGATTAATGTCATAACTAGTTTTACCTGATCCTTTCGCAATGCGAATTTTCCGGGAATTTTTTAATATTTCTGGATGTTCTCTTTCTTCTTTAGTCATTGAATTAATAATGACTTCAAAGTTTTTCATTTCTTGTTCGGCTTTCTCTTTTTGTTCATCCGTAATTTTTGGCATACCAGGAATTAATTTTAAAATACCGGATAAACTTCCTAAACGTTTTACTTGCTTCATTTGATGAAGCATATCATCAAGAGTAAAGGAACCAGAAAGCATTTTCTTGCTTTCTTTTTCCATTTCTTTTTCATCAATTTGATCTTTAACTTTTTCGACAAGAGAAACAACATCGCCCATGCCTAAGATGCGGTCCGCCATTCGGTCAGGATGGAAAGCATCTAAGTCAATAAGTTTTTCACCAATACCAATAAATTTAATTGGAACATTAGTAAGATGACGAATGGATAAAGAAGCACCACCACGAGCATCGCCATCAAGTTTACTCATGATACAGCCGCTTAAACCGAGCTTCTCATTAAACGCTAAAGCAACATTAATGGCATCTTGGCCGCTCGCGGCATCGACTAATAAAAGAATTTCATCTGGGCTAACTTCCGCTTTAATATTTTTTAATTCATCCATTAATTGTTCATCAATTTGTAGACGACCAGCGGTATCAAGAATTAATGCATCATAGTGTTCATTAAACGCTAACTCTTTGGCTTTTTTAGCAATGGTGACTGGATTCTCTTTTCCTAATGAAAAGAAAGTCGCATTAACTTGCTTACTAATTTGTTCTAATTGATCAATGGCAGCAGGACGATAAATATCACATGCCGCTAAAATTGTTTTCTTATGCAATTTTTCTTGGAAATATTTGGCTAATTTACCAGCGGTAGTGGTTTTACCAGTGCCTTGTAAACCAACTAGCATTACAATAATTGGTCGAGTTGTGGGATATTTAATTTCACTATCTGTACTACCAAGTAATGTCACTAGTTCATCATGAACAATCTTAGTAATCATTTGGCTTGGATTAACTTTTTTATAAACTTCTTGACCAAGCGCTTTATTCTTAACGTTATTAACAAATTCTTTAACAACTTTATAGTTTACATCAGCATCTAAAAGTGCGAGGCGAATGCTTTTAAGCATTTCCTCCATATTTTTCTCAGTTAAATAGGTTTCCCCTTTTAACCGTTTAATGATACTAGAAAATTTATCAGTTAATGCTTCAAATGCCATAAAAAAATTATACCATTTTACAAAATGGTTTTAATTTCCTTTCGTAATTTTTTGTCTTTTACAATTTTTAAGATTTTTTCTTTCTTCTTAATCAAGTTCAATTTCTTTTCGTAATTCTCTAATTTCTTACTCGCAACTTTAATCGCATCTAGTGCGGCTGATCGAGTAATAGAATATTGCTCACTAATTTCTTGAAGTGATAAATCATATTGGTATTTATCAACCATAATTTTTTGTTGAGTAGTGGTTAAAAGTGAACCATAGGTTTCTAACAAGAGATTCATATAGGTTACTTTTTCTTTCACGTTCATCTTTATTCCTCAACACAAAGGCCATGTAAATATAAATTAATATCAAATTCTTTCAAGTCATCTAATGTTTCACCTAAACCAATAAAGCGAACTGGGATATTTAAATCGTGACGAATCGCTAATAAGATGCCACCTTTACTGGTACCATCCATCTTAGTAATTACCGCTCCCGTAATTTTTGTTGCTTCATTAAATGCTTTTGCTTGGATTACGCCATTTTGTCCAGTTGTGGCATCTAAGATTAAGAATGTCTCATGCGGAGCATTGGGAATTTCTTTTTTAATGACACGCGCAATTTTACTAAGTTCATTCATTAAATTAACTTTTGTTTGTAAACGGCCTGCTGTATCAACAATTAATAAATCAACATTTTGTTCTTTTGCCTTTTTAGCGGCAACATAGGCGACACTCGCTGGATCAGAATTAACTGCCCCCGTAATGACTTCAATCTTTAAACGTTCGCCCCACGCCTTTAATTGCTCAATAGCGCCAGCACGGAAAGTATCTGCTGCAGCTAACATGACTTTCTTATTCATTTTTAAGTAACGATTTGCTAACTTAGCAATACTAGTTGTTTTACCAACACCATTAACGCCTACGACTAATAAAACGGTTGGGGTTTCATTAAAACTAATATCGTTCACGATATTTTCTTCTTTCATATAATCTTTAAACATCTCGCTTACTAAGGCTTCATTAGCCGCACTTAATGAACGAATCTTTTCTTCTTTGATTGTTTTAGCAAGATTATTAATAATATTTGTAGTTAAATTAATTCCGACATCCGCCTCAATTAATATTTCTTCTAAACGTTCAAAATAATTATTCGGAATTGAATCATCAGGTGTTAATTTATTAATCTTATCAGTAAAAGCTTTCTTCGCCTTATTTAAACCTTTGTCATAGGTTAAAATCGTATCGGCCTTTTTTTCTTTATGTAAAAACTTTTCCTTAAGGAAAGAGAATAGTCCCATCTTATTTTCTCGCTAATTTTTTAAGAGCGTTTTTCGCGGCTTCTTGCTCGGCTTTCTTTTTTGATCCGCCAATCCCAGTCCCTAAACAGACCCCATCATAAAATAAACCAACTTTAAAGGATGGTGCGTTAGCAGGTCCACGTTTATTTAAAACGCGATAATTTACATCATTATGATGATCAGCCTGTAATAATTCTTGTAATTTAGTTTTATAGTCAACACTATCTTCGTAATTAAAATGGATAATTTTATTTTTAAAGATTCGTTCAATGACCTTATAAGTATATTCAAAACCACGGTCAAGATATAATGCACCCACAAAAGCTTCAAAGACATCTTCTAGTACTTTAGATGATTTAGCAATTTCATTAGTGAATGAACTACCTACCTTAATATATTGATCAAAATGAAATTGTAAGGCTAAACGTGATAATCCTTCGGTATCAACGAGTGAACTTCTTAGACGAGTTAATGGCCCTTCGTGGAGATTTGGTTGTAGTTCATATGATAAACTAGCGATAATCGCACCTAACACGCTATCGCCCACAAATTCAAGCCGCTGATAATCGGTTACTTTATGTTCATTTAGGTTAACACTTGGATGAGTAAAAGCCGCTTCAAATAAATCATAATTATGGGCTTTAACTTTTAAGCTACTTAGTAGTGGCTTTAAGCGTTTATTACTCATTGGTTTATTCCTTACTTAATTTATTAACTAAATCACTTTTAACGCAACGATACGCGGTGACTAGAGCGTTATTAAATGCTTCAGCATCACTATTACCATGCGCTTTAATTACAACTTTCTTTAAGCCGATAAACATCGCACCACCAAGTGGTTTACTCGATAACATCATTAATTGCTTTTTAAGATCTTTTCTAACTAAAAGATAGGCTAATTTATTTTTAAAGGATTTTTTAAACGTATCTTTTAATAATGTTTTAACAACATTACCGGTTCCTTCAATGGCTTTTAGGGCAATATTACCAGTGAAGCCATCGGCAATAATAATATCAACATTACCTTTTAAGATTTCGCTAGATTCAATATTACCAACAAAACCATCAAAGCCTTTTAATTTTTCATAAGTGGCTTGCACTAAAGGTGAACCTTTTCCTTCTTCACTTCCGTTACTAAGTAACGCAATAGTCGGTTTAGTAAGATAAACTTCTTGATAATATAAACTTGCCATCTTGGCAAAATCCACTAATTCCTCAACTTTGTTTTCGCTATTGGCACCTAAATCAAGTAACAAAGTATGTTTATTTTCTTTTAAAGTTGGGATTGGCGAAATTAAAGCTGGGCGAAGAACATTATTAAGTTTCTTTACCTTAATGGAGGCAAATGTTAATAACGCACCAGTCCCACCACAAGAAACAATTGCATCCGCATCTTCCTTCATTAAAGTATCAATGGCTTTCGCCATACTTGATTCTTTATCATGGAGGAGTTCCATCGCGTGTGCATTCATTTTCACAAATTTATTTGCTTCAATAATTTTAATGTTTGGTAGACCGTTTAAAACACCACTTGGACCAACGGCAAAAACTTCAACATCAGGATGTTTACTAACAAATGACTTTAGTCCTTCATAAGTAGCGGCGATACCTAAATCGCCACCTAACATATCAACAACTATTTTCATAGCACAAACATATTACCACACTTTTCTTTGTTTTCACTAAACATTGGTAAACTTATCATTACTAATTTCTTTTTTCATTAATTCAATTAAACGACGAAAAGTTGGCTCCAAACGATTTTGTAAAATGAACTTACTATCATCACGAGCACAAGTGAAGATTTTAAAATCATTCACGATATTGACGTAATTAAAGCTTGGTAATCCTGATTGACGATATCCGCCAAGCTCACCAGGCCCTCGGCGCTTTAAATCTTCATTTGCGATATAAAATCCATCATTTGAATTAACGAGGACTTTGAGCTTGTCGCGTTCATTTTCATCATTACCATCATAAATAAGTAAGCAATTTGCTTTGCTCCCATCTCGCCCAATGCGTCCACGTAATTGATGAAGTGAAGCAAGACCAAAACTACTCGCATCATAAATAATCATTAGATTAGCAGTCTTTACATCTAAGCCGACTTCAATAACTGTGGTAGAAATAATGATTGGATATTTATTATTTTTAAAATTGTCTAAAGCATATAGTTTTTCATCTTGGCTAAGCTTTCCATGTAGCAATACAACTTTACCTGGATATTTTAGTAAATAACGAGCGTATAAAGTTTCAACCGTAACTTTGTTGTTAAATTCATCATCAAGAATTAATGGCGCGATGATATAAACTTGTTGTTTATTTTTAAGTGATTCGCTAATTAGTTCATCTATTTTTGGATTATTACTATCAGTAATGCTAGTGGTAACTTGCTTATTATCAAACGGGAATTCTTTAAGAGTAGAAACATCTAAGTCACCATAAATTGTAAGAGCAAGGGTTCTCGGGATTGGTGTTGCGCTCATTAACAATAAATCAGCGTGACTACCTTTACTAGCTAAAAGGAGCCGTTGGTTAACACCAAAACGATGTTGTTCATCAATTACCGCTAAGCCTAAAGAAGAGTATTCAACATTTTTTGAAAAAAGAGCGTGAGTACCAACGACAATATCAATCTTATGGTTAATGAGGGCTAGTTCAATTTGGCGTTTTTCTTTTAGAGGTGTTTGCCCAACTAGAAGTGCAATTCTAATGTTGGTATTTTTAAATAAATTTCTTAAAGTCACGAAGTGTTGCCTTGCTAATGCATCCGTTGGAGCCATTAACGCCCCTTGATCATTACGGAGATAGTTACCATAAAGAGCTAAAGCAGCAACCAAAGTTTTCCCACTTCCAACATCGCCTTGTAGTAAGCGATACATTAAAGAAGTCTTATTCATATCGAATAAAATTTCCGTTAACGATTCGTTTTGTGATTTGGTTAAGTGATAAGAAAGTTGATTAACGAAACTATCAACTTCTTTGGTGTTAATATGTTGTTTACTATTCTTTTCTAAACGTTTATTTTCTTCTCTAATTAATTCTGTCTTTAAAGTGAACTTTAAGCATTCTTCATATTTAAGCGTTCTTAAACCTAAATATAAATCTTTATCATCGTTTGGATGGTGTAGTTTTTTAAACGCTTCAAGGCGAGAAAGAAGACGATACTTCTTAATAAAATAAGGTGGGATAATGTCTTTCACATTATCAACATTTTTAAAAGCGCGGTCTACTAAACGACGGAAGGTGTTTTGATCAACGCTTCCTGGTAAAGAGTAAACTGGTTTAGGTAATTTAGAAGTAATTTCATTAAAGGTTGAAATGTTAACTAAATTTACTTTATTTTTCTTTTGATCATAAATACCAATTACAACATACTTAGTGTCTAATTTTAAAATCTTTGGTAAATAAGGACGATTATAAGCTTCAATATTAAACTCATTACCCGCGAGAGTTTGAAAAGTAAAACGCACTAATGAGATATGAGAAAAGCGCGACAAAGTTGGAACACGAATAATTCGACCATAAAACACCACTCTTTCTTTGTCAAGAAGGAGGACTTCACGCGTTGGGTTCATATCTTCATACGCTCGTGGGGTATGTTCTAAAACATCAAGATAAGTTCTTATTTCGTAACGCCTTAAGGCTTGATTAACTTCTTGGCTTTTGGTTAACTCCATAATAGTATTATGAAATAAAAATAGTCGCTTGTGTGTAACTTTCCTCATTTTTTTTATAAAATTACGCAAAAAGTAATAAAAGTTAAAAAAGATAGATTTTTAAAAAGTGCTTAAACTATAATACTAAAAGCGAAATATGGAATCAGCGGATGAAATAAAATTATCTAGCAAAAGAGAAATTGCTCTAATTATATTTTGTTTTTTAGCGTATACAATTAGTTATATAACTAGGTATAGTTATAACGCTAACGTTAACCAAATTATTGAATATTATTCGATTGATAAAGCACAATTTGGACTAGTTGGCACCTTGTTTTTTGCTGCGTATGGTACTGGGCAATTTATAAACGCCTTTTTGTGTAGAAAATATAATAAACGGATAATCATCCCAATTGCGTTAACCATTTCTTCCGCATTAAATCTTGTTTTATTTTTTCAACCACCATTTGTTATTTATAAGTATCTCTGGTTAATAAATGGATTAACCTTATCAATGTTATGGCCGACTTTGCTTCAAATTCTTGCTGAACACATTAGCACAAAGAATATGAAATTTTCTGTGATTATTATGAGTACAACAACGGCAGTTGGAACATTTGTAGCCTATGGAATTAGTGCGATATTTAATCACTTCCAAGTTTACCAATATATATTTTTAACAGCCCTTATCTTTGGTTTATTAATGGCTTCATCCTGGTTTATCTTTTATCCTAAATTAGCGGCTAAGCCTATAAACATAAGCATTAATAGCAAAAAAGAAGAGAAAGTAGAAGATAACGCGATATCAAATGTGTCTTCAAAATCAATTTTTATTGCGATACTTGTCGCAATGGGATTATTAATGCTCGTTTGTAACTTAGTTAAAGATGGGACAACTACCTGGGTGCCAAATATATTAAAAGAATCTTTTGGCTTAGGCGATTCGTTCTCTCTTACTCTAACTCTTGTCCTTCCAATTTGCGGAGTGTTTGGTACATTAGTAGCAGTTTTTATTAATAATAAATTAAAAAATTATATGTCTTCTTCATTTTTATTAATGTCAGTCACAACATTAACAATCGGCATCGTATTAATCGGACTAAATTTCAATATATTTGCCTTGGCTTTAATAATGTTTGGATTAATTTCCTTAATGATGCACGGAATAAATAACTTATTGACTAGTCAAGCACCATTAGAACTTAAAGGAGAAATTAGTGGCGGTTTATTAGGCGGACTTTTAAATGGTTGCGGATATATTGGTAGCACAATTTCTTCATTTGGTCTTGGCGCTATTGCTGATAATTTAGGATGGAATGGTGTCTTTATCTTCTTAATAATCACAAGTGGTGTCTGTTCATTAATTGCCTTGGTTTTTATTTTCATAATAAAAAAAGTAAAGAGCAAATAATAAACTATATAAGATTAAATTTACTTAATTAAAGCAATCGTCGGATTCGCTTTTTTCTTTTCTCTTTTTTTGAAATTCACTTTGTGGTGCTTCTTATAATCTTCTAAATTTGATTCACCTTTAAAAGTAAGATAAAGATACATCTTATCATCAGCTTTATTATGTTTATAGGAAAGATAACCATAACGAATGAGTTGGTGAACATGATTCGCGAGTTGTCTTCCCTTAAGACTAGTTAAAGTCGAAAAGGTCTTGAAATTAATAAATTTCGCTGTCTCTTCATCAATCTTTCCGTTTACAAGTTTAAGTACACCATGCATGTTCGGATAATAATCCTTTTGATTTAATTCATAAATCATTTCTAAAATTTTAATTGTTGTAATGTTTAATTCGTAATTGGCCATA
>JAKSVA010000033.1 GCA_024408435.1 Bacilli bacterium
TGTCATTTTTTCTTTCTTTGGTCTATTCATAGGTTTATCAGTATTACCATTATCTTCATCATACACCCGAACTTGTAAATTCAGGGAAGGATTTTTGAGAATTTCTTTAAATTCTTTAATTCTTACTAAACTACTTTTCATCTTAAATACCTCTAGTTATAAAATACGTAAAGTACACTTATTAGTTACTTAGAAAAAAGAAAGAAAAATGTTCATCTATTTTTATATATTTATAAGATAAATATAGATTTCATAAAGTGGTATAGTATTAGAGTATGCGTTATCTAGGCACTGTTAGTTATTTTGGAATGAATTATGTTGGTTGGCAAAGCCAACCTAACAAAAACACAATTGAAGATAAGATAGAAAAGATTTTATCTCATATTTTGAATGAGAAGATTAATATCACAGGCTCAGGAAGGACTGATAAAGGTGTTCATGCTTACGCGCAAACATTTCACTTTGATAGTAAGCCAATCAAAGATATTAAACATTTAGTGTATGCCTTAAATCGTTTACTCCCAATTGATATCAAAATTAAATCTTTAAAAGCAGTCAATCAAGATTTTCACGCTAGATTTTCCGCAAAGAAAAAAGAATATATTTATAAAATCTATACTGGTAAAGATTTACCATTTTACGCTCGGACACATTGGTTAGTAAAAGATAAGATAAATCTGAAACTACTTAAAGAGGCAAGTAAGGTATTTATTGGTAAACACAATTTTCAAAACTTAACTAGTAAAGAAAAAGATGATAAAGATTTTATAAGAACTATCTACGTAATTAAAATTAGCCAAAAGAAAGATGAGATATTAATTAGTCTTATCGGTAATGCCTTTATGCGTTATATGGTAAGAGATATTGTTGCTGAGATGATATTAGTCGCTACTAAGAAACAAGAATTAAGTGATTTAAAACGTTTATTTACTAAAGAGAGACATATTACTAATCATAAAGCACCAGCGGAAGGTTTATATTTAAATAAGGTTTACTATGAATAAAATTCAATATTGTTACCATTCTCACACTTATCGCTGCGGGCATGCAATTGGTGAAGATGAAGATTATATTAAAAAAGCCATTGAATTTGGTTTAAAGAATTATGGTGTTTCTGATCATGTAATTTTGCCTAACATTATTCAAGAAGGAATGCGTGGTCCATGCACATTACTAAATAATTACCTTGATTCGATTAAAAAATTAAAAGAAAAATATCAGAAGCAGATTAATATTTATACCGGATTTGAATGTGAGTATATGCCTCAATACGTTGAATACTATCATTCGTTACTTAAAGAGAAGAAAGTAGATTACTTAATCCTAGGGCAACATTGTTATTTTAAAGATAATCAAGTAGTTTGGTATCATCATTTAGATAGAACCACGTGTTTAACCCAATACACTAATCATCTCATTAAGGGTATGAGTACTGGACTATTTTTATATGTCGCTCATCCGGATTTATTTATGGGATTTACTGATAAATGGGATGATTTAACAAAAGAATGTGCACAAAAAATTATTGATGCAGCGGTTAAATATGATATCCCACTAGAAATTAACTTAGCTCACGCAAGAGTATATGGGATGAGAGAATTTGCCGGGGTATTTACTTACTATCAATATCCGTTTACTCCTTTTTGGGATATGGTTGCTAAAAGTAAAGCCAAAGTAGTTATTGGTTTTGACGCTCATCGCCCTATTGATGTCTTATATCCAGGAGTTGAAGTAGTAGACTACATAGTAAAAGCTACAGGCGTTAAACCAATATATGATTTGTCCATTAAGGACAAAAAGAATAAAATATTATAGTTAGGAGAATTTATGGGAAGAGCACATGAAGTTAGAGCCAAATCAATGGCCGCAACCGCTGCAAAAAGAAGCGCGTTATTTATGCGTGCCAGTAAAGAAATTTATATGGCCGCTAAATCTGGTGTGCCTGACCCTAATTCAAATTTAGCGTTAAGAAGTGCTGTTGAAAAATGGAAATCACAGCAAGTGACAAAAGATGTTATTGAAAGAGCCATTCAAAAAGCTAAAGGTGGTAGTGGGGAACATTATGAAGCTGGCCGTTATGAATTCTTTGGTCCAGGCGGCAGCTTTATTATTGTTGATACACTAACTGATAACGTTAACCGGGCTTTAACTGATGTAAGAACTGTATTTACAAAGCACGGAGGCCATATGGGTAACGTGTCTTATAATTTCACTGAACAAGGCGTTCTTGTTTTTAAAGGCGCGAAGAAAGATGCTGTTGAAGAAGCGTTAATCTTAGGCGATGTTGATGTAAGAGAAGTAAATGAAGATGGTGAATTTATTGAAGCTTTAGTTGCGCCAACTGCGTTAAACAAAGCAAAAGAAGTCTTAAAGGGAATTAATATTACTAATTTTGATGAAGCAGAAATTCGCATGATTGCGAATGAGATGATTACAATTACTGATCCTGAAGCAAAAACTAAATTCCAGCAAATTCTTGATGCGCTTGATGAAGTAAGCGACGTGCAAGAAGTTTATCATAACGTTGAATTGAATTAATTATTTACGTAATTTTGAAATGATAAAATTCTTTTTTGCTTTTTCGCTAGCGGATTTTAAACCACGTGCAAGTAATAACATAAAGATTATTGGTTCAAGACGACCGATGACCATGCCAATAATGGTAATCCAATAAACGCCAAGTGGTGTAGTAAGGGTGACTGCGCCAGCTGCCACACCGCTATTAGTGAAGAAACTAGTAAATTGGAATAAGGCGACGTCAAAAGTATAATCAACGCTACAACAGGTTAAAGCAAAAGCACCTAATAAGACAATCGCAATGTAAATTAAAATAAATGAAGCAGCGTTATGTAATTCATCATCACTAATAGCTTCTTTTTTACCATACCGAATGATGGTGCGCGAATGAATGATATGAGAATTATCAATTGAACCGCGAATATACCAATAAGCTTGCTTAAAAATTTGTACTACGCGAATTTGCTTTACGCCACCAGCGGTTGATCCAGCTTGGCCGCCAATTACCATGCATAAGAAAATAGCAATATAAGCAAAACTAGGAAGGCTTTCAAATTGTAGATATGCTTCTGGGGGCGTGTTGGTAAATCCAGTCGAAGTTACGGTACTAATAAACATAAAAACACCATAACGTATTGAATAGGCAGGATTAGAAAGATAAGCTGATCCGGGGTATTTACTTGCTACATCTTGCAATACATAATTGCAGCCAATGATAATAGGTGGTAAGAACAGAATTGCCATAATTAAGGCACAATATAATTCGCAATGGTAAAAGAAATGTTTAAACTTAGCGCGCATGATAGCAAAATGAATCATAAAGTTGGTCGCGCCAAGAAGCATTAAAATACAAGTAATTATTTCAATGCCGATTGAATTATAATAAGCAATACCAGAGGCGTGTAAAGAATAGCCGCCAGTCGAAAGTGAACTAATCGAATTACAAACTGCATCAAAAACCGGCATTCCACACGCAACATAAGCACACACACCGATAATGATATAAACAAAGTAAATTAAAAAAATAATTCGAGCAGACTTAACGACATTAGGTAATAACCGATCGTTATGCCCTTCAAGGTTATATAAAGATAATCCATTAGCGTCACTAATGGCGCTAGTAATAATTAAGGTTAATCCAATGCCACCAACAAAAAGCATCCAGCAGCGAAAAAATTGGAACACATAACCACATAATGCTAGAGAATCTTCGGTATCAATAACACTAATAGCGGTTGTGGTAAAGCCACTGGCTGATTCAAAAACCGATTGCGAAAAATTAAGATATCCAGATAAACGATAAGGAATTGCTCCCACAATAATGGCAACAATCCAAACTGAAAGTAATAATAAATAAGATTCCCACTTTTGTAATCGAGCGCGGCGCCTTTTAAAAATTAAAGCATAAAGACCGACACCTAAAACAATTGAAGAAGCTCCTGGAATTAAAAACCAAGGATAAACGTCTGCCTCTTCTGGATGAAAAGCGATGATGATTAAAGGCACTAAAATTAGAAAGCCAACAAAAATTAAGAACGCTCCTATATAGCCAAGAAAAAGTCGCCATCCTCTTACACTAGGTAAAGCAACTAGGCGTGCGCTATTACTAGGAGTGTTAACGTTAGTGTTAATGTTAGTATCGCCCATAGTTATCTTTTAATAAATTTAATAATTTTATGTTGATCTTTACTAAAGAGACTAATAATTAAACGGTCACCTTCTAAGAAACGTGTACCGCCATTCGGCACAATGATTACCTCTTTTCGACAAACAGCGCAAACTGTTACTGGAACAGGGAATTTAATTTCCATAAGTGTTTGACCAACTATTTTATAATAAGGTCTCAAAGTGATTTCGATAATCGAGATTTCGCCATTCTCAATGGTGACCCTTTTAGTTAGTTCGTGAATGTTAGAATCGTTAAGAATGCTTTGAGCTAATAAATAAGAGTTAGAAATTGGAACATCAACGCCTAATAAGTGAAAGGCTTCAAGATTATCTGGGTCATTTACAATCGCGATCGAACGTTTAACATCGAAATATTTTTTTAATAAAGCCACAATCGTGTAATTTTTTACATCGCTTTTTTCCATTGCCACTACTAAGTCAATATTTTCAAGGTTTAAATCTTGATAAGTGGATAATTTATTAGTGGGACCATAATAAACTTCGATATTATTGTTCTTACTTAAATATTCCGCTACTTCACGATTACCATTTACAACAATAAAAGGAATGTTGTTATTAATAAAGGTTTTAATAATGTAGTCAGTTGATTTATCGCCACCAACAATAATTGCATTTAACATTATTTAGCGCTCCTTCTCTTTCCGACGATAATTTTGAATATATTGCGCAATTGAATCGATATAAGGATTAATGATATAGCATTGATTGGTAAGTAATAAATCGTGTTTAGTTTGATCATCGATTCTTACAACTAAATTAGTTTTGTTATATTTAGCATAGATAATATTAGCAATCATGATATTAGTGTCATCATCATCGGTCGCAATGACAATTTCTCTAGCAGCTTTAACATTAGCTTCTTCTAATGTTGATATTTTAACAGCATCGCCACAAACAAAAGCACCAGTAAAGCCTTCATCCAATCGATTAGATGATTCAGGATCTTTATCGACAATTGTGACATATAATCCACGTTTAGCGTGCCGCTGAGCAATATTTGCGCCAAGACGAGATGCACCAATAACTAAATGAATATAGCCCTTTTGGGCCTTTTCTTTTTCGATTTCTTTTTTATTACGTCTTTTATCAAGAAACGCTTTAATTGATATCTTTGCCATTATTTTTTAATTATATAACTTTTTACAAAAGTTAACTACTTAGTAATTATAGTATTATGATACTGTTTTAAAAGTCGTTGATAGTAATTAGGTTTAATTTTTTCCAATTCAATTTTTAAAATCTTCACTAACTCTTTTAAGACTTTATCAATATCAATAGCCCTCTTTTTAATTTGATAATATGAAGTAGCAGTTAATCTTTGACTAAAAGATTTTTGATTAAGGTTAAGACCAATCCCAATTACCAAAGCTTGTGGCTTATCATCTAGGAAGATACTTTCTAATAAAATGCCACATATCTTTCCATGATTAACATAGATATCATTAGGAAGCTTTATTTTGACATTTTCGATTCCTAACTTAGTTAATAGCTTATATATGCTTACTCCAACAATTAAACAAAGTGAAGAATATTCTTTAAATAGTTTCGCATCCTTTAATAAGATGGAACAAAGTAAATTTTCCTTCTTATGGCTTTGCCAAACATGATTAAGTCGACCACGGCCCTTACTTTGATAATCCGCTCTTAAAATAGTCCAGTGTTTTAATTTTTGATAATTATCTTTTAAATAAGTATTAGTTGAATTAACGGACGATAAATAAAGCCAATTCATTACTTAAATAGTAAGAGTAAGACACCTGCCGCAACCGCGGAACCAATAACGCCAGCGACGTTTGGTCCCATTGCATGCATGAGTAAGAAATTTTCTGGATCTTCTTCTTGACCAAGTTTATGAACAACACGAGCGGCCATTGGAACTGCGCTAACACCAGCCGCACCAATCATCGGGTTAACTTTACCATGCGTGGCAAGACACATTAGTTTGCCACCTAAGACACCACCAGCAGTGGCAGTTGCAAAAGCGAAGATACCCAAGGCAAAGATTTCAATGGTTTGGATAGTTAAGAAGTTTTCAGCTGTTGCAGTTGAACCAACGCAAAGGCCTAAAAGAATCGTTACAGTATAAAGTAAACCATTAGAAAGAGTATGTGTGATGTTAGGAACAACACCTGATTCTTTTACTAAGTTACCAAGCATTAAGCAACCAATTAAAGGTGCGCAGCTAGGAACAATTAAAATGACTACGATTGATACAATAATGGGGAACATAATTCTTTCCCGCTTACTTACTGGTTTAACATTACTATCCATTCTAATTAAACGTTCCTTCTTGGTTGTAAGAAGTTTAATAATTGGTGGTTGAATAACTGGTACTAAAGCCATATAAGAATAAGCAGCAATAGAAATTGATGATAATAGATGAGGTGCTAAGTTAGTAGTAACTAAGATAGCGGTTGGACCATCCGCGCCACCAATAATACCAATCGCGCTCGCTTCTTGTGGGGTGAAGTTTAATAAAATTGCACCGATAAATGTAATAAAGATGCCTAATTGTGCCGCGGCACCTAATAACATTGTCTTTTTATTAGAGATTAATGGGCCGAAATCGGTAGTCGCCCCAATACATAAGAAAATTAAACATGGATATATCCCGAACTTAACTCCGTAATATAGATAACCAATTAAACCTGAATAACCAGTGATATTGCCCGCTTCATCTTTGATAGTAACGAACAATTCTTTCCCAGCGTAAGGTAGGTTAATTAATAACATACCAAACGAGATAGGAAGTAAGAGGTATGGTTCAAAGTCTTTCTTGATGGCTAAGAACAATAGAATTAAGGCGAGAACAATCATGATTAAATTCTTCCAACCGCCGTCGGCAAAGAAACCGGCAATACCGGATTCTTGGAAAAATTCAACTATTGTGTCCCAAAATGCCATAACTATCTAATCTTTAATAATAATTGTTTGGTTGTTACCATATTGCCAGCTGGGGCAATAATTTCACTAACTAAACCATCACAAGGGGCACAGACCTCGTTTTCTAGTTTCATCGCTTCGATGAGTAAAAGGACATCACCTTTTTTCACTTTGTCGCCAACTTTTACTTTATATTTAAGAAGCATTCCTTGAATTGGCGCTAAGACTTCACGACCTTCGCCAGTTGATACTGGAGCAGCCGCTTTGTTTTCTTTCTTTACTTCTTTACTAGCAACTGGAGCGCTTGCGCTTTTAGTTTCCTCTAGTGCTTCGAGTTCGACTTTATAAGTCTTCCCGTTTACTTTAATTTTGTAGATCTTCATACTTTTCTCCTTTTATTCATCGATCTTTTCAATTTTGACTAGTTTGGCATCTTTGCCAGTTTCTTTGTTAAAGTCAATCGTAGCAACTAAACTTGCTACCACAGCATCTTTATCTTCTTCCAATATTTTATTTTCTGGTCTTGGTTTAATTAGTGTTGCGCCATCAACCTTATCTTGTGCAAGGGTAATCCCATGCGTAATGATAATGACGATAATTAAGACTAAGAAGACTAAGACAATGGCAATTGCACTCACGATTAATGAGTCAACTGCACTAAAATCACCCTCGGGCCAAATTCCTTGAAACATAATTACGCCTTTAATTTAATCTTCGTTGGGATTTTGTCTTTCTTTCTTTGTTCAAAGAACTTCATTGCCACTTCTGGGAAAAGGGCAAGAGAAAGAACGTCTTCATCCGTCTTCGCAACCTTTTTATATTTCTTTTTTAATTCTTTAAATTCTGGTTTTAGATCATCCGCTGGACGATAAGTAATGACTTTGTCATCACCGATAATCTTTTTCTGAACATTTAAATCAACTTCACCAGGAGCCTTACCATATTTACCATGGAGATAATCATTAATCTCTTTTGGTACCATCTTATAACGTTCACCAGTGATAACGTTCATCACAGCTTGTGTACCAACCATTTGTGATAATGGGGTAACTAATGGTGGATAACCTAAATCTTTTCTAACTCTCGGGACTTCTTGTAACACTTCATCAAGCTTACCTTCTTGACCTTGTTGTTTTAATTGATTAATAAGGTTAGAAAGCATACCACCTGGTACTTGATATATTAAGATATTAGGATTAAATCCTAAAACTTTTGGATTAAGTAAGCCATTAGCGATATATTTTTGTCTCACGGCTTGTAATTTCTTTGCGGCGCTATTAAGTTTCTCAACATTAAGATGAGGATCATATTTAGTACCTGCTAAAGCAAAATTAAATGCTTCAGTACAAGGTTGAGAAGTGCCACTAGCGAGTGGAGAAAGAGCGGTATCAATAATATCAACACCGGCTTCAATCGCTTTTAAATAAGTCATTTCCATTAAACCACCAGTGCAGTGACTATGTAATTCAATTGGAAGCTTAACATTCTTCTTTAATTCTTTAACTAATTCATAAGCAGTATCTGGTAATAAGACACCGGCCATATCTTTAATACAAATGGAATCAGCGCCAAGTTTTTCAACTTCTTTAGCCAGTTCCACATAGTATTTCACGGTGTGAATTGGACTTGTCGTGTAACTAAGAGCAATTTGACATTCACCACCATATTTCTTTGTGGCTTTTACTGCTTGTGATAAGTTACGAATATCGTTAAGGGCATCAAAGACACGAATAATATCAATTCCGTTCTTTAATGATTTCTCAACGAA
>JAKSVA010000034.1 GCA_024408435.1 Bacilli bacterium
ACTCGTCCTGAACCATCACCACGCATTAAAGTTTCAACTTCTTTAATGCTCACAAAGTTAAAGTCACCCGGCATCGTGTGTTTTAAGGCACTAGCAGCAGTCGCAAATTCAACCGCATCCTGTCTATTCTTATATGTAAGTAAACCATGGAGTAAACCAGCGCTAAAGGAATCGCCACTACCAACACGATCAACAATCGGATTAATGTCATAATGCTTCGATTCATAAAATTTCTTGCCATCATAAAGCATTGCTTTCCAACCATTATGTGAGGCGCTATAAGATTCTCTTAATGTTGTAGCAACATATTTAAATTTAAAGGTCTTAACCATAGCTTTAAAAATATTTTTATAACCACTAGCATCAGTTTTACCTTTTAAAACATCGCCTTCTGGTTTAAAACCCAAACAATTTTGTGCATCCTCTTCATTACCAATACAAATATCAACATATTGCATAAGTGGGCGCATCACTTTTTGGGCTTTTTCTTTACTCCATAATTTCTTCCGGAAGTTTAAATCGCAAGAAACAAGGACTCCTAATTTCTTCGCTAATTTACAAGTTTCAAGAGTTAAATGCGCACAAGCATCACTTAAGGCTGGTGTAATACCAGAAAAATGGAATATCTTTGCACCTTTTAGAGCGTCTTTTAAGTTAAAATCTTTGATTTGGCTTTTAGCAATCGCACTATTAGCGCGGTCATAAACTACTTGGCTAGCCCGCATTGAATCACCAGTTTCAAGATAATAAATGCCTAAACGATCACCACCACGCGCAATATAATCAACTTTAACACCTTCTCTTCTTAATGCATTAAAAGCGGCATCACCAATTGGATTATGGGGAAGTTTAGTGACGTAGTAAGCATCATGACCAAAATGTGCCAACGAAACGGCGACATTAGCCTCGCCTCCGCCATAACAAACATCTAAACCATTCGCATTAACTAGTCGCGAACAACCAGGACTAGATAAGCGAAGCATGATTTCACCTAAAGTTACAATTTTTGCCATAATTATTCTCCTTTAACAATTTTTACCGCTACTTGGCAGTTTGTTTTTATATCACCTTTGAGTAACCAACTACCACCAACGGCAAAAATCGATTTTTCACTAATAAACTCTTTTAAATTACTATTATCAACTCCGCCCGTTGGCATAAATTTAACTTGTGGGAAAGCCGCACTTAAGGCTTTAATTGCCTTTAAACCACCGAAAACACCGGCGGGGAAAAATTTAAGATAAGTTAACCCTAAATCAAGAGCGGTCATAATTTCTGCTGGTGTTACAACACCGGGTAAATAAGTAACATTCTTTTCTTTGCAATATTTCGCCACTTCAACACTTAAACCAGGAGAAACAATAAATTTAGCTCCGGCATTAATCGCTTTTTTTGCTTGATCAGTGTTAATTACCGTCCCAGCACCGATTAACATTTCCGGATAATCTTTAATCGCTTTAATTAAGGCTTCTTCAGCGCAAGCGGTGCGGAAACAAATTTCCGCCACTTCAATTCCACCAGCTTTTAAAGCATCTAAAGTTGGTTTAATTTCCGCTGTTGTTTTAAATACAACTACCGGAACTAATTTAGTTTTAAGTAATCTTTCATCCATAAGTTATCTTCCATTAATAGTTTAAGTATATCATAATTGTGCTAAAATATTGCTACCTGTTAATTTTTTAAATTAACGAAGCGAGGGGAAAAATATGGATTTACGCATTGAAGAAAAATTAAACACTCTAGTTAAATTACTTGATAATTGGCGCCTAACAAAACAAATTCCGGTAAAAGCTTCTTATTTAGATTTACATAATCCTCATTTAAATACAGCAAAAAACGCTAGCGGATGGAAACCATTTAAAGAACCTTTCACAATTTTTAAACAAGAATCATATTTTTGGTTTAAAGGTGAATTCACCATTGATAAAGCTAAAAATAATAATGCCAAAGCCTACTTTTCGATTGATCCAGCTTTCCCACGTGAAGAATGGGATGCCGATCGCCCACAAGGTATTCTTTATTTAAACAACAAATTAGTGCAAGGAATTGACATCAATCACCGTGAAGTTTTATTAGAAGATGGTCACTATACCTTTTATTTATACTTATATACTCATGAATTTACTAATTCATTCCCGCTTCTTTTTTCAATTAAATATAACGATAAACGAGTAGAAGAAGCATATTACGATTATTTAACCATTATGGAAGATGTTCATGTTTTATTAAAAAGTGATCCGGTCTATCCCACTAGTTTAAAAGTCATCAATGAAGCAATGAATTTAATTGATTTAAGAAATCGTGATGATTTATTTTTTAAATCTTTAGCCAAATCGCATAATTATTTAATGAACCACTATTTTAAAGGCATTTGTGGTAAAAAAGATGTCGTCGTTGATTGCGTTGGTCACGCCCATATTGATATGGCGTGGCTTTGGGATATTGAGCAAACTCATCAAAAAGGGTTAAGAACTTTCTCAACCGTTCTTAAATTGATGGATGAATATCCTGATTATAAATATATGCATACATCACCACAAATTTTTAAATTTGTTCAAAAAGATGATCCAGAATTATTCGCTCGGATTAAAAAACGGGTAAAAGAAGGCCGTTTTGAAATTGATGGTGCAATGTGGGTCGAACCAGATTGCAATTTAACAAGTGGCGAATCATTAGTCCGCCAAATTTTATACGGCAAAAATTATTTAAAGAAAGAATTTAACATCGATTCAAAGACTCTAATCCTCCCTGATGTGTTTGGCTATTCATACCAAATCCCCCAGATTTTAGCAAAATCAGGTGTCACTCGTTTTGTAACTGGTAAGATTGGTTGGAACGATACTAATCGTCACCCATTCGATTCATTTAAATGGGTTGGCTTAGATGGTACCTCCATTTTTACTTATTTAATTTCCACATGTGATGCTAATCCACGAATTGGCATTAAAGACACTAATTACACCACCTACAATGGTTGGATGACCGCTGGCCATTTATTAGGAACATGGAATCGTTATGAAATCAAAAAATATAATAACCACGTGATAACAACTTATGGTTATGGTGATGGCGGAGGCGGCCCTACCCGGGAAATGCTTGAAAAGGAAAAACGTTATCATTATGGTTTACCTAATTTAGGAAAAACGCATTTAGTGACCCTAAAAGATAGTCTAAAAGTAATTGAAGACAACTTTAATAAGAGTTGTAAGAAATTTGGTAAAACACCAACATGGACTGATGAACTTTATCTTGAATATCATCGTGGTACTTATACAAGCGTTCCACGGATTAAAAAATATAACCGTGATCTTGAATTCTCTTTCTTAAATACCGAGCTTATTGCCTCACTTGATGCAATGATCAATCACCATAATTATCCAAAGGATATCATTGATGATAATTATGAAACTTTCTTGCTCCATCAATTCCACGATATTTTACCAGGAAGTTCAATTAAAAAAGTGTATGAAGACGCTGATAAATATTTAGGAAAAATCTTTAAGGACAATAAGGCAATTATTAAATCACATATTGCTAATTTATTAAGTAAAGAAAAGAGCCAATATTTTGTTTTTAATCCCAATGCATTCGTAAGTAATATTCCTGTTATGGTTAACCATGAGTGTTATGTTATCAAGAATGTACCTAGTGTTGGCTATCAAAGCTTTAAATTAGCCCATCTTCCTAATCAAATTAAGATTTCTGATCACCATTTAAGCAACGCTTATTTTGATGTGAAATTTAATAAATTAGGTGAGATCACTTCGCTTTATGATAAAGCCCATAAAAAAGAAATTGTTAAATCAGGTGACACCATTAATAAATTTGTTGTCTACGAAGATACGCCTTATAAATACGATAACTGGGAAATGTCTCCTTATTATAAGCAAAAGAAATATCACTTAGATGGATTAGCGACATTCCTAGCGATTAATGAAGGCGATCGTCGTGGTTTTAAAATCACTCGTCACTACTACAAAAGTAAAATCGTTCAATACGTTTATTTATATAACGAAATTGATCGAATTGATTTTGTTAACCAGATTGAATGGAAAGAAAAACGTCAATTATTAAAAATTCATTTCCCGATGAATGTTAAATGCGAGCAAGCTAGATTTGATATTCAGTTCGGTTCAATTGGTCGCAACACAAAACCAAAGAATAGTTATGATGAAGCAAAATTTGAAGTATGCGGTCAAAAATGGGTGGATATGTCCGATGGTAAATTTGGTGTTGCTTTATTAAATGACTCTAAATATGGTTATGGCGTTGATGGCAGTGACTTATCACTAACTGTCCTTAAATCCGGTAGTTATCCATTTGATGGTGCAACTGATATTTGTCCAGAATTTAGATTCGCTTTATTCCCTCATACGGGTGATTATCGAAACGAAGCGGTTATTAAAGAAGCATACGCTTTTAACCGTCTTCCAATTGTTTATCAAAATAAGGATGTAAATAGTTATCAAAACATTAAACATTCATTTATTTCTTTAGCCGCATCAAATGTCATTGTTGAAACCGTAAAAAGAGCGTTTAACGAGAAAGCGTATATTATCCGCGGCTATGAAATAAGTAATCAATCGCGCAATATTAGCTTAAAAGTTAATTTACCATTTAAGAAAGCTTATCTCACTGACTTAATGGAAAATAACTTAAAACCACTTCCAGTCAAAAACGGCGCTATTAAATTAAATATCAAACCATTTGAAATCTTTACGGTTAAAATTAAAGAATGAAACAATTAATTTTTGATATCGGTGGCACTTACATTAAATATGCCTACTTTGTAAATAACGAAGTTAAATTCGACTCTTTTCCAGTGATTAATCAAGATGGAAAAGAAGATGTTCCTTATGCTTTAAAAAACTTCTTAAAAAATTATCAAGTTGATGAAATCGGTGTTAGTATGCCCGGGCCTTTTGATTTTAAAAACGGCATCTCTTTAATGGATTTTAAACTAAAATCACTTTACCAAGTGAACGTTATGAGTATCTTTAAAGAAGCTTGCCCACAAGCAAAAATCGTTTTTATTCATGATGCGGTTGCTTTTATTCTTGGTACTTTAAACGAAGATCCAAAATTAAAAACAATGAGAGTCGCTGGCGTGATGCTTGGCACAGGGACTGGCTTCGCGTGCATGGATAATGGGCGCGTGATGGTTAGTGAAAACGAAATCACCATCCCACACTTAGGAAGACAAATTTACGATAATACTAATCGGAAGATTGATGAATTCATTTCTGCGACTGGTTTAATTCGCCTTGCGAATGAATTAGGCTATCACTTTAAGTACGTGAAAGAAATGGCTGAGGCCGCTAAAATTGATAAGCGCCTCCAAGAAACATTCTTAGAAGTTGGACAAATTTTAGGTAAAGTAATGAATCAACAACAAGTTAATCTTCACTTCACTTATTTATTAATTGGTGGTGGCGTTTCTAATGTGTGGCATTTATTAAAACCAGCCTTCGAACGAGTTTGCCATATTCCATATCGGGTTGTTAATAATCTAGCAATGTGTCCAATCAATGGTGTGCGTCTTGCTCTTCGATTAGGAAAAGATAATATTTACTTAAAACAATAATTTCTAAAAGTATTGTTAAATACTTTTTTTGTTATAATGATTATATGAAAATCACTCGCTATATCTTTTTGATATCACAAGTGTTATTTTTTACTGCTTGCGCAAAAAAAGAACCATTACCTGAACGTAAAGTAGGCGATACATGTAGTGTTACTTTTATTGGTAATGAAGGAGTGACTTGCGAATGCCCAACTTCTGTTCCAATCGATCAAGAGCTAAATCTCCATTTCGACATTAAATACATTGATTGCCCTGATGACACCGTTTGGGCGGAGAAACCAACAATCGGAGATGATGGGACTCTCGAAACTCCTAACATAGAATATGTTGTTAATGTTGGTGATATTGAGATTTATATTGGTGGTAAAAAATACGATAACTCATTTATTTATTATGCCGAAACTAGCGGCAATAACACTTTAACAATTAAACATGAATATGTCGTAAACGACATCGAAATTCATGTTAACGCAAGAGCGCGTCCTCGTTTATTCATGTTTGGCTTTAATTTTGGGGAAAGCATTGAATCGCGTCGGATTAAAACAGGGAGCGAATATCGCGATAGTCAAGATATTGAAGTAAATTTCAAAACAAATTACCAAAACAAAATCTACCCAATTCATACTTTAACGGGAGGTAAAGGATTCCCAGTTTTTGAAGATGATGATGTTGATATTACCTTAAAAGCCATTAGTAATGATCCTCTCCCAAATAACATTTGGTTACGGATTAATTCACGTTACGCCATGAAAGAAATAGACTTCACATGCGAATATATTAATGATAAAACTTGTAATTTTCATATTCCGCATTTTATTGTTCGTGATCACGGCACGATTGTTCAGTATGGAGAAAAATAATTTATGAAAAAACATATTTTATTTCTCCTACCATTCATCGTTATTCCCTCTTTAATCGCCTGTAATCAAACTGATGAGTTTACTGCTATGCGGAAAGAATATTGTAATTATTTACTTGAAACAAGCAACTATAGTGACTATAAAGATAAAACTGCCGATGAAATTAAACAAGAAGTAGAAAGCAAGGAAATAAGTGGCATTGAGACTTACTTTTTCCCTGATATCGACTATGAATACTGCTATGAGCGGCAATATGATACATGGTACGCAATAAATCACCTTCATCGCACTTTTAAAATTACTTTGACTGCCGCTGCGCGTCACGATAACAACATTAAAGATATCGCTATTAAACTTACCTATTTCTGGGTTTTTAATAATTTTCGCCATACGAACTGGTTCAATACCGAACTTGACGCTGATAGTAAACTTAGTGATATTGCTATGTTTATCTATGATGATTTAAACGAAAAAGGGCAAGCCATGTTAAGAGGGCGAATCGCCGAGACTAGTTTCTATCACCGCCAATCCATATTAACTCATACTGGTTCAAATTTATTTGATTATGTTAATACCACTTTAAAATCTGCTATTCTTTCGCATAATAGTGAAGAACTTGAATTAGCGATTACGCGTGCTGAACAAGAAATTAACGATGAAGGTAAGGAAGGTTTCCAAAAAGATGGCTCCTTTTTCCAACATGGTCGCCAATTACAAACAACCTCATATGGAAAAAGCGTGATGCGACTTGGTAAAATTATGCGCATTATTGCTAAATCAAATCATCGTTTTGATCAAAGTAAATTAGCGATTATTTCTCGTTACATCCTCCGTGGTTTACGAAGTGTTACCCACAAAGGATATCTTAATTATTGCTCAGGTGGCCGAGATTACGTAAGACGAGGAAGTATGACCACAAATGATTTATCGGGTTTATCTTTATTTTTGGATACGCCTAATTTTCCTGATATTGATCAATTAAAACAATATATTGATGATATTAATAACAAACGTTCAACTTTTAACGGAATTGTTTATTTTGATGATGCCAAAATGGTAGCAATGAATATTGATGATTTATATATTTCTTTTGAAGGATCTTCACCTGATATCACTAATACTGAATGTGTAAGTGATGAAAATTATCTTGGCTTAAATTTATCGTATGGCACGAATACATGTATTATGGATCAAGGCGATGAATATTATAATATTGCCGCCTTGTGGGATTATTCATATATTCCAGGCACAACTTCGCTTCGACATTATTCTACGGCAACAGAAAGTTTTATCCCTATAGAAGATTTAATGATTTACAATATTATTACAAATTACTACCTTGATGCATTGTATGAACAAACACTACCTAAACCGATAAAAGGTGGTGATTATATTTATAATAGCGGTTATGATAGCACCAATAATATTGCCTGTTTTATGCAAAAAAGTTGCCATCATAAAGAAAATTATTTTACCGTGACAGCTGTTGCTTGTGAGGATGGATTAGTACTTCTAGGGGCAGATTTAAAATACACCGGAGCAGAAAGCGGCGAATATATTGATCTACATCAAATATCACACAATCTTCACACTACTTTGCAACAATGTATGGCAAACGGAAAAGAACAATTAAGCGAGGATAAACTATCTTTAACTTGTGGCAATGCTTTTTATCGTTCGCTTGATGGACAAGAAATTATTACTAAAAAAAGACATATAAAAAGTAAAGAATTACGTAATCGTCGTCTTTATAACATTCCTGATTTAGGAAAGGATGTCGAAGGTGATACATTTCTTGCCTATATTCAGCACGACCTTAAAGACGATGATGGCGCAAAATACGCTTACTCAATTCAACCAACAACAAAAAAAGATAGACAATTCATTGTAAGAAATAACTTTAAAAACGGAATAAAAGTGCAAGAAATCGAACTCCCGAATGGTAAAACAGTAGTTGCAGCTTATCAAAAAGTTGAAAATTATAAATTACATAATGGCAAGATTATTGAATTATTAAATAAAGGCGATTTTCTTATTATTTAATTATTTATTAAATAAAAAATATTTTTGGTATAATAAGACTGTATGAAATTTGGTAGATGTTTATTAATTGCATCACAAGCACTTCTTTTTATTGCATGTGCAAAGAGTGAACATTTGCCAACAAGAAAAGATGGATTCATTTGTAATGTTACTTTTGAAAAAGATAATCA
>JAKSVA010000035.1 GCA_024408435.1 Bacilli bacterium
AAATTAGCCCCCTTTCCGAAGTGCCCAAAATGTGGAGGAATTATTAAGCCAGAAGTAGTGCTATTTAACGAGTCGCTAAATGAGGATGATATTAGTGGGGCAGTTAATAGCATTTCTCAAGCCGATTTATTGATCTGTATTGGGACTAGTTTAGTGGTGAATCCTGCCGCCTCTTTACCATATTATTTTCGCGGGCGGAACTTTGTTATCATAAATAAGGACCCAACCCCCTTAGATTCAATGGCCAGTTTAGTAATCAGGGATGATGTAGCATCCTTCATAGACGAAATAGTCGACTAAATACAAATTAGTAGTTTTTTGGTAGGTACTAAACATTACCTAACATAGTGGAAAACTACCTTTTTGACGCTAATTTTGTTAATAACTCTAAATATGGATGACATGTATTTTACTCGATTAAATCTAACTTTTATATTAATTGGTTAACATAATATACCTTATGCGAAGTTAATGATTTTTTCACCAACTGACTTTTTTGACTTTTGGCCCATCTCTACCACTATTACTACTAATTTTGTTAAGGAAAGTGTTGGTCCATTAGCTTACCACCACCCCCGCTACCATGTTCAAGATTAGTATATCTATTTTTACTGGAATTAGTATATTTTTTTGCGTAGGTTTTTACCTAGAACTAATAGATAAATTTTAGAACTGGCTTTTGAGTATAATAATGTAAAAAAATAAACTACTAATTTTATGGTAATTTCCTTTAACTTTTTTTATTAAAATTTATGGCCAATTTTTGGCTACTTTTTTCTAGTCAAAATTTGGGTTAAATTAAACCGCTCTCTTTCATTCTTAGAAAACACATTAATTATGACATGAAAAGCGTCGACTAAAACCCAACCACTTTTTGCCTTGCCTTCAACATGATTAATTTTAACTTTATTTTGACTCAACGAGTCCACCACCGCATCTTTAATAGCATCAATCTGGCGGGGGTTACTTGCACTACAAATAACATAGTAGTTTGTGAAAGGGGTAATTGCTCTAACATCAATCACTTCCACTTTTTCACCTTTTTTATCTAAAATTGATTTTTTGATTAATTTTAGTAAATCTTTCTCATTCATCACTTTTCTCCTAAATATAGTTCCATGCATGACTTGGTTAACGGATTGTCATAACTTAGGTGATTTTTAATTAAATGTTTACGATTTTCATTTAAAACCATCTGGAACCCCCGATAGTAATCTTTGTAGCACGCTCTTATTAATTTCATTGAATCATATCCGCGAAGTGGATCAATTTTGTCAGCGGCATATACAATTTTACTAATTGGTGTCATATTCATTTTTCCAGTCGCATGAAACTTAATTGCATCTAAAATTGCTTCATTATTAATATTTAATTCAGTTTTTGCAATATAAGCCCCTACGAACTGGTGATATAAAGTTGGTGGAAGATTAGTTAAGTATTCTTGATAATACTTATTCATAATTTCTTTTTGTTTAATATCATTAACCATTTTTCCAACATCATGTAATAAACCAGCGATATAACAATCGTTTGCATCGTTTCGGTGATTGTTTTTAGCAATTGCGTAAGCGACATTAGCTACGCTAACGGCGTGTTTATATCTTTCTGGAGTGTATTTTTCCCTGATTTTCTTTATGTAATAAAGACCATGTTTTTCGATGTAATCTAGCACTTCTTTTGGGGTGTCAAGGTCATTTAACGAGCGAACTGCGCTGCTAGAGATTGTTCCACTGCCTTCATAGGAAAGAGGTGTCATATTATATTTTTTTATATTATCTTCTTTCACGTACACGCGCGGGCGTTCTACATATATTATATTAGCTAAACGGGAAATCTCTTCGGCGTCTTTCCAATCATGGAACGACTCTACTTGATCAGCGCCGATTAATAAACAAATCTCTCGATCAGGAAATTCGTTAACAAAATGTTTAATAGTGTCTATCGTATAATTAGTGTCGGCGTTACTTTTAATTTCAAAATCAGAAATATAGACACTACCTGTCCCTTCTTTTTTTAAAGCGATGCGAAGCATATTGTGACGGTTTTCGATACTAGCGTGCGGCTTTTTCCATCGCGGATTTTTGGCCGGAACAAAAACAACATCAGCATTTAATTTTAAACTCGCATAGCGGGCGATTCGTAGATGTCCATTATGAACGGGATCAAAAGTTCCACCAAACAATATTACTTTTTCCATATTATAAAATGATACGATCTTTCTTTTCTTTATTCTCTTTATAGATGACAATTGAGTGACCAATTGTTGTAACTAATTCGGAATTCGTTTCATTAATTATCGTTTTAATTAAAACTTTCATTTCACCCGTGATACTTTTATTAAAGTATATTTTAATTAATTCGTGAGCTTTTAAAGCGTTATTAAGTAAAGTAATCACATCATCGTCAATTTTATTTTTTCCGATTTGATATTTATGCTTACTTGTATTCGCTAAAGCTTTTAATTGTTTTTTATTTTTGGTCGTTAGCATGAGGTATTTTCGCCCGGCACGAATAAACGCCGACGCCTTTTGGGACACTAACCCGAATAGTTTGGTTATTACCAAAGAAGGAAATCCAACCTAATCCTTGAATGCCGATATCGCGGCCCTCGTGTTCAAGAATATGAATTTCGTAAGTGTTAAAATCCGCTAAAGTTTTCAATCGTTCGCTGATGGGTTTCAATCTTTGCTTTCTTATCATTTTTTCAAAAATATAATCGGTACGTCTAGTTGAAATACGTTTGACATCAATTTTACGAGAGAAATAAGCATAGACCTCAGTGGTTTTTCCTTCAATAAAATCAAAGCGAGCAATTCCACCGATAAATAGTGATACTTCAGGCCACATTTTATGAGTTTGCTCTTTAATTTCTCGCATTGGTTGAACTATTTTAAATAGTTCTTTCTCGACGTGTTCAGTGATTGAATTAGCTATAGCTAAACCGCCAGTGTCATATAATGTTGAACTACGATCAAGTGGGATTTGTAAGACGCTCATAGATGTACCAGGATATTCCATTGTTTTAATTTGCCGATTAGAAGTGTTACGGTAGTTACGTAAAATAGCGTTAATTAAGAAAGTTTTGCCCGCCCCATCACCGCCAATTAAATAAACATCATGGCCACGGCGGAGTTCATTAATTTTCTTGATAATTTCTTTAATATTTAAGTTAGTCGAAGCGCTAGTTAAAATAATATCGTTCACTTTAATTTTTTCCATTCTCATTCGATGAGCGACGTCTTCTTTTAAGTCCTCATCTTTAGCATCTTTTGGTAATAAATCTCTTTTTGTAGCAATAACTAAAACTTTCCGCCCCACTAATCTTTTAGTAATTTCAGGAGAAAAAGCCGCTTCAAAAGAGAACAAATCGATAACATAAACAATTAATGCGTCAGTTGCGTGGGCATCTGCCAAAATAGTTTTAAAAGCATCACTAACAACAACTTTATTGGGAACTAAATCGTACGTTTCCTTCTTAAAACATTTATCGCAAAACATGACGCGGGCGTCATTCTCGAAAATTTCTTTTGAGATATAACCTTCTTTTTTCGGGTCTTCGTCTTGTAAAACTGCCCCACAGTTATAACACTTACGAATAATGTTAAGTTTACTCATAAAACTTCTTTCCAATTATTTAGTTTACCACATTTTTTGAGTCGCGCGCGTAAAGGTTTATCAAAGATACGATTAAAGTGAGTGGTAAATTGATCTTCTTTGACAAGCTTTTCAAGTAATAAAGTCTTGATTTTTAAAGCATTACCACAGGCAATGTCGGTCATCAATTGGTCGCCAATTAATATGCATTCTTTTAAATCGATGTTAAGTTTATTCAATTTTTTAAGTAAGAAATGTTTAAATGGTTTTGCCACACTACTTAAACATTCTATTTCAAGTGCACGCGCGTAGTTTTTTACGCGTTTTGAACGATTATTACTAGTAATAATTGGACGCAAATTTAAGGCTTTAAGTTGCTTGATGTAATTAATCGTTCTTTCGCTTGGCAACTTAGTTTTATATGAATCTAGTGTATTATCTAAATCTAAAAGTAAAACTTTAGCATTTATTTTTATAAAAAATAATGGATCAACTTCGAATAAATTATTAGCGTGATAAGTTGGTGTATATCGTTTCATTAATTTTCTTCATCAAAGATAGAAATTTGGGTAAATTTTTCTACCTTTTCACCACTGTTATTGTTGTTATTGTCGACAACAGGTTTAGGTTTATAAGTTGATTTTAAATTCGGATTAACATGTTCACCTTTTGAATATAGGCGCAATAAATGATCTTTTTTAATAACTGGTAAATTAGTTTTCGCGTACTTATCTAAGGGTGTCATATAGAAATCATTAATCTTTAGATTAAGCAAACCTTTTAATTGTGACAAAGCGTAAATAGTAATTTCATCACCAACATCAATTAATTTTTTCACCGCAATAATTTTGTGTGGATCACCTTTGAAGGTTGGCATAATTGTAGTTGGTTTAATTAAACGTTTGGTCAATGGAATATGAAGATTATCAAACATCCGGTAGCAACCATGATCGGTTAAGATCATTACTTTAGTTTTTTCGTCTTTTGTAAATGTTAACATTGCTGACACATATGTGCGATTAAGTTTTACTGCTTTTACTCCGCCAGCTTTTGGACCGATTGGTGTTAATACTTCTTCGCTATAATAACTTGCTTCACCATTCGCTAAGAACAATAAGATGTTATCACCACCAGTTGAAATGGCGACATCAATTAATTCATCGTTTGCTAATAAACGCATTGCCGTGTATGTACGATTATATTTATTCGTGACAAAGTCAGACATTAAAGTACGTTTGATTTGACCGTTTTTGCTTACTAAAACAAAGAATAAATCTTTTCTAAAGATTTTCACAGTGTAAGCCTTAATAATTTTTTCTTCTTGCGCATTATAGGTAATTTTATAGTTCAATTGTTTACCTTCATCTTTCCATTTCATTTCAGGAATTTGGTGTACGGGTAAGGTTAAATAATTACCTTTATTAGTAAAGGCAATTAAGAAATCTTCAGTGTTTGCTTGATGTGATAAAACTAAGCAATCGTTTGCCTTAACGCCTGGAAGACTTTCATCACTACTTTTATAACTCTTAAGTGAACTACGCTTAACATAGCCATCACGCGTAAGCGCCACCATAACGTCTTCTTTATTGATTAAATCGCGTTGATCAAAAGCTTTATCTTCCTTATCAATGTGTTTAATAACGGTTCTTCTTTCATTACCATATTTTTTCGCGATTTCTTTTAAATCTTTAACTAATTCACGATTAAGAACTTTTCTATCATCAAGAATTGATTTTAAACGAGCAATCTCGCTTTCCAAGAATTGTTTTTCTTGATTAAGCGTGACGATATCGGTATGACTTAATTTATATAAAGGCATCATAACGATCGCTTCGCTTTGTGCCTCAGTAAACTTAAATGCATTTTCAAGTTTTAACTTGGCATCGGCCTTATCTTTACTTGCGCGAATTATCTTAATTACTTCATCAAGGTCTTTAATTGCCTTAATTAATCCAGTAACGATTTCTAAACGAGCTTTGTTTTTAGCTAAGTCAAAATTAGAAACACGAGTAACAACGCTTACTTGGTGTTCAATATAACAATCAACATAATCAAGAATATTCAAAGTTCTTGGATGACCATTAACAATCGCTACTATATTAGCGGTATAACCAGTGGTTAAACCGGTTTTGCTCATTAAGAATTTTAATATTGCGTCTGGATTAACATTCTTTCGACAATCAACTACAATTTTTAAACCACGGCGATCGCTTTCATCACGAACTTCAATAATGCCTTCAATTACTTTTTTATGACGAATCTCATCAATTTCGTGAACGATATTAATCTTAACGGCTTTATAAGGAATTTCGGTTATAACAATTCGGTTTACTTTGTCGCTAGGAACAACTTTTGCACGCGCCGTAATTTCAATTCGACCATGACCAGTTAAATAAATATTCTTTAACCCTTCGCTTGAAACAATCACACCACCAGTTGGAAAATCAGGCCCACGAACGAATTTCATTAAATCACGTGGTTCAACATGAACGTGATTAATTCGATAGATAATTGCCTCAATAATTTCGTTTAAATTATGAGGAGGAATTTCTGTCGCTAATGCGACGGCAATTCCTTCTGCCCCATTAACATATAGATTGGGAAAGCGGGCGGGAAGCACGACTGGCTCATATTCGGTATCATCATATGTCAAAGTTTTTTCAACCGCATTTTTATTTAAGTCACGAACGAGTTCATCAGCTAATTCACTAAGCTTAGCTTCAGTATAACGATAGGCAGCGGGCATATCGCCATCAATGCTACCATTGTTACCTTGGAAGGCGATGAGTGGCATTCTTACTTTCCAATCTTGACTCATCCGCGCTAGCGCTTCATAAACACTCGTATCACCATGTGGGTGATATTTACCAATGACATCACCAACAATCTTGGCGCACTTTCTTGTCTTAAATTGGGAAGTGTTGTGGTTTGACCACATTGAATAAATAATTCGTCTTTGGACAGGTTTAAGTCCATCACGTGCATCGGGGATAGCACGATCTTGAATAACGTATTTAGCGTAAATACCATAACGGTCGCCCATAACATCATCAAGCGGCTCAATTACAATATTTTCTTTTAATGCTTTTATTTCATCCGCCATATTACTTTAATTCCTCGAAGTTATCTTTTTCGTTAAAGTCGACGTTTTCTTCAACCCATTTTCGACGTAATGAAGCATCTTTACCCATTAAGACCGCAACACGAGTTTCCACTAAAAGTGGATCATCAATCCGAATGCGAACAAGCATCCGGTTTTGTGGATTCATAGTAGTCTCCCATAGTTGCGAGGCATCCATTTCACCAAGACCTTTAAAACGCGATATTTCATATCCACGCCCAATTTTGGCTTTCGCTTCTTCTAAATCATTATCACGCCAAGCGTATTGCTCTTTGTTTTCTTTGTAAACGCGATATAAAGGCGGAACCGCAACATAAACCATGCCATTAGTAATTAATGGTCTCATATAGTGATAAAAGAATGTTAAAAGCAAGGTTTGGATGTGCGCGCCATCGGTATCGGCATCGGTCATAATAATAATTTTGCCATACCGCGAATCCTTAACATCGAACTCGCTACCAACACCAGCGCCGATTGTATTAATGATGGTGGCAAACTCTTCGTTTTTAAGCATTCGGTCCATTGTAATTGAATCAGTGTTAAGTGGTTTGCCTCGTAAAGGTAAGATAGCTTGATGAAGACGGTCACGTCCTTTTCTTGCTGAACCACCGGCTGATTCACCTTCAACGATAAATAATTCGTTTTTCTTGTAGTCTTTTGATTGAGCAGGAGTTAATTTATCAGAAAGAATTATTTCCTTTCTTTGTTTTTTACCACGTGCTTCATCTTTTGCCTTCCGTGCAGCAATTCGCGCGTTCTGGCTTTCGATACATTTATTAATGAGATTTACAGCGTACTCATTGTTTTCGTTAAGGAAATAAGTCAATTTCGTATAAATAAAGTTATTGACAAGTGCCGTTGCTTCTGGAGTGCCGAGTTTAGATTTAGTTTGACCTTCATATTGAATTAAATTTTCTGGAACCTTTAAAGAGAGAATGGCAGTTAAGCCTTCACGAATATCTCCGCCTTCAAGTTTCTTTCCACGTAGTAAATCTTTTTGCTCAGCAAAATCATTCACCGCTCGCGTGATACCAAGTTTAAAACCTGTTTCGTGTGTACCACCATCGTGGGTACGAACGTTATTAGCATAACTATAAATGTTTTCGTTATAGTCATTAGTGCAATATTGGAATGCAACTTCCATTTTGATTGGATTAGAAAAATCCTCAAAAGAAATAATTGGACCAATAGGAATTTTATTAACATTAAGCGCGGAAACATATTCCTTTAAGCCTTCGTTATATAAATAAGTTTCTTCTAAATGCGGAATTACTCTTTCATCTTTAACAATAAATTTTACTTTTTTTAATAAGAACGCTGATTCTTGTAAGTGACGAGTAATGGTTTCCCATCTAAATTCGGTGCTAGAGAAAATCTTTTTATCAGGCTTAAAGCGGACTATCGTCCCTGACTTTTTTGATTCACCGATTACTTTTAAAGGTTCAGCAAGCTTGCCGCCTTTTTCGTATTTAATGTGAAAAATCTTTCCGTCACGCATAACAGTTACTTCAAGCCATTCACTTAAAGCATTAGTAACCGCAGCGCCTACACCATGTAATCCACCGGCGTTTGAATAAACCTTACTAGAAAATTTACCACCAGCGTGCAAAGTTGAAAAAATTAAATGAATAGCGGGCACTTTATATTTTGATTGAATTCCACAGGGAATTCCGCGACCTCTATCTTCAACCGAAATCGATCCGTCTTTATGAATTGTGACAGAGATAGTATCACCATAGCCGTTAAGCGCTTCATCAACACCATTATCAACGATTTCCCAAACTAAATGATGAAGTCCGCT
>JAKSVA010000036.1 GCA_024408435.1 Bacilli bacterium
GTTCATTTCGCCAAAGATGATTGGGCGCTTTTTGAATATGATGGCACCCATATGTATGAATATGGTGATAAGAAACATACCTTCTCACCATGGGGTAGTGCGCAATTTGACTTAGGTAAAGATCCAGTCAGATCTTTCTTAATGAGCGCGATGAACTATTTTGCGTGTTATTTCCATGTGGATGGGATTCGCGTTGATGCAGTGAGTAATTTATTATTCTGGGATGGCAATAAGATGAATGGCGAGAATACGGGCGCGACTGAATTCCTTCGTCGATTAAACGGAAAACTCCATTATGCTCATCCATCTTTAATGATGATTGCGGAAGATTCGACTGATTATTTAGGTGTGACTCGTCCAATCGAATATGGTGGCTTAGGTTTTGATTATAAATGGGATTTAGGTTGGATGAATGATACCTTAAAGTATTATTCAAAAGATCCTATCTATAAGAAATATGAACATAACAATTTAACCTTCTCCATGGCGTATTTCTTTAGCGAGAACTTCTTACTCCCGCTTTCGCATGATGAAGTTGTACATGGTAAGGGCACAATCATTAATAAGATTTGGGGTGACTATGATCAAAAGTTTGCTTTACTCCGTAACTTATATACTTATCAATACGCTCATCCAGGGAAGAAGCTTAGCTTCATGGGTAATGAACTGGCAAGTTTCGATGAATGGGATGAAAGTAAATCCTTACCGTGGAATTTAAGAAGTTTCCCTAAACACGATTCAATTACCCGTGTTTGCCGTGACTTAAATTTAATTTATCAAGCGGAAGATGCAATGAAGGTTGAAGAACATAATCCAATCCATTTCAATTGGTTAATGGTGGATAACGCGAATCAAAGTGTCTTTGCTTTTGAAAGAAGAGTCAATGATTCTCATTTAATCTTTATTTTTAATATGACAGGTAACTTCTACGAGAATTATGATGTGGGAATGACACGTCCTGGTTTATACGAAGAAATCTTTAATAGTGATAAAGATGTTTATAGTGGTTTTAATCAATATAATGGTTTACCCATTCATACCGAAAATGGCGGGCCAGAAAATAAACCATTTAAATTAACCATTAAATTAGCAAGTTTTGGTGCTTGTATCTTTAAATACAAAGGAGAATAACTTTAATATGTTTTCAAGTAAAGAATCTTTTAAGAGAGAATTCACACTCCGTTTAGCAAGAAAGTATGGTCGTGATGTGGAGAAGAGTCATATTACCGAACGTTATGACATCTTAGGCGAGATGGTACGTGACTACGCGGGTAATGAATACCGGGTCACTCATGATGAAGTGGTAAAGAAAAAGCAACGACAATTAATTTACTTTAGTATGGAATTTTTAATGGGTCGCTTATTAGTTAATAATATGCAGAACCTTGGTGTTTATGAAATCGCAAAAAAAGGTTTAGATGAACTTGGTATCAATATCCATGAACTTGAAGAAATGGAGTCAGATGCTGGCTTAGGTAATGGTGGTTTAGGACGTCTCGCGGCGTGTTTCCTTGACTCAATTGCCTCCCTTGGATATTCGGGCCATGGTAACTGTCTTCGCTTTGAATTTGGCTTCTTTCGGCAAAAACTCAATAAAGGTTATCAAAAGGAATTACCTGATCAATGGTTAACCAATGGTTATGTCTTTGAAGTAAGAAAACCGAAGCACGCGGTAACGGTTAATTTTTATGGTTATAGTGAACTATACACTAAGCCAAATGGTAAATTTGGGATTCGCACAAGTGGCGCAATTCCTATTTTAGCGATGCCATACGATGTAAGTATTGTTGGTTATCGTAATGGGGTCACTAACACATTGAGAATGTGGCAAGCTGTTCCAAGTAGTGAACTTCTTCCTGATGGTACTGACTTTAATCACTACCTTTACGAAGTAAACGAGATTTGTCATAACCTTTATCCTGATGATAGTTATGAAGAAGGTAAGATGCTTCGCCTAAAACAAGAATATTTCTTAGTTTCAGCAGGACTTCAATCGGTCATTCGTGGTCATTTAAGACAATATAAGAATCTTGATAATTTATCCGATGCTTTTGTCTTCCATCTTAATGATACTCATCCAGTTCTTGCGATTCCAGAATTAATGCGTTTATTAATGGATGAACATGATTATGGTTGGGATGATGCGTGGAAGATTACTAAGAAATGTATTGCTTACACTAATCACACCGTCTTACCAGAAGCATTAGAAAGATGGCCAATTCATTTTATGCAACGCCTTATTCCGCGGTGCTATAACATCATTGAAGAAATTCATCGTCGCTTTATGGTGGAATTAAACGATCAAGGCATTGATAATCAAACAAAATATAACGTTTCCATCATTAAAGATGGCCAAGTCCATATGGCAAACTTAGGCGTTTACGCTTCTTTTAGCGTGAATGGTGTCGCTAAAATTCATACGGACATTTTAAAGAAAACGACTTTCGCGGATTTCTACCGTTTATATCCAAAGAAATTTAATAATAAGACAAATGGGGTAACGCATCGGAGATGGTTACTTAACGCAAATCCAGAACTCGCAAAATTAATCACGAGTAAAATTGGTGAAGACTGGATTACTAATCCAATTAAACTTGAAGATTTCCGCAAGTTTGAAGGCGATAATAAAGTCTTAACGCAATTAATGAAGATTAAACATAATAACAAAGTTAATTTCGCTAAATACGTTAAAGAACAATATGGCATTGAGATTGATCCTAATTCAATCTTTGATGTTCAAATTAAGCGTCTACACGCTTATAAGCGGCAATTAATGAATATTCTCCATGTCATTTACTTATACTATTACATCAAAGAGAATCCGCTTAAAGCGAAAGAGATTTATCCAAAAACCTTTATCTTTGGTGCGAAAGCTGCGCCAAGTTATTATTACGCAAAGAAAGTTATTGAATTAATCTTAGGTGTCGCTAATGTCGTTAATAACGATAGCGATGTTAATAAATATATTAAAGTTGTCTTTGTGGAGAACTATGGCGTTACTTTAGCTGAGAGAATTATTCCAGCCGCTGATATTAGTGAACAAATCTCAACTGCTGGTTATGAAGCTAGTGGCACTAGCAACATGAAACTTATGATGAATGGTGCGATTACCTTAGGTACGCTTGATGGCGCGAATATTGAAATCGCTGATTACGCAAAGAAAGGTAATAACATTATCTTTGGCCTAAAAGCTAATGAAGTCGCTAAGATTAAAAATAGTGGCGAATATAATCCATGGGATATTTATAATACGGATCAGTCAATTCATCGGATTATTGATTCACTTTTTAACGGGCCATGGTGTAAAGATCCAAATCAATTCCGACCCATCTTTGATGAAATCATGAATAAGCGTGATGAATATTTAATCTTTAAGGATTTCCATCCTTATTTAAAATCATATCAAGTAATTGATGAACTTTATCGGAAACCAAAAACTTGGGCGAAAATGAGTTTAAATAATATCGCTGGTAGTGGTGTTTTCTCAAGCGACCGCACCATCGAACAATATAACAAAGATATTTGGGGCTTAAAGAAATTAGGTAATCTTAATGACCGTTAATTTAAGTAAACTTTATCCGCTTCAAGCTAAACTTGATCAAGATATCGCGAAACGCCATCACATTACTTATCAACAAACATTTTATAAACGCTTATTAGCGTTAATTGTCGAATTAGGCGAATTCGCTAATGAAACCAGAGCGTTTAAATATTGGTCGTATAAGAAGAGTTCACCGAAAAATGTCATCTTAGAAGAATACGCGGATGGACTTCATTTTATTCTTTCACTTGGTATTTATTTAAAAACCAAAAAAATGGTTTATACCATTAAAGAAGATAAAAAGATTGATTTAACAAAAGCGATTTTAATTAGTTACGAAGAGGCGATTAAATTAAAAGATCACTACAACCAAAAGCAATATGAAAAAGCGATGAACGCTTATTTAAATTTAATTAGCTATCTTCACTATCAACCAAGTGAAGTGATTAAGGCTTATTTAAGCAAATTAGAAGTAAATTATTCACGGCAAATTAATCATTATTAATTAGCAACATTTTTTTAGAAAAAAATGTTAGCATTTTAGGTTTGATTATTATATAATAGGTGCGCTATAAATTTCGGAGGATATATTCCATGTCAATAAAATTAGCAATTAACGGATTTGGACGTATTGGTCGTTTAGCCTTCCGCCGTGCGTATGAATCTGGTGAATTTGAAGTGGTTGCGATTAATGATTTAGTCGATGCCAAAACTTTAGCGTATTTACTTAAATACGATAGCACCCATAAGATTTGGGGCAAAGATGATATTAGCTACGATACTGCGGCTAATGCCATTGTTTATAAAGGCAAAAAGATTCCGGTTTTAGGTAAGAAGGATCCTAAAGAATTAGCTTGGAAGAATTATGGAGTTGATATCGTGCTTGAATGCACTGGTCGCTTTAAAGGTAAAGCGGACGCACAAGTTCATATCGATAATGGTGCGAAAGGCGTCATTATTTCTGCGCCAAGTGATAAGGAAACACCAACCTATGTTTATGGTGTTAATTCAGATAAGCTTACTGCTAACCAAAAGGTTATCTCTGGTGCAAGTTGTACAACTAACTGCTTAGCGCCAGTTTGTAAAGTATTACAAGAGAAGTGGGGCATTAAAGGTGGCTATATGACTACCGTTCACGCTTACACTAACGATCAAACAACTCTTGACCTTGCCAAAGGCAATTTACGTCGTGGTCGTGCAGCCGCAGCCAACATTGTTCCAACGACAACCGGTGCAGCTAAAGCGATTAACCTCGTTATTCCTGAACTTGAAGGTAAACTTCGTGGTGGAGCGCTTCGTGTTCCAGTCATCGATGGTTCATTAGTTGATTTATCCCTTGTGTTAAATAAACCAGTGAAGGATGTTGATGAAATCAATCAAGCGATGAAAGAAGCGAGTAAAGGTGCGCTTAAGAATGTCTTAGATTACACCGAAGATGAAATCGTGAGTAGCGATATTATTGATAATACCCATGGTTCAATCTTTGATGCGACTCAAACAACTGTCTTTACCACTCCTGATGGTGTCCAATTTGTCAAAGTGGTGAGCTGGTACGATAACGAATATAGTTACACTTGCCAATTTGTGCGCTTAGCCGCTCATATGGCGAAGGTACTTGGCGTTAAGTAAATTAAATTAATTAAGGCGTCTCCTTCGCGAGGCGCCTTTTCTTATTAAAGGAGAAAATTATGTTAGCCGTTAATGAATTAAAAAACATTCAAGGAAAAAGAGTTTTAGTGCGAGTTGACTTTAATGTCCCGCTTAAAGAAGGTGCGATTCGGGATGATAACCGAATCGTTCAAGCTCTACCAACGATTAAGGAATTAATTAATCAAGGAGCGAAGGTAATTCTTTTTTCCCATTTAGGAAAAATTAAACACAAAGAAACACCAGATGTGATTGAGGCGGCTAAGAAAAAGAATAACTTAGCGCCAGTGGCAAAACGTTTAGGTGAATTATTAAACAAGAATGTCAAGTTCGCTACTACAACTCGCGGAAGTGAAGTAACTAACTTAGTTAATTCATTAAATAATGGTGATGTCCTTCTTTTACAAAATACGCGCTATGAAGCTGGTGAAGAGAAGAACAAAGAAGATTTAAGTAAAGATTGGGCCGCTCTAGCGGATGCTTATGTGATGGACGCTTTTGGTAGCGCCCACCGGGCTCATGCTTCAACGTATGGGGTTCCTGATTTATTAAAGAAGGCGGGTAAACCAGTCGCGATTGGTTATCTTGTCAAAAAAGAAGTTGATAATTTAATACGCTGCGTTGATGTAAAAGATAGTGACCGTCCATATGTGGCTATTTTAGGCGGCTTAAAAGTAAGTGATAAGATTAAAGTCATTGAATCACTTCTTAAGAAGTGCGACAAGATTTTAATTGGTGGTGCGATGGCTTATACTTTCCAAAAAGCATTAGGTCATAAGATTGGCACTTCCCCTGTTGAAAATGATCAACTTGATTACGCGCTTAAATGTTTTAAGAACGCGAACGGAAAGATTGTTCTTCCTGTTGATAGCGTAGTCGCAAATGGATTTGAAGGCTGGACGGATAAGAAAACCGTTGGTTTAGATATTCCTGATGGCTATCAAGGAATGGATATTGGTCCAAAGACAAGAGAATTATTCGCGAATGAAATTAAAAAAGCCAAGATGGTTTTCTGGAATGGCCCAATGGGTGTCTTTGAGCAAAAAGATTTCCAAGCTGGAACAATTAGTATTTGTCAAGCCGTTGCTAGTTTAAATAATGTCTTTAGCGTTTGTGGTGGCGGTGATTCCGCGGCGGCGATTAAAGAATTTGGTTATAAAGACAAATTCTCTCATGTCTCTACTGGTGGTGGCGCAAGTCTAGAGATGATTGAAAATGATGGTCATCTTCCTGGCGTTGATATTATTAAATAGTTTATCAATACTATCTTTTGGGTAAATCTTTAAGACCGTTATAATCAAGACGTGCTTCGATTCGGTCAATCCTCGATTCAATTCGATCAATCCGCGTATTAACTTGCTTAAAGCCATCATCAACCTTCTGATTTAACTTAGCTAAATTTTCCCCAATCTGCGCAAGGGTGTATTTATTTTCATTTTCTCTCGTCTTTTTCATACGTTTTCTCTTTTTAATTCTATCACGCATTTTAAATTCTTTTCCATGTAAAAAATCAAGTTTATCGTTTTGAATTGCTTTAGCAATTTTAATTGCATCAATTGAATAATCTTTCATAAGCATTTTTTCCTTATTAGATATTTAGGAAAGCAAACGAAAGTAGCGCATCTATTTATAAAATATTTACCTAGTAAATATAAAAGTAATTTTTTCAATAAAAAGTTAACTAAAGTTCTCATTTGTTAACTTCTAAAAATCGCAAGTTAGGTTTTTATTGTTGAATATAAACAATAGTTTATAATATATGAGGAATCTAAAAAGGAGTCACTTACGATGAGAAAGAAGTTATTAATGGGCAATTGGAAAATGAATAAGACCAATGCCGAAGCAAAAGAGTTTGTGGAAGCGTGCGCTTCAATTGTTACCTTAGCTAAAGAGCATAATGTTGATATTGGGGTTGCGCCGACATTTTTAGCTCTTTGTTGTGCAAAGAAACACGCACCCGAAGGTCTAATTATTTCAAGTCAAAATGTTCACCATTTAGCTAATGGTGCTTATACGGGTGAAGTTTCAACGGAGATGCTTCAAGCAATTAATGTTAATTGGGCCATCATTGGTCACTCCGAAAGAAGAACTTATAATAATGAAACTAGTGAAGCCTGTAATCTAAAGATTAAAAAGTTATTAAGTGCGAAAATGACGCCGCTTTATTGTTGTGGTGAATCCTTAGCGACTTATGAAAAAGGTGAAACGAAACCATTTGTGAAAGAGCAAATCGTAAAAGGCTTTAAAGATGTTGGTAAAGAAGACGCGAGTAAAGTGGTAATTGCCTATGAACCAATTTGGAGTATTGGTACTGGCAAAAACGCCAGTAAAGAAATCGCTGAAGATATTTGTGGTTACATTCGTAACATTATTAAAGAACTTTATGATCAAAGTGTGGCGGATAACATCCGTATTCTTTATGGTGGTAGTGTGAAACCAAACAATATTCGGGAATATCTTAGTAGTGCGAATATTGATGGTGCTTTAGTTGGTGGGGCTTCTTTAAAGATTGACTCATATAAAGAGTTATTAACAAATATTATTTAATTATGTTTGGCGAAGCGGAATTTTCAGTTGCCCTCGGAGTAGTTGATTTATTTCCGACTCTCATTTATTTAGCGTTTATTATTTATGTTGGATATTTTCTTTTTAAGAAAATTAATATTTATTTGTGGATTATTTTTATCATGGGCGGTGCATTATCCGTTATTTCTGGTATTACATTAGCTATTTTCAAAATTTTAGTTGGATTAAATGGTGAAGCATTTAAATTACCAGTATATTTATTTTGTCTTTTATCAATTGGCGTGGCGGTTTCTAGTGTGCCTTTATTCATTTCTACTTTTAAAAAAAGTAAATCAACTTATTTATTTTCTTTTGCCCCCGTGCTTGCCGCTGGTGGTGAATTAATCTTTAACC
>JAKSVA010000037.1 GCA_024408435.1 Bacilli bacterium
TACCAATGAACGGGAACTGGATGCATTCTTCCATCGCCACCTAAGGTTGGAACAATATCAACTTTTGGATTTGCCTTAAAGGTATGAGCAACGATGTTATATATATCAATATCGCCATCCCGCTTTACAAACTCAGTTTTTAAAATCGCATCAGTTGCGGTGTCTTTATGCACTAAATCTTTCTTATCAAAGCCATTCGCTAATGATTCAGTTTCAAAGCTTGGGTAACGATTCTTGTGATTATCCTTATAAATATATTCACGTGCCTTATAGTTTTGATAAAGTGGAATAGTGAGTAGAGGCGCTAAATCAAAATAGATGTGTTCAAAATAAGCATCACAATAATTAATTAAATCTTCTTTTGATTTATTCGCATCAAAATTAATGAATAGAGCTGGATTATTCGAATAATCAAATCCTTGTGCGTGTGCGGTTTTAATAAAATTAAGTTCGTGTTGCTTATGGAAAATAAAATCATCACCATACGGTTCTTTCATTCTAATTAAATCCACCATATTATTTTGGGCTAGTGGAGTAAATAATAAACGGAACTCAACTTCGTTATCGCGGTCAAGCGCATTAAATAAGCTTTCAAATTTAGTATTTGCCATTTGGGTAAAGTCTTGATCTTTTTTAGAAATCTTATCTAGTTTCTTGGAAAACTTACTAGTAAATTTAGAAAGTTGCTTATCATCCATGCCTTTCACCCCACTCGGTCTTCGAGAGAAAGTTAATTTAGGTGCAGCGGCATTACCATACACTAACCAAGTTTCAAGATAGTAGTTTGGCTTTGGCTTTGTTACGTGAGCGACAAGTGTCTGGGTGTGATGAACTGGATAAGATTGACCATTGCTACCACGTGAATAAGTAACATAGTGAATAACTAATGTTCCAGTATAAACAAATGGCGCCATTTCTTGAACATAATTTTGTTCAATGATAAAGGGGTTACCAACAATTGAACCTGATTGAACAAACTTAGTGGAGATATCATCACCCTTATGTTCCGCAAAACCATATTTTTCAGTTAAATATTGAAGTTTCTCATTATTGAAGTATTTATCGGTTTGAATTAATGGGATGGTTTTACTTAAAAGTGTCGCTGCTATATTCCAATCATACATACTATTTAAAGTAGCGGTTTGTTTAATCGCTTCACCTTTTAATTGATTGGCTTCTTCCGTTAATTTATTCGCTAAATCATTCGCGTGTTGAATCTCAACATCAATTTTATTTTTAATTCTTGATTTAATTAATAGTCCAACTGGGATTAACGCAATAGTAATAAAACAAATAACCATTAAAACTTTCAAGAAAGTTTTTAATCGACCTTTTTTATTGGATTTCTTATTTGCATTATCAACTTCAGTTAACTTCTTATAATAAGCATCACAAGTGCTCTTATTCGCTTCAAGATTAGTTTGGCTATCCTTAACCAGTTGATCAAAATAATCCACTACATTTTGGTGATACATTTCTTTCGCTTGCTGATAAGCCTTAACTGGTTCGGTAATGTCTTTTATACTTGGCATGATTATATTTTACTTTCCCTTTTGATATAAATCCCACGCAATTGTATTATAGTGTGTTTCTTTAATTGGGAAAACAATTGGATGTTCAGTTTTAGCATTTGGCCCATGTAAACACATAAATAACTGATCATTATCTTCAAAAATCATTGCGTGGCCGCCCTCAGGGTTATCACTCGCATACATCCCTGGAGCGAATAGTTGTTGCTTATGTTGCACCCAAGGTCCTAAAACACCATTATCGCTAGTGGCGAATCCGACTGAATAACCATGACCATTGCTAGCTGACCAAGTCATAACAAGTCTGCCGTTTGGCATTGTGTGAATAAAGCAACCGTCAGTTACTTTGATCCCTGCTTCTCCCCATGGAGCCGCATCAGCTCTAAATAATTCTTTATTACTACTTTCATCGATTTCCGTTAAATCCTCGCTTAACTTAACTGCACTAAAACGGCCGACTTCATCAGTTTGGCTCACCCATTCATTAACATATACTAGCCATGGTTGACCATCTGGATCAACATACAATGTTCCATCAATCGTACACCCAGCTGGTTTACCTTCTTTATCAATGGTTGATAAATCATAGGTAATGTGATGATTATCGTTACCAAACTGAGCAACGTTTCTCGCATTATGCGAAATCATTTTAAATTCGCCAGTTGGTAAATCACTTCTTAAAATAGTTACTCCTCGTTGCCTAGATGATTGACTTAGATAAGTTGTGAACATATAAAACTTATCTTTGTATTTATGCACTTCTGGTGCCCAACGTTGCTTAACTATATCAGGATATGTCTCGCCTATTTCTGCGACTTTACCTAAATTTTCCCATTCATTTTTAAAGGATCCAGTTGTGTGATATGCTCGCCAATCAATCCCATCCCAATAAGAGGTACCATACATATAATAATCATTGCCTTCTTTCACAATAAATGGATCACGAATTTCGTGAAATTTATTACTGGAATCAGGATCATCAGGAAGAGTGATTTCAGTGACGATATCACTAGCCTTACATTTACCTTTAACTTCAGTGTTTTTAGGAACAATTAAACCGTCTTTTGAACAATAATCAGTTAGTAAATGATCAACTGCGCACATTTTTGCCATATGTGACTTACTAACAATGATGATTTTGCTATCCCGTTCCTTAATAATATATTCATCATCATCTAATTTCGGTAATAAATCGGCGCATTCTTTTCTAGTCATATCAAAAATAATCTCGTGGTCTTTAATCATTGATGAATCACTAACAATTGGTAATTGAAAATGACAAAAATAATCAAGAGCCTCATTAATTTGATAAGCATACGAATATTCAATGTCCTCGCCTAAGTGCACAAAAATTTGATAATCCCTAGTAATTTTAGTGTTGGTACTATCCTTACTACAACTCGAGAAACCAGTTGCACAAGTAAATAATGCTCCACCAGTAGTAACAAGATGTAAAAATTTCTTACCCATAACAAAATTCCTCGTCTATCTAAGATTAATTATACTAGATATAATTAAGAATGAGTAAATTAAGCGCAATAGGCCGGAGCAATATGAACAAGTCCCGAGACCAAAACATTTACTGGCAAAAAATCATTCCCATTATCATTGGTAAAAACAAAATTATCTATTAAATCAGAGAAAGAAGGGGTTCTTGTCCAACAAGTTAATGATAATTTTTCATGCGAATCTTTATAGAAAGCATAAGCATCTTTGTTCCCTTGAGGAAAAATCGGGAATTCTTTCTCTTGATAAATATGTGCATGTTCAGATGGACCAGGGATGTTAACAGCATGTAATTCCGCTAGAGATAAGGGGAAGAAAACATTTGGCGAATCAACTTCTTCAAATCGCCCTTCTTCTTTTCCAGTTAAACCTCTAATAGTTTTTTTACGAACAACTGTTAAATATTTTTGGAAAGGTGTTTTTGCAAGAAGGATAGTTGACAAATAAGTGTAAAGATTCGATAAGTGCGAGCCGCCATCAAACATTTCAAAATAAGTATTATCTGGAGCCTTGATTGAAGCAAAAGCTAGAGTATCTGGAATCGGCTCTACAAATTGTAGTGTCATTCCACATGCCTTATCACTATCGTACTTTGCGTCACGATTAAAATCAATAATCCGTGATTGGAAATTAATATTATCTTGCTTTACTGGATAACTTACCTCTCCAATATTAAATAAATATGGCGCTAAACCTAAATCACTAATCTGCTTCACTTCATCATGTTTACCTTCTTTGGTAAGTTGAGTAAATAAACTCATATTCGCTGGTTTAGCCGCAATCGTTAGAGTTAATGATTCGCCTTCCTTGGGAGTAATAAACGAAGATGGAATAGTTAACTTAACTTTCACATTTTTCCCAATTGAAATAGTTTCATACACAATACCCGCTTCCCCAGGTTTATACCACGCGTTAGCAGCGATACCATCACCAATTCGTACCACGATATTATCCTTGGCGGGTATTTCCCAAACCATCGGCATAACAGTAGACATCACACAAACATAATCGTTACCTGTGCTAGCTTCTACTTCACCTTCAAAATGAACATAAGGGGATCCCACGAAAACAACGGCAAATTTTTGGCTTTCAATCGCATCGCCTTCAATCGCGATGACACCACTAACATGTTCACCCATAATAGAAACAGAAGCATTCTGATCATCTGTTTTATCAATGATATATTGCGGAGTTACTAATGGTGCACCTCTATTAACGGTTATTTTTAAATCTTCAGGAACACTAAAGCCGTTTGTTGACTCAATATTAAATGTATAATTTTCACCTTTTTTCGCTTTGTTTAAACCAGTAAACTCAAGGTTACCACTTGGACTATGAAACTTAACATCATATTCAGGTTGATAAGCATCAGCGGTAATAGTGACTGGACCATTAAGATAAGCCGGATCAGGAATTTTAACTATTCCGGTTTTACTATCGTAACTAACCTTTTTAGTATCAAGAGTTTCACCACTTACACTTACCTTAACTGAAAGCGGTAATTCATATTTACTAATATATTGTTGGTTCACTACTAATTGAGTAACTTCCGCATCGCCAACCGTAACTTGAGTTTTAGTTAACATCAAGTATTTATTAGTCTGCTCTAATGTAACATCAAACGTATCTGCTTCAGCGGAAGCGTAAATAGTAATATTTTGCGTAATGACATTTTCAAAGATTTTTAAAGAAGCACTAAAATCATTTTCTTTTTGATAAGTATAATTATCTGTGTTTAATTGCTCTGCCCCATTAAAAATACTAGTTATCTTAGAAGGAACGTGACAATATTCCTTATATTCGTCGTTAATAACTATTTTAGCTGAGTATTCTTTATTAATCGTTGCTTTATTGTCACCTTCAAGAATTAACGCAACTGAATCCTTAATTAAAACATCAACTTGATCCTCAGGCGATGGTCCTGGTTTATTACCGCACGCAATTAAGCATAGTGGTAATAAAATAAATGAGAATAAACACATTTTCTTTTTCATAAGCCCTATAAGAATACTAAAATCATTGTGAGAAATCAATCGTAATTGATTCAATATTTTTTTACTTATATAATTTATGTAATAAAAATGCGCTAAATCTAGGCACGCTGGTTAGTAAGTAAACATTCCACTGACAATGACGAATTGGTGATATTTTAGTTATCTTCAAGTTTTGGGATTAGACTATCATTCAGCCTTATGAAGTATGCTTTATAATTAAGAGGAAATAAGAGTATAATAACTTAAGTATGGCAGAAGATCAGATAATTGCTAAGATTAAAACTACGCTTGATAAAGTACGCCCATTTTTACAACGTGATGGGGGCGATGTCGAGTTTGACTCTTTTGTTGATGGTACCGTTTATATCAAAATGATTGGTGCTTGTGAAGGTTGTGCTTTTATTGATCAAACTATTAAAGAAGGTATTGAAATTATTCTTCTTGATGAAGTACCAGAAGTAAAAGCGGTTAAACCAGTTAGTGAAAAATCAAATAAATAACGATTATCTATTCTTAGGTAAATCTTTTAAATTATTTGCTTGAACAATGTAATCTAGACGAGAGTTAATTTGTTTAAAGCCTTCTGTGACATACTTTGCTAAATTGTCAACTGTAGTAACTAATTTATCAACAGTCATACTTATTTTGCCAACAGTCATACTTAATTGGTTAACAGTCGTACTTAATTGATTAACAGTCGTACTTAATTGGTTAACCTTCGTATTTAATTGATTAACCTTCGTACTTAATTGGTTAACCTTCGTACTTAATTGATCGACAGTCATGCCTAATTGATTTAATGTGTACTTACTTTTCATCTTTTTCGGCTTCATAGTTTCAGCTCGTCTACCTTTGTTACCATAATACACCCGAATCCATACATTTGGTGGCAATTTTTCTAGCAATTCTTTTACCTCTTTTAGAGGTGAATCTTTATAAGGCATATTAATACCTCCTTAATTAGCTAATTAACAAAAAGAGATAAAAATCCTTACTACATTTAAAAATATTTACTAGGTAAATAAAATTTATTAGTTTAATAAAAAGTTAAACAAATGACTCATTTGGTTAATTTTGAAAATATGTAATGTTACTTAAATAAATCAAATAAGTTATTAATATCACCGCTTTGATTATGTGGTCTTTTAATATTAATGTAATTAACTTTCGCTGCTTTGGCACATTCTTCATCTTGTTTAGCATCTCCAACATAAAGCACTTCTTTTCTTCTTTTTAAGAAATTAGTAGCCTTAAGCGCTAATAAGACGGGGTCGGGATTAGGTTTAGGTTTTTTATAAGTATTATTACCAACACAAATAGCAACCTTCTTATAATCTAAATGAAAATAACGATAGACACCTTTAACTCGATCAGTGGAACTACCAGTAACTATTCCATACTTAATGTTATTTTTATTTAGATAATTAATAAATTTAATTGTTTCAGGATATGTTTTAGTTTTCTTTAACACTGATTGATTTAACACCATCTTGTTAAAATAATCACAAAACTTCTTCGTATATTTCTTATTAACACCCTTAAACACCATCGCGCGTGGTAAAGACATACTAATAAATGTTGTATAGTCCTTTTTAGTTGGAACTACCCCATACTTTTTAAATGTTAAGCGATAAACTTCGGTTAACGATTCAATCGTATCAAAAAGAGTGCCATCAAAATCAAGTAGGTATAAAGAATATCTTTTCATCCTAATAATAATTATAACGAAAGATTAACGATCTTCGCGGAAATAGGTTTTACCTAAGCCCGCAGGTGGCTGCATCTTCTTTGAGCCAATAGCGCTTGAAATAATAAGAACAACAATTGTAGCGACATATGGGATTGCATTCATAAGTTGTGTAATTGCATTTGATAAGTTTAGTGTTACTGGCAAAATTGACAAGAAACCAATCGCAAATCCAACAGGAATTGTAATCCAACTTCTCCAAGCACAAAGAATAACAATTGATAAACATAACCAACCATATGCGTCGACTTGGTCAGAAGCAAGATAAGATCCCATGTGAACATCTAATTCATAAGTTAAACCGCCAAGAGCAATAATCATAGAACCAATAATTGAAGCGAGATATTTATACTTAGTTACATTAATACCAACTGCATCAGCAGAGGCTGGATTTTCACCAACCGCTCTTAAGTTAAGTCCAACTTTAGTCTTGGATAAAATTATTGAAATAACAATAGCAACAATTATTGAGAAATACGTAAAGAAACTACCAGATAAGAATATTTCACCAAAAGCACCTGCGCTCATATAATTAGGAAAAAGATGCTGTAACATTTGTGCAGCTTCAGTAACACGAGTTTCAGGAATACCAGATAAAGTAGCAATAAAATAACGAGAAAGACCAACACCAAATGTCGTTAAAGCCAAGCCAACAACATTTTGGTTACATTTTAAAGTTACCGTTAAAAATGAATATAATAAACCACCGATTGCACCAAATAACATTGCAAATAACATCGGAATAAAGATAATCAAAAATGGATTAAGTGGAATATCAGCAGGAACGCCATTAGCATAAGTAACTTCGCCTAAAATGCCGCCAAGAGCACCGAAGAACATAATGCCAGGAACACCCATATTAAGGTGACCACTCTTTTCGATTAGAGTATCGCCAGCAGCGCCAAAGATATATATTGCCATCATTCGAATGGCACTAGTAATCAAAGTCATGCGTTGGCGCCTCCCTTTTTCTTTTCAAGTTTAAGATTGCGTTTATTAAACATACGTACTTTGATGGCGAATATAGCCTTGTTATGATTTAAATAAGAAGAAATATTACGATTGCTCTTTAAAATTAAGTAATTAAATAGAGTTTCGTTAATCTTCTTCATTTCACTTTCTGAAATAGATTTATTTTGGCTTAGTTTATTAGAAAACTCTCTGCTGAGTTTTAAATATTCTTTGCGTGCGTTAGTAACATCATGACAAGAAACTTTATCAGGGACTTGCCAATTTGTGTATTTTAAGTTCTTGAAAAAGACATCTAATTCATCTTTATTT
>JAKSVA010000038.1 GCA_024408435.1 Bacilli bacterium
AAAAAGAAATGAGTGCCGTTCGTGACCAACTTAAATTAAAGAAATATAAATTCCCTTGGGAGAAGTAATAAAGAATCATTAATAAAAAATAGAATAAGAGAATTTTTATGGATTACAAAAAAGAATCATTAAAGAAACATTACGAATGGAAAGGGAAAATTGAAGTTATTTCTCGTGTTCCTGTCACTAATAAAGAAGAACTAAGTTTAGCCTACACTCCAGGTGTAGCTGAAGCCTGTTTAGTTATTAATAAAGACGTGAATAAATCTTATGAATTAACTAGACGTTGGAACTTAGTTGCGGTTGTCACTGATGGCACCGCTGTTTTAGGTCTAGGTGATATTGGCCCAGAAGCAGGAATGCCCGTTATGGAAGGTAAATGTGCATTATTTAAAGCCTTTGGCGATGTTGATGCATTCCCAATTTGTATTAAAAGTAAAAACGTTGATGAAATTGTAAGAACTGTTCAACTAATCTCTGGTAGTTTTGGTGGCATTAATCTTGAAGATATTGGTGCGCCTCGTTGTTTCGAAGTTGAACGTAAATTAAAAGAAGTTTGTGATATTCCAGTTTTTCATGATGACCAACATGGTACCGCAATTATTGTTGCGGCTGGCGTAATGAACGCCTTAAAAGTCGTTGGAAAGAAAATGGAAGATTGCACCATTGTCTTCTCTGGCGCTGGTGCAGCTGGAACAGCAATTGCTAAACTCTTAATGAAATTTAATCCTAAAAACGTCATTATGAGTGATATTCATGGCATTATTTGTAAAGGTGGTAACGTTCCAAAAGGTAATGAAGAAATCGCTGAATTAACTAATAAGAATCATCTCCAAGGTAAATTAGCAGACGCCATGAAAGGTGCAGATATCTTTGTTGGCGTTTCCGCTCCTAACATCGTTACCCCAGAAATGATTAAATCAATGAATAAGGGTGCAATTGTTTTTGCTATGGCTAACCCAGTTCCCGAAATTATGCCCGATAAAGCAAAAGAAGCTGGTGCCGCCGTTGTTGGTACTGGTCGAAGTGATTATCCTAACCAAGTTAATAACGTCTTAGCCTTCCCAGGTATCTTTAAAGGTGCCTTACGCGTAAGAGCCAAAGAAATTAATGAAGAGATGAAGATGGCCGCGGCTCACGCTATTGCTGATCTTGTCCCAGCGGATAAATTAAATGCCGAGAATATTCTTCCAAAAGCTTTTGATAAAGGTGTAGGCGAAGCGGTTGCAAAAGCGGTTGCAAAAGCCGCTATTGATACTGGCGTTGCTCGTTTAAAATAAAACTAATTTATTCTCTACTATTCTTCTTACAAAGAAAAACCCCTAGTTATTGTTTAACTTTTGGGGTTTTCTTCAAGGCCGTTTTTTTATGTTGTGTTAAATTTATTAAATAAGTTAATTTTTAAATTGAAGAAGACGCAGAAGTTTCTGGTGTCCAAACGAAATCGTAATCATCTAAGCCTTCCTCTGGGATAGTTACTGACTCTCCTGGATTAAGATCTTGAATACCATCTTTTGTAGGCTTCCAGGTACCATCTCCATCATGCTCGGGAGCGTTAAACATTGGCTTATCGGCTGTTACAAATTTAGTATCGACTACCTTTATCCTATCATTTTCATAGAATGTCAACGTATACTTTGGATATCTTGGAGTCTTTGTTTCATATGTGAATGTAGTAGATTGGTTTCCACCAGCAGCCCCTTTATTTTCATCACTTATGAGTATTTTGTTTTCAAACTTCAATGTAGTGGTTACTGGAGTTTTGCTACTTTCTGGAGTAAATGTTGCAGAATAAGTTCCTTCTTTATCATTATAAGCAAACGATTTATAAGATAATCCTACGTGTTTTAATTGCTTTAATACATTAACCGTCTCAGATTCAGTTGTAATAAACTCTGATTCGTAAGTATTTTCAAAATCATACTTCTTTTCATCTTTATCCTCTCGAGTAGCCTTTTCATAAGTATCATCATTATTTTTACGAGTAAAAATCTCATAATAGGATGGAGAAGTACTTTCATTAATCATATGAGACACTGTCGGTGATAGTTCAGTTAGACAAGTATAGGTATCATTATCATCTTCACTAATCAAATTAGATTGAACATATTGAACACCTTTAAATGAACAAGCATCATTAAATTCTTGTTCACTTACAATGTGTATATCAACTGAAGGGGTAGGAGCATCACCTCCGCCACAACTAACTAAAAACGCCACTGATAATAAAGGCGCTACTAATAATTTAATTTTTTTCATATTGATTACAACCTCCAATCAATGTAGAAATTATATCATTATTCTTATTATTAATTATTTATCCACGACGAGAAGTTACTAAACCAGTCGCGCTCAAAAATAAAGCTAACATATGAAATATTGAATACATAATTGGTCCAACACCTAAACTATATTCAAAAACATCACCGTTATTATTTACATTGCACCATAAACCTTTTGCGTTAAAGGAAATGATTAAAGCAATCACAGAACATAAGCACATAAGGGAATAAAGAATAATCACTAAAATATGATGAAGTTTATGAGTAATAACGCCCCAAATGATTGTGAAAGCACAAATCATAATAATCATTTGGAACACAAAGACAGCGGTTAGACCACTAACGCGACTAAAACCAATACCACCAGCACCAAAAGCGGATTGAAACATATTATCGGCCGCTAAGCCTTCATGTGAAACAACTGGACCAAACATGCAGAAAATCGCAAACACAAAAAGAAGTGTCGCAACAGCAAATAAGATGGTACTGATTGAGCTTTTAGACGAATTCATATACCTAAACTATTTAATCACATAGTTTTTATTTATTCAAATAAAAATAAACTATTACTTAGCTTTGCCTTGATTAGCGACTGCTGCCATTTTGGCTTTAAGCGCTTCTTGATCGCCAAGATAATATTTTTTAAGAACTTTAAAATTATCATCAAATTCATAGACAAGTGGAACACCAGTTGGAATATTTACTTCGGTAATCGCATCATCTGACATTTGATCAAAATATTTCACTAACGCTCTTAAAGAATTACCATGAGCGGCAATTAAAACTTTCTTACCAGCTTTCACTTGTGGACGAATTACTTTCTCCCAATAAGGAACAGCACGAGCAACTGTAATCTTTAATGATTCAGTTAATGGTAAAACATTTTTATCCACTGCTCGATATAAAGGATCATTATGCGGCGCTCTTTTATCAGTGATATCTAACGCTGGAGGTGGTACATCATAACTTCTCCGCCAAATCTTTACTTGTGCTTCACCGTACTTCTCAGCAGTTTCTGATTTATTTAAACCTTGAAGGGCACCATAGTGGCGTTCATTTAATTGCCACGCTTTCACAATTGGTAAATTAGTTTTTCCCATATTCTCAAGCACAAGCGCTAAAGTTCTTTGCGCCCGCTTTAAATAAGAGGTATAACAAAGATCAAAATCGTAGCCACCTTCTTTTAATAGCTTACCGCCAGTCTTAGCCTCTTCAACGCCTTTTGGACTTAAATCAACATCTGTCCAACCAGTGAATAGATTTAATTTATTCCATTCACTTTCACCATGTCTAATTAATACTAATTTATACATATAATTTCCTCCTTATATTAGTAACGTGATGACATACTTGTAAAACGAGTTTTATCCTTTTTTGAATAACTATTTAAATCTTTATCATTATTAAATAATTTAGCAATGTTTGCGCAGTGTGAGTAGACACGTTCATAACTATTTAAGATATCAACATAAATAAGCGCGATGTAATTGTTCTTTCCGCCTTTTTTAGCGGCCTCACGCTTAAAGTAAGCTTCTTGATATTCCTCAAGTTTCTTATTATTGTCACGTCTTTCTTGAATAACCTCGAGTGCAAGTTTTTTGTCAGCAAATTGATAAACATCAAGTGTCTTTTTAAGTAACGCAATTGCCATTTGATGCGCATCATTAATTTCTTTATCTTGATCTTTATCAAATTTATTTTTCTTCTCATAAATATTGCTATAGAAATTAAGAAGATTCTCTCCATAATCGCCAATTCTTTCAATATCCTTAATACCACGCATAATTCGACCATGACGAGTTAAATCCGTATGTGATAAGTTACCAGTTTCGGCATTAAGAAGGAAGTCCGCTAAATGACGATCAATATGGTCAATTGCTCTTTCTAATTCATTAATGTATTCTCTTAATTCGTCATTATTTACCTTGCGGTACTCACCTAATTTTTCAAACATTGTTAAAGCATATTTAAACATTTTGTCACTTAACGCACCAGCTAAAGCTAAACCAGTTGAGGGGAAAGTTTTAATGACTTGTGGATCAAGTTCTTTAAAAGCAATCTTCTCACCAACAACTTTCTTTTCGGGGATTACCTTTTCAGAAAGTAAGCATAAAGGTGTTACTAAAGGTAAGAAGAGTAACACGGAAGTAAAGTTAAAAATTAAATGGAATAACGCGACTTGTAATTTAGGATCAATGGCGGTGTATTGTTTACTAAGAATTGGTGACATAGCGTAAAGAATACCCATGAAGATTAAACCAGCCGTGACTTTCATTACGCCATTAACAAACGCCACTCGTTTAGCCATCGCATTGCCACCAATCGCTGAAAGAATGGAAGGAATCATTGCTCCAATATTTGAACCAATAACAATTGGTAAGATACCAAATAAAGTAATTGGCGAACCAGTCGCAATTGCCGCGGCAGCGAAAACACCTTGAATAACACCAATCACTGCTGAACAAGATTGAAGAATTAATGTTACGGCTGTACCAAATAATAAACCTAGCCATGGATAATTATTTAAAAATTCCATAAAGTTAATGAACCATTCTTGAGTGGCAACCCCATTTTTAATAAAGAATTCCATTAACCAAATGCCAAAGAAGATTAAGCTGAAACTAAAGGCAATCTTTGACCATTGTTGTGCTTTTCGGTTATGCACCACCATCATAATAAAGGCAGCAATAAATGCCACAAGTGGCATAAATTGTGAAATGCTCGGAATGGCAATTAAGAAAGAGGTAATACAAGTACCTAAGTTCGCGCCAATAACAATTGCAATCGCGTTTTTATACTCAAGTGCGCCAGCTTTCACTAAGCCAATTGATAATGCATAAGTTCCACCACTACTTTGAATTAAAGCGGTAAAACCAGTTCCAACAGCACAACTTTTTACTCGATTGCTAGTTGCCCGAGAAATCACCCGACGGAAACGATCACCATCTGCTAAAGTCTTTAAACTACCTGATAAAGAGGTAATACCATATAAAAATAAAGCTAATCCCCCGATTATCAAGGCGATTAGCGGAATTAATTCAAGTTCAACTGAGAATTTCATTTTCTTTTTTAGGTAGTCTAATTATCTTCTATGTAATAAGTTCTACTTCAATGTAACCTCTACCGCCATACTATTATAGCATAGATAATTTATTCTAAATTATAAATCCTTCTCGGATACAGCAAAAATTAAATGTTTAAATAATAAACACCAAATAGCGTCAAGAAAACCAATTGCCATGCCACCGATAGAGACTAAAATTGCTAAAACACAATAGCCAATACCAGGTTTTTCAATAAATTTACTCCACCGCACACCGATTTCAATTACCCAGTTCACGATTGGAAGGATAAGAAGGAGAATTTGAATCCCGCGCATTTGCCGATTAAACCAACGTAACATAAAAGTCTCTCTCGTCTTAACAGTGGATATTTTATCATAAATTTATCGCTAATTTTTATTTATCTAAATAAAATGTATGTTATAATTTATTCGAGATTTTGTTCTACCAAAAATATATTAATTAAGGAGAATAATATTATGGCGAGTATTGATTTATCGAAATATGGTATTAAGAATGTGAAAGAAATCATTCATAACCCATCGTTCGAACTATTATTTAGTGAAGAAACAAAGCCAGAATTAACTGGATACGATAAAGGTGTAATAACTGAATTAGGCGCTGTCAATGTTATGACAGGAATCTACACTGGTCGTTCACCTAAAGATAAATTTATTGTGATGGATGAAAATTCCAAAAATACCGTTTGGTGGACAACCCCTGAATATAAAAATGATAATCATCCCGCAAGTAAAGAGACTTGGGAAGCGGTAAAAAAGATAGCTCTTGAAGAATTATCTAATAAAAAGTTATATGTTGTTGATGCCTTCTGTGGCGCTAATAAAGATACAAGAATGGCAGTGCGCTTTATCATGGAAGTGGCTTGGCAAGCGCATTTTATTAAAAATATGTTTATTCAACCAACCGCTGAAGAATTAGCGAATTTCAAACCAGATTTTATTGTTTATAATGCTTCAAAAGCCAAAGTAGCAAATTATAAAGAACTCGGTTTAAATAGTGAGACTGCGGTTGTCTTTAATATTTCTTCACGTGAACAAGTTATCATTAATACTTGGTATGGTGGTGAAATGAAAAAAGGCTTATTCTCCATGATGAATTATTACCTTCCATTAAAAGGTATTGCGAGTATGCACTGTTCCGCCAATACCAATTTAGAAGGTAAAGATACCGCTATTTTCTTTGGCTTATCTGGAACAGGTAAAACTACCTTATCTACTGATCCAAAACGGTTATTAATCGGTGATGATGAACACGGGTGGGATGATCGTGGTGTCTTTAACTTTGAAGGTGGTTGCTACGCCAAGGTTATTAATCTAGATAAAGAAAGCGAACCAGATATTTATAATGCCATTAAACGGAATGCTTTATTAGAGAATGTTACCGTTGATAAAAATGGCAAAATCAATTTTGCCGATAAATCCGTAACCGAGAACACTCGTGTCTCTTATCCTATTAATCATATTGAAAAAATTGTTAAACCAATTAGTAGCGCACCCGCTGCTAAGAATGTAATTTTCTTAAGTGCCGACGCTTTCGGTGTTTTACCACCTGTTAGTATCTTAACCCCTGAACAAACTCAATATTATTTCTTAAGTGGGTTCACTGCGAAGCTTGCTGGTACAGAAAGAGGAATCATTGAACCAACACCTACTTTCTCCGCGTGTTTTGGTCAAGCATTCCTTGAATTGCCCCCAACTAAATACGCTGAAGAATTAGTGAAGAGAATGCAAAAGAGTGGCGCAAAAGCTTATTTAGTGAATACTGGATGGAATGGAACAGGAAAACGGATTTCTATTAAAGATACGCGCGGAATTATTGATGCCATCCTTAATGGATCAATTAATAACGCTCCAACTAAGACTGTTCCTTACTTTAATCTAACTATTCCAACTGTTTTACCAGGTGTTGATACTAAGGTCCTTGACCCACGTGATACATATGCTGATAAGACCGTTTGGGAAAAGAAAGCAGTTGATTTAGCCAATCGCTTTATCAAAAATTTTAATAAATATACAACTAGCGAAGCTGGAAAGGCCTTAGCAAAAGCTGGACCTAAAATATAATAAATAAGGAGATTAATAATGGGAGTTAAAATTGTTGAAACTAGTCTTAGAGACGGACACCAATCATTATTCGCCACCCGCATGAACACTGAAGAAGTGCTCTGTGCATTACCAGATCTTGATAAAGCTGGTTTTCATGCCATTGAAATTTGGGGCGGCGCAACATTTGATAGTTGCCTTCGTTTCTTAAATGAAGATCCATGGGAGAGACTAAGAAAAGCCAAAAAGATTTGTAAACACACAAAGTTACAAATGCTTTTCCGCGGTCAAAATATCTTAGGCTATCGTCACTACGCGGATGATGTTGTGGATAAGTTCGTTGAGAAATCATTAAAGAACGGAATTGATATTATTCGTGTCTTTGATGCCC
>JAKSVA010000039.1 GCA_024408435.1 Bacilli bacterium
TGATAAAGCAATTAACATGTGACTCTTTTTTACCATTCCATCACTTACTTGTTCAACTTGTTTAACTAAAACTTGAACTGCTGGTTCGCATAAAACAACCACAAGGCCGATAACAAAAGCAATTACTAGAATCAACCATATTCCATATGTTTGTGATTGATTAACTAAAGTTTTTCCAACATAGTCAGCAATCGGAGTAAACCCGCCTTCCACACCTGTTAAGAATAAAATTAATCCTAAATAAGTATAAGCAAGGCCAACAATAATTTTTAAAATTTGCTTTTTTGGTAAATGGATAAAGACAGCATTATAGATAAAGAAGAAAACAATAATTGGCGCCATTGCAATACTTACGTTAATAACTTGATCAACTGCAGCTGTAGTAAAAGCTCCTGCAGCCGAAGAAATATGTTCCATATAGTCATAATAGTGTCCTTCAAGTGGGTCACCAATAAATAAACCAAAAATTAAAACAACAATTAAAGGCCCAATCGAACAGAATGCAGTTAAGCCGAACGAGTCAGCGTTACTTGATTTACCAGCACGAGTGGTTGCAATACCAACACCAAGAGCAAGAATAAATGGAACTGTTACTGGCCCAGTTGTTACACCACCACTATCGAATGTTACTGGAATATAACTTCTATCAACTAAAATTGCTAAAGCAAAAAGTAGAGCGTAAAAAGCTAATAACCACATTTTTAAGCTTTTTTGGAATAAAATTCTTAAAATGCCAATGACGAGGAAAATGCCAACACCAATGCCGACCAAAGCGATAAATAAATAATCATTAATTGGAAGGCGGGCGGCTAAAACGCTTAAATCCGGTTCAGCAATTGTTACAAATAAACCAAGAAGAAAAATAATAAAAATCATTCCAACAATATTATTCTGTTTAGTCATACTCGCACCGACGTACTCACCAATTTTACTCATTGCATTTTCGGTACCAATTGAGAAAAACGCAACGCCAAAGAATAATAAAAACGCTCCAACTATAAAAAGAGCATTTTCGGTATTATCAAATGGGGTAATTTTACATAAATCTAGAATAAGGACAATTAATATAACCGGTGCGGTTGATAATAACGCATTTAGGAAAGTTCGACCCCATTTTTTCATATGTAATGAATATATTTTAATCTACAATTAAAATAGTTGCATTAAGTTTTTTCATTTATGTGGAAAAAGCGTTTGAAATTCCTTCGGGATTGGCGAATTAAATCTCAATACTTTATGCGTATAAGGATGAATAAACTCTAATAAGTAAGCATGTAATCCTAAACGATGAATTGGATTTGAGGGCTCGCCATATTTATCATCACCAATCACATAGTGATTAATATGACCTAATTGGACACGAATTTGGTTTTGTCGACCAGTATCAATTGTAATATTAAGTAAACTATATTCGTTATTTTGGTTAATCACTTTGTAATGAGTAATTGCTTTTTTGCCATTAACTTTATCATCAGTTACATACACTAAATTAATTTTGCTTTTCTTTAAATAATTCACTAATGTGCCCTCTCTATCTCTCATTTTCCCTTCAACGATTGCATAATAAGCACGCTTTTTAATTAACTTTTGCCAACCTAATTGAAGTGAATCTTTTAAATGAGCGTCTTTCGCAAACACTAGCACACCAGACGTATCTTCATCTAAACGATGAACAACATAAATTCGATTATGCTTATCACGAAGTGATACATAATCACTAACAAAACGATAAGCAGTTCTACGATTTTCTTTTTCTGTCGCGACTGTTAATAGCCCACTCGGTTTATCAACGACAATAAAATCCTTATCTTCGTATAATATTGAAAAAGGTAACTTGTTGCTTCTTGTGTCCTTAAATGAAGTTTTAACAATTTTGACAATATCCTCTTTGCTCAATAAATAATCAAAACGAGTAATTGTCACACCATTCACTAATACTTGATGGTGCTCAAGCATTGATTTAATTTTGCCACGTGGAATAACTTGAATATGCGTGTACAAGTAATTCAATAAACGATCTTCACTAGTAATTTTAAAATTGAACAACACTGGCGAAGAACGATGATGATGTTCAAACCTTCTTTTATTTTTATTCATAAATTATTAAGGTTGAATTAAATCCGGAGTAACTCTAATTTCAATATCACTATCAACAAATTGACCTTTTATGGTCATGAGGTGATTTTCATAAGTCCAATTCGCTTCTTCGATTGGATCAAAATGAGATGTTTTTATATAAATAGATAGCCGATCATGAAATAATTCCCAACCCTCATCATCATAAAAGCGAAGCGTATAGTCTTTACCCATATACGCTATTGTGGGTTTATCCCAATGACAATGCTTATTGTTTGGATCAGCGTAATCAACTGTAACAGTAAAAGTTATTTCCTTAATGCAAGATGCATTAAATGGAATAGTGAATAAAAGAATAAGCGACAATAATAACTTTTTCATACCATATATATTCTATCTATTTTTCTTGTGATAGTCTTTAAAAGCTCTTTTTATTTTTTGTAAACGACCGGTTGGGCACGAATCACAACTAGACTTATGTTTGATAAAGCGCGGATAAACGAACGAAAAGAAAATGATGGCAAACATAAAGATAGTGACAATTACAACAATAACAATATCGGCTGTACTCATAATAGCGCTCCCCACATACCAATAAACGATGCAATAAACCAAGCAACAATTATTTCCATAAGAATCACTAAAAGTGTTTTCTTCGTTGATTTTAATTCGGCGCGCATAGTGGCAATCGTTCCAATACAAGGAATTGAAAATAGATTAAATGTCGCAAAGGCAAAAGCAGTTAGGGGGGTAAAGAAAGCAAAAACTTCGCCTCCGCCAGCGGCCATTATAACTTCAATTGAGGATACTACTTGCTCTTTAGCAATTAACCCTTGAATGCTACAAACACTAGCGGCCCAATTCCAATGCCCACCAAGCATCGGATAAAAGAACCAACCAAAGGCATTTCCAATATCTCTTAGCATAGAATTCTCAACGTTAGTAACTGGCTCAAATCGCCAATTAAACGAAATTAATAAACAAACAATTACTGAGAAAAAGACAACTACTGTACCAGCACGCTTAATAAAGGCAATCGTTTTATCGGCCACATCACGAGCAATGTATTTCCCACTTGGCGCCTTATAACTAGGTAACTCACTAATAAAAGTTGAGTGTTCTTTTCGTTTAATCAAACGCCTTAAAATAAAAGCTAAAGCAAAAATAATTAGAATCGACATAATGTAAAAAAGCAAGGCGAAGGCAAAACCCCAACGAGTAAAGAAAACTGATGATACTAATGAAATAATTGGTAATTTTGCGCTGCAGGGGACAAACGAAACTAAAGCAATTGTTGCCTTCTTTTCGCTTTCATCTTCAATTGTGCGCGTTGACATAATGCCAGGAATACTACAACCAGCACCGACAATAAACGGAATTAATGATTTACCAGATAAGCCAATTTTGTGGAATACACGATCAAGGAAGAAAGAGATACGTGACATATACCCAGTTGTCTCAAGAATACTTAAGCAAATAAAAAGCATAATCAGTTGAGGAATAAATGAAAGAACAGCACTTAATCCAGCAATTACACCATTTGTGAGTAAGCTAATCGCCCACGATGAGGCTCCAACACTAGTCAACCAATTAGCAAGTAACGGCCCTAAACCAATCGTACCAGTTTCAAAGACGATTGGATAAGTTCCAATATATATTGTTAAATGCTCTGCGCCATTAAACCCGGCGCTAATTAAACTACTAGTTAATCCGCCGATTAATGAAATAGAAATAAAATAAACAATTGCCATGATTAAAATAAAAAGTGGAATAGCAAAATATTTATTGAGAAAAATTTTATCCACTTTTTCAGTTTTAGTTTCTTGATGTGGTTTATATTTAACTGTATTTTTTCTTACCTTTACGATGTAATCGTAACGAAGCGAAGCGACTAATTGCTCACCATCCATATTGTAATTAGCTTCTAATGATTGTTTTTTCACTTTTAAATTAGCATCCGTTAAAATTCGATAATCACGATCACCTTCAAGAATTTTGACAGCGCCAAAACGTTTATGAAATTTACCATTTTTATTATTCTTTACGTATTTGTATTCCCTCTCGACTTCTTGGATAAATGCTTCCACATCCGTTGGATAAATCTTTTTGTGTTTATTCTTTTTATATCTTCTATTTAAGATGCGAGTCTTAAGACGATTGATACCAACACCTGTTTTAGCAGAAATAGGAATAATAGTAACGCCTAGTTCTTCTTCTAGTTTTTTAAGATTAATGTTTATCCCTTTTTTCTTTACTAGATCGTACATATTAAGAGCGATAATAAGGTCAACATCTAATTCGAGTAATTGCGTTGTTAAATATAAACTTCTTTCAAGGGAAGTAGCATCAACGATATTAATAATTAAATCTAATTTTTCTTCTAGAACAAACCGACGCGAAATTTCTTCTTCGCTTGTATAAGGCGATAAAGAATAGACACCAGGCAAATCAACAATTGTCGCGTTGCTTTTTTTAATAACACCTTCAACACGATCAATTGTTACACCAGGCCAGTTGCCAACTTTTTGGTTAGATCCGGTCAGGGCGTTAAAAAGTGATGTTTTACCAGAATTCTGGTTCCCTAATAATGCCAATTTCATAAAACGCGCACATCAATTCCTTCCATATCTACTTTGCGTATGCAAAGTTCGTATCCTCTTAGCCGAATATCAACTGGATCGCCAAGTGGCGCAAATTTTTTAATTTCAATAACAACACCTTTAGTGATGCCCATATCTAATAAGCGACGACGTAGAGCGGCATTATCATTATGAAAATCTAAGACAACACATTTTTGCCCTCTTCTTAAGTCAGATAGGTGACCTTCTTCACCGCTATGTAAAAAAACTCTTTTTTGTTTTTTCATAAAAGTTAACTTCGGTTAACTACAAAATATTTTAATCAATCTTTCTCGTTAGTCAACTCGAATTGTAATTATTCGCATAACAATGTATTATGGAAATGATGAGAAAAATCAGCAAATCACTTGAAGATTATTTGGAGACAATTTTACTTTTGGAGTTAGAAGGTAAACCACTCCATTCAATTAAAATTGCCAAACAATTAGGAGTCAGCAAGCCTGCTGTTACTAAGGCTCTCCGTCGTTTAGCCGCGCGTGGTCTAGTTACCAAAAGTAGTTACTCAGATGTCTTATTTACTAAACAAGGGCGTACTTTAGCTAAAAAAATTTATTATCGCCACGTTACGCTTAAAAAGTTTTTAGTATCCATTGGCGTTGATGAAAATACCGCTGAAAGGGATTGTTGCAAAATCGAACATGTTATTAGCGAAAAGACTTCACAAGCCATTGCGCGATTAGTAAACAATAAAAAAATTAGAGAATAATATTTCTTTTTTTATTTGATATTACATAACCATTTCGGTTTGTAACATCTTTGCGATTATATTTTAGCCATGTGCCATTAGGTTCAAGAAAAACTCCACCCGCCTCTTTAATTAAAATTTGTGGAGCGGCTGTATCCCATTCCTTAGTTTTATCGTTTAAACCTAATGATAGTTCAGCATCACCTCTAGCGATGAGGCACGATTTAATTGCTGCTCCAACATAATTTTTACTAATAATTTTTTCACCATATTTTTTAAAAACACTATCTTCTTTTTTGCTATGGAGAGAACGGGAAAGCAAGGCTCTTATTTTACTACTATTACGTGAAACATGAATTTCTCTAACCGAACCCTTGCACGAATAGAAAGCCCCACCATGATCAGTTGCATAATAGATTTCGTTTTTAATTGGAACAATAATAACACCTACGACTATTTTGTGCTTATAAGATAAAGCGATGTTGATGGTAAATTCATCATTTTTATCAACAAAGTTGCAAGTTCCATCAAGTGGATCAATAATCCAAACATAATCATTTTCTAGGCGTTTCAAATCATCTTGTGATTCTTCAGTTAAAAAAGCGTAAGTTGGAAAAGCTTCGTGCAAATATTTAAAAATAATCTTGTCAGCTTGCTTATCTGCCTCAGTGACAGGAGATTTATCTTTTTTTATTTCAACCTTAAAATTAGTCTTATATATTTCAAGAATTTTTCTTTTAGCTAATTCGCCGGCTTTAATAGCACTGGCTAATTGTTTTTCCCACATTAGGCAGCTCGATTGTTGCAGCCAAAGATAGCGCATTTAGCGGTTACCACGTTAGCGATACCTTTTTTGCCTGGGCCGATTACTTTACGTGGATCGTAGACTTTGTCATCTTTTGCTAAGACTTCACGAACAATCCTAGTCCATTCTTGTTGACATTCAGTATTTACGTTAATTTTCGCTGTACCACGATCAATTGACTTACGAATTTGTTCATCAGGGATACCAGAACCACCATGTAAAACTAGTGGAATACCTAATAAGTTATTAATATGTTCCATTTCAGCAAAACCAAGTTTTGGTTCACCATGATATGGCCCATGGACGCTACCTAACGCTGGAGCTAAGCAATCAACGTTTGTTTCTTTAACTAATTTAACGCATTCGCCTGGATCAGCATATATAACACCTTGTGAAGCAACGTTATCTTCTTGTCCACCAACGTGACCGAGTTCAGCTTCAACGGAAACACCACGGGTGTGAGCATAGTCAACTACACGCTTGACGGTTTCAATATTTTTGTCTAATGGTTGATGAGAAGCATCAATCATGACACTTGAGAAACCGGCATCAATTGCATCTTTGCATGATTCAAAAGATGAACCATGATCAAGATGAAGCGCAACTGGAATGGTTATTCCCTTGTCGCGAATATAACCATCAACCATACCAACAACGGTTCTCCAACCGCCCATATATTTCATTGCGCCTTCTGAAACGCCTAAAATAACTGGTGCTTTTAATTCTTGGCATTTATCAAGGATTGCTCCTACCCATTCAACGTTATTGATGTTAAATTGACCAACTGCATAGTGGTTAGCCCGAGCATGAATAAGCATTTCTTTCATGCTTACTAATTTGGTTACTGGTCGACCAGTAAACACTGTTTTTAAATCTTTTAAACTCATATTTTTTCCTCCTAAATTATAAGTTAAATATTTTGGTTTTCCTCTGATTGATGAGCAGATTCATCTTTTTTAGTTTCTGCCTCCTCATCTTCATCACCTTCAGTTTCTTCCTCAAGATCATTATAGAAGTCGCTTAAGTCAACATGAACCTTTTCATAAGGTAAACGATCACGAAGACTCCATTTGTTATTACCTAATGCCACAAAACGGCCATCAAGTGATAATTGAGTATAAAAATTTGGTAATGCTTTTTCTTTTTGCTCATTAGTTAATTCAGCTTTTTTGGCAACACTTGCCCATAATGTAGTAAAACTAATGCTTTTCTTCTCTTGCATGATTTCGTATGCGTATTCAATCATTGCTTTCTTTGCCATACTTTCTCCTTACATTTTGTTTGGTGCAACAACACCAATTAAATTTAAAGCATTGAATAGAACAACCTTACTTGCCTTGACTAGACCTAAGCGGTTAGCTGATAAGTCAAGATTATCCTTATTAACTATGCGACATTCATTATAGAATGAATGAATCAAAGTTGCTAGTGAATAAATAAAAATTGTTAATTTGTGAACTTCGTGAGTTTTAGCAATTGCTTGAACTACATGTGGAAATTCTTGAAGCATCTTTAAAATATCTAATTCAATTTTTTCTTTTAA
>JAKSVA010000004.1 GCA_024408435.1 Bacilli bacterium
GTATTGGTATTGGTGAACCAACCATTAACACAATTGATTTTGTTTTAAGTAAACCTAGTAAAGAAGAAACACCATTAATAAACGAAGCACAGAAGAAAGCAAAAGACGCAATTTTAGAGTACCTAAAAAGTAATTTTGTTCAAGCGATGAGCAAATTTAATTAATTGTGATACAATTGGTTTATCTTAGAAAAAGGAGATTTTATGAATAGAATGAAATTAATACCATTAACGGCTTTATTAGCAGTGCCATTATTTATGGGCTGTGATTCAAAAACTACTTCAAATGTCTTGTTTAATCCTAATTGTACTGTTTATCAGTTTGGAACATCGTTATGCGAGGTTAAAATTTCTGATGACACACCAGACGCTAAATTTAAAAAGGATATTAAAACATCTGATATTGAAATATCTAATGATGGTAAATTGGATGGAAAAACATTGCAAAGTGTTACTTATAAAGACGAAAAAACTGTTGAACTAGCTTTTACCGGAACCTCGAAAAAAAATTACGGAACAGCTGGTGACAAAACCAGCGTGCGATTTAATGAATCTGCATTTTCTAATAAAACTTCAGGAGGAGATTTAACCGTCTCTTTATTTACTAATTTTTATGATATAGTAAGCAGCGGGCCGGAACCAGTTGATATAACAAAGGTTAAAGTTATATCTATGGGGGCTGATTTTAAAGATAATATTTTATCACCAGAAGAGATTAATTTTAAAAATGGTCATGCAGCAGATCATCACGAATTCACCGCGCCTAATTGGTTTAATGGTACGTTAAAAATTGAAAAAGGTGAAAAAGATCCTATATTTAACGCTAATTGTTATACGCTTACATTAACTTCTGAATTGGCTAATGCAGACACTCTACCAATTATTCGTATTCGTTCAAATGCCACCATAATTGAAGATGGAAGAGTATATTGTAATTTTGATTTCAATTTTAGTAAAGACGAAAATGTAGTATTCTACACAGCACAATAAAAAATTGTAAGAAAGCGCCTAGAACACCGGCGTTTTCTTTTTTGCATTAAATATAAATCTTCTATATAATGGTTATCTATTTTTCTATGATAGATAATGCTAGAAAAAAATACATTTTTGAAGAAATGCCTGTATTGAAAAGTATTTTTCGTTGCGCAATTCCTTCTATCTGTAGTCAAATTATTTTAGTTATCTATAATTTAGCAGATACTTTCTTTATTGGTTTAGCCGCTAAAGATCCTTTTTATACTTCACAAGGTTTATCTAATGCGTTAATTGGTGGTGTATCAATTTGTATGCCAATCTTTATGTTAATTAGCGCTATTGCTAATTTATTTGGTGTTGGTGGAGCATCATTAATCGCTAGAAGTTTAGGTAAAGGCGATACGGAAAGAGCTAAAAGAGCATCGCGTTTTGCTTTTTATGGTGCACTCATCTCTTTCTTTATTTATTGCTTATTGATGTTAGCACTTATCTATCCATTAACTAATTTCTTATCAGGGAACGATGGAGCAGTTGCCCAATACGCGCGCATCTACATACTTATTACAGTAGTGGCATTTGGTATTCCAACTGGTTTAGCTACCTTATTCTCCCATTTATTCCGCGCGGAAGGATTAGCATTACAAGCCTCTATCGGTATTATGATTGGCGGATTACTTAATGTTGCTCTTGATCCATTATTTATGTTTGTTTTCTTTGACATTAAAGATGCAGCGTTAGCAGCAGCGCTTGCGACCGGTGTTTCTAATGTATGTGGTTTATTATTTTTTATTGTCTACCGACTTAAAAATAAACAATCACTTCTTTCCTTTAAATTTAGTAAATCAATGTGCCATGATGGTATACCTAGTGAAGTATTGATAGTTGGTTTACCAGCGTGCTTAATGACTTTCTGCGAAAATGTTTCGTATTTATTACTAGATTCAATTATTGCAAATGTCTCTACAGAAGTTGCCGTTAACCAAGCAGCCTTGGCTGGTGTTGGCGCAGCAAAAAAGATTAATATGTTTGCGCATAGTGTGGCACGTGGTATGACGCAGGGTGTTTTACCATTAATTGGTTATAACAAAACAGCCGGGAAGAGAATTAGAATGAAAAAGATAGTTGATTATTCAATGCTAATCACACTTGGTTTTGCTATTGTTTGTTTAATTTTAAACACAACTTTAGCTGAGCCATTATCGATGATCTTTCTTAATGAATCAGATGCTATTTATTATTCTAAAGAATATTTAATCGTATTTGCAATTGGTGCACCTTTCTCCGCAATTGCGTATTCTATTATTTCGTTCTTTCAAGCGGTTGGGCACGGGAAGCGCAGTCTTTTATTAGCGTTATTACGTAAAGGAATAGTAGATATACCTTTAATGTTTATTTTAGTTAATTCAATTAATTATGTTATAGGAATCGGTGCGGTTTGGGCTACGCCGATTGCCGATATTGTTTGTTGTTTGGTTGCATTAATTCTCTTCTGGGCTTATTTAAAGAAACACGCTCAAGTGGACAAGTAGTTTTATTTGTCCTAATTATCGGTCATTCATATTCCTATAATAATGCTACAATTAAAGCGAGGTTAATTTATGAATAAAATAAAATGTCCAAAATGTGGTTATGAATTGCCAAATACCGAAGAGCAAATTAAACAATTTTCTCTTGAAGTAGAAAAAGCAGTTAAAGACAGAGAAGAAGAAATTAAAAAGAACGCAGAACTTTCTAGTAAACAAAATTATGATAAACAAATTGCGGCATTAAATAATCAGATTACTAAACTTAAAGGTGAACTTAATAGTAAAGATAAAGACCGTGAATTAGCAATTAAAGATGCCGTCAGCAAAAAAGATCAAGATATTTTAAAACTTAAAAATGATTTACAACTTAAAGATAAAGAAGCCGCGTTAAATGAAAAGAATTTAACTGAAAAATTTAAAAACGAGTTAAAAACCAAAGAAGAAGCAATAGCATTTTATCGCGATTTAAAAGCCAAGATGTCCACTAAGTTAGTAGGAGAAACACTTGAGCAACATTGTATGATTGAATTTAATAAACTACGCACAAGCGCATTTCCAAATGCCTATTTTGAAAAAGATAATGATGTAAGCAAAGCAAGTGGTTCGAAAGGCGATTTTATCTTTAAAGATAGTGTCGATGGTCAAGAATACATTTCAATTATGTTCGAAATGAAAAACGAGAATGATACAACTGCAACTAAACATAAAAACGAAGACTTCTTTAAAGAATTAGATAAAGATAGAACTGAGAAGGGTTGCGAATATGCTGTTTTAGTTTCGATGCTTGAACCTGATAATGAATTTTATAACGCCGGCATTGTTGATGTCTCATATCGTTATCAAAAAATGTATGTAATTCGTCCACAATGTTTTATTGCTATGATTACTTTGCTTGCAAATGCAGCAAAAAATTCACTTGAATATAAACACCAATTGGCGATTGTCAAAAATCAAAATATTGATATAAGTAATTTCGAAGATAAACTTACTGATTTTCAAGAAAAGTTCTCTACAAATTATCAAAGAGCGGGAGAGAAATTTCAAAAAGCCATTGAAGAAATTGATAAAACAATTGATCATCTCCAAAAAGTTAAAGAAGGACTACTTAGTTCTGAACGTAATCTTCGTTTAGCGAACGATAAAGCCCAAGAATTAACGATTAAAAAACTCACTCATGGTAATCCAACCATGAAAGAAAAGTTTGATCAGTTAAAAAAGAAATAATTACTTTTTCCAAAGTGAGTGGATATTGCAGTATGCGTATACTGCGATAACTTCATCACCAGGTAAAATCGCAAAGGAAACTTTTGGCTCTTGACCAGGTTTTAAGAGTTTGCGTTGATTGCCTGATTTAGTTTCAAGCGCTACCCATTCAATATAATGTTTTTCTTCCATTGGATGAATGACTGAACCAATTTGAACATTAACAATATTGTCCTTAACTTGATAGACAGGGATGTGCTTTTCAATAGCAGCATCTGTGGTACCAGGAATAATCTCGCTCATCGGTTCTCCACAACAAATGATTGGGACATTAGTGTCTTTAACCTTAGCAATAATTTGCCCACAATGTTTACAACGATAAAATTTCATAACTATATCTCCTTAATCATTAGAATATCATTTTTTCATTAAGTGGTATAATTATTATCGTTAAATAAGGAGACAATTATATGTTTGAATCATTTAATAAACAAAGTAAATTAGTGAAGATTCTACTTCTACTTATTCCGTTTGTGAACTGGATTACTGAATTAGTAACTAGATGGGATTATTATTCTAAGAAAAAGACAACCGCGAGTTTAATTATCGCGCTTATTGTTACCTTCCTCGGTTTACCTGTTGGTTTTATTGATTGCATTTGCATTCTTTTAACCAATAATATGGCTTTAACTGATCAACACCAACAATAATAAAGGAGAAAAGAAAATGGCGAAGTATCATTGCCCAGTGTGTGGCGCTGATGTCGAAGTTGAAAAAGGTGAAAATTGCCCAGTATGTGGTGCGCCTTTTAGTAAACTACAAAAAATTGAAGACTAATTCTAATTACATAGATAAACGTAAGATCGCAAGTCTTGCGTTTTTCTTTTGTGTATAATTAAAACGCTTATGAATGTGTATGATTTTGACAAAACCATTTACTATCCAGATGCGATGTTTCAATTTTGCACTTTTTGTGTGCTCCGTCATCCTTTTCTTTGGTTTACTTATGAATTAATTCTTATTGGTTTAGCTCCTTTATATGCGCTCGGTATTGTAAAAGAACAATACATGTTAACTAAGATTTATCGCATAACCAAATATTTAAAACACCCAGAAAAAGATATCCAAGCGTTTTGGAAAAAGCACGAAAAGAATATGCAAGAATGGTACTTAAAAATTAAACAGCCAACCGATTTAATTATTAGCGCGTCACCAACCTATCTTATTAAACCAATGACAGATAAGTTAGGGGTTAAATTAATCGCCACTGAAGTAGATTTAAAAACTGGCAAGGTAATTAAAGGCATTATGAAAAACCAAGGTAAATCTCGTTACATTTTAGATCAAGATATGCCAATGATTGAAAACTTTTATTCAGATTCATTATCTGATACACCAATCGCCTTATTATCTGAACACGCTTATCTCGTAAAAAAGGATGAAATTGTTCCTTGGCCACACATTAAAGATATCATTAGTAAACATCTTTATAAGCGCATGAAATATTAAGTACTTAATTATTCATAAAAAAAGAAACCGCTTACATGATTTTTATTCTACGAATAAAGTATAATTAAATTACAACTTTAAGGGAGTAAATCCATGTTAAAAAGAGTTAAATTAATTAGTTTATCTGCTAACCATAAATTAACTAAACAAATTTCGCAACGTTTAGGGGTTCCTGTCTTGGATACCAAGATTGCCCATTTTGCAGATGGTGAAGTTTTATTTGAATGTAATGAAACTTTCCGTGGTGATGATGTTTATGTCATTCAATCGACTTGTGCACCAGTCACCGAAAGACTCATGGAATTATTAATTTGTATTGACGCTTTAAAAAGAGCTAGCGCTAAAAGTGTTAATGCCGTTATTCCTTACTATGGTTTTGCTCGCCAAGAAAGAAAAGCTAAACCTCGTCAACCTATCACAGCTAAGTTAGTAGCAAATTTATTAACAACTGCTGGTGCAGACCGTGTTATTTGTATGGATTTACATGCAGCAGCCATTCAAGGCTTCTTTGATATCCCTGTTGATGATATTAGCGCCATTAACATTTTCTCCGATTATTTTGAGAGAAAACATTTAAATAATATTGCTTGTGTTTCTCCTGATCATGGTGGTGTGGTTAGAGCTTCTCGCTTAGCAAGCAAACTCAACGCTTCATTAGTTATTATTGATAAACGTAGAACAAGACCAAATGTCAGTGAAATTGTCGCCATCGTTGGTAATGTTAAAGGCAAGAACTGTATCATTGTCGATGATATTGCTGATACATGCGGCACTATTTGTCACGCTGCTGATAAATTAAAAGAATTAGGTGCAAAAAAAGTATTTGCAGTTATTACTCATGGCATCCTTTCTGGTAGCGCTATTCAAAATATTAATCATTCCGCTATTGATGAAATGGTTATTACTGATACCATTCCTCTCCCACCCGAAAAATGGTGTAAGAAAATTAAAGTTCTTTCGGTGGCGCCACTTCTTAGTGATGTCATTAAATCAATTGCCTTAGGTAAATCGTTATCCTTTACGTTACATGATTTCGCTAGTAACGTGCGTCAAGGCAAAAATAATTAATTAAAAATAAAAACCATATTTTTAAGCAATTTTTTAATTGTTGTATAATATTCTTATGAATATTAATTATTCATAATTAAAGTGAGAATTAGGGCAAATCTCGTTTTTTTGTTATGAATAAAGTTAAGGAGAAGATTATGGATTATAAAAAGTGCGCTCAAGAAATTTTAAAAGCCATTGGAACTGATAAAAACATAATCTCGGCAGCCCATTGTGCGACTCGTTTAAGAATCGTCATTTCGGATAACTCTAAAGTTAATAAAAAGCAGTTGGAACACATTGATGGAGTTAAGGGTATGTTTGTGGCTGCTGGGCAAGTACAAATTGTAATTGGAACCGGCACCGTTAACAAAGTATATGAAGAAATGGCTAAGATTGGACATTTTGAAGTTAAGAGCACAGAAGATGTTAAAAAAGATGCGATGCGGAAACAAAATCCATTCTTTAGAGCAATTAAAACCTTGGGCGATATCTTTGTGCCAATTATTCCAGCGATTGTTGCATGTGGAATCTTAATGGGAGTATTAGAAGGTATTACAAAGATTCCTGGTTGGGATCCAGCGTGGAGTGATAATGTATGGTATGTATTATTTCATAATATTTCTAATGCGGCTTTTGCGTGTCTTCCTATTTTAATTGCGGTATCCGCGGCAGGCGTATTTAGATGTAATAAATTATTAGCAGCAGTAGTTGGTATTATTTTAGTCCATCCAGGACTCACTAATGCTTGGGATATTCCAACATTATTAGATCACGCAGCTGGAATAGGGACTACTGACCCTAAAGTTATAGCAGATGCTGCGCAAACTCTTGCGCGAATTACGTTATTCCAAATTGGTGACTGGAAAGTGTATTTAACTGGTTTTCAAGGACACGTTATTCCAATCATTATGTCCATTTGGTTGTTATCCTTTTGTGAAAAGAAACTACATAAAGTTGTTCCTGAGATGATTGACTTATTTGTTACTCCATTAGTATCAGTATTAATTACCGGTGCGACATCATTTATCATCATTGGGCCGATTTTCTCAACTGCAGAAAACGCTGTTTTGTATGCGTGTGAGTGGTTTATTTCAATTCCGTTTGGTTTCGGCGGTCTAATTATCGGTGGCGTTTATGCCCTAACTGTTATTGTTGGTCTCCATCATATGTATAACGCTCTTGAAGCTGGACTAATCAGTAAATCTGGATTTAACCCATGGATGCCGATTGCCACTTGTGTTAATACTGCTCAAGGTGCGGCGGCTTTAGCCGTGGCGGTTAAAACCAAAGATAAAAAACTTAAAGCGATTGGTTATTCAGGAGCATTATCAGCTTATCTAGGTATTACTGAACCAGCGCTATTTGGTATTAACCTAAGATTTAAGAAACCATTAATTGCTGGTTGTATTGGTGGCGCGATTGGTGGATGGTTTGTGGCGTTACTTGGCGTTAAAGCTAATGCATATGGAGTAACTGGTATCTTTGGCATTCTTATTACGATGTTTGAAGTTAAAAACTTGTTACTTTATTTAGCGGGTATTGCGATTGCTTCTGGTGCAGCATTTGCAATTTCCTTCATCCTTTATAAAGACGAGAAAGAAGTTGAACCTGTTTTAAAAATTGCATATGAAAAATTAAATAAGAACGAAGTTGGTAATCCAATGGAAGGTAAAGTCATTCCTTTAAAACAAGTTAAAGACAAGACTTTTTCCAAAGGCGTTTTAGGGAAAGGCTTAGCGGTAGTGCCAATTATGGATAAAGATGGGTTTGGTTACGTTTATGCGCCATTTGATGGTACGTTAGAAACGCTATTTGAAACGAAGCATGCATTAGGGCTTTCTAAAGATGGAATTGAGGTATTAATCCATGTGGGTATTAATACTGTTCAATTAAAAGGCGAGGGTTTTACTGCATATAAAAAGACAGGCGATCAAGTAAAACGTGGTGATTTACTAGTGAAAGTTAATTTAAAATTATTACAAAAGAAAGGTTATGATATTACTACACCAATCATTATCACTAATTCGGGTGAATTTAAAAAGATTGGCGTGTTATCTAAAGGAACATTAAATAAAGAAGGGAAGTGTTTATCTTGTCAAGCGTAAAAAAGTTTTTGCCTCATTTCCATCTATATCCTCATTCAGGGCGTTTAAACGATCCCAATGGGTTATGTTATTTTAATCATCGCTTTCATATTTTTTATCAAAGTAATCCGTTTTCTACTTTAAGAAAGAAAACTTATTGGGGTCATTATTCCACAAAAGATTTTGTTAACTATCAATTTCATGGTTTAGCCATTTCTCCTAACACTAAATATGATCGAGATGGCGCCTATAGTGGGTCCGCTATTGTTAATAAAAATAAATTATATTTATTTTATACAGGAAATGTTAAACATAAAGGTAACTACGATTATGTTTTAACTGGTCGAGAAAGCAACACTATGCGAGTGGAATCTACTGACGGAATTCATTTTACTAATAAAAAAGTTATCTTTACTAACAAAGATTATCCCTCTAATTTATCTTTACATGTCCGCGATCCATATGTATTTAAAATGAACAAAAATTTTTATATGGTTTTAGGTGCGCGGACAAAAGATAATCATGGTGCCTATCTTTTGTACAAAAGCAAAGATTTAACGCATTTTAAGTTAATTAAAAATTATAAGAGTAAAGATTTAGGTTATATGTTTGAATGCCCAAGCGTCTTTACTCTTGCTCATAAAAAAATATTTTCCTTTTCTCCACAAGGTCTTAAAGCAGAGAAAAATCGTTTTAAAAATATCTACTCATCTGGATATATAGTTAATCGTATTAATAAAAATAACTATCATGAATGGGATTTAGGATATGACTTCTACGCTCCACAAATTTTTATAGATCATAAAGGAAGAAGAATATTAATTGGTTGGGCGGGTTTAGAAGGTTATTCTTATTCTTATCTAGAAGAAAAAGAAGGCTGGAAACATTGTTTAACTTTGCCGCGTGAATTAACCTTTAAAAATAATAAAATTTATCAACAACCGATTAAAGAGATAACTAATTTGTATCAAAAGTTTAAAAAAGTTAAGGCTTACATTGGGACAAATTTTATTGCTAATTTTAAAGTTAAAAAAGACACGGAGGTTACAATAAGCAATTCGTTGATTATTAAATTCAATACCAACAAAATGTCGACTCATTTTAAATGTAATGGTGCTAATCGAGTAAATCGAGAATATAAAATTAATATTCATGAAGTTAGCATCATATTAGATAACTCAATATGTGAGATTTATCTTAATAAAGGCGAATATGTTTTTACAAGTCGCATCTACGCTCCTCATTCAGGAATCAAAATCAAAGGTAGTAACGCAACTATCGGAGCAATTAAATCAGCTAGTTATAAATAATAAACTATTTACTAATTCAATCTAATAACCTTTCTGCTTTTCGATTTCGAGCTTTTCTTCTAGTTTTGGGAAAAAGGTTTTTAATTCCACATATTTATCGATAAAACTCATCACTAAACCTACTATCGGTCCGCTTAATATGACATTTAATAAAGTGCCATAACTAAGGTGATAGTTCCAGAATTGCCAATCTTGATAAATGCCATAGATGATAAAAATAGACACTAGCATAAATGTAATATCAAACATTAAGACGATAATCCAACTTTTTTTAATGTGATAGTGTGCGACTAGTCCTTTTTGGACTAGGAAAATAGTAGGAGGATATAAATATCCCTTAAAGAATAAGGCAACTGAAGTAGGGAGGCAACAAATGGATAACAATAATAAAATAATTCTTAGATAAAGAGGATAATTATGATTAATGTCAGGCCAAAAAGCAGGGATCCATTGGAATGCATAAAGGATGACAGCGTAAATAAAAGTAGTTAAAAATGATAATAAAAATGCCGGACGAAATTTACGGATTACAATACAAAACATTACTAAGAAGCAAGCATAAATAATAATTTCTGAAAAAGGTTGAGAACCAATAATATGAGAAATACCTTTTCCCCAACTGGTAGGGAGCGCATTAGAAATCGCATATGATAAAGCTAATGCGCTAGGGGAATAGACGGATGCCCCAAGATTTGCCACTACGCTTAAAGCGGTGCCTAATGCATATAAAATTATTGATATGATATATAGAGTTTCTTTATGAATGGTTATTTTCACTGTCTATTAATCATAACATAATTAGAGATTTTTTATATATATTGTGATATATTACTTTACTAAGTAAGGAGGTATCTTTACGAGCACTAACTTACTTAGTGTTTTAAAAGGCAATAATGCCATACCCCCCCTAAAAAACAAATCGGGGATTTTTGTCGTGGATGATACTTTAGGTATCTCATTATTACTGGCTAGTTATTATCAAGACAATAAAGAAAACATCTTAATCTTAGCAAGTAATTTATATAACGCTCAACGAATTGCGAATTTGTTATCTAGTTTAATTGGCGATGAGAAAGTTATTCTTTTTCCCGCTGATGAATTATTACACGCAGAAAATTTAGCAACCTCAAAGGAATTAGTCGCGCATCGTCTTTATGCGCTAAATGAATCTCTCAAAGCCAAAAATAAAATATTAGTTGCTCACCCTGCAAGCGCGTTACGTTACTTACCATCACCGCAGTTATTTCAAGAATTAACTATTACGTTAGAAGTCGGCCAAACGATTGAGGTTGATGAATTAATCAATAAGTTATTAAGAAGTGGTTATTATCGAGTTAACAAGATCGACCATTCATTACAATTTGCAAAACGTGGCGACATTATTGATATTTATTCAATTAATCATGATCAACCAATTCGCTTATCTTTATTCGATAATGAAATTGAATCAATCGCGTATTTTGATATCGCTACGCAAGAAAGCAAAAATAAAATTAATGAAGTAACTATTACCCCAGCGAGTGATATGTTATTTACCACTAATGAGTATAATTTCATTAAACGTAAACTAATCTTACAAGCTGAAGATGATAAATTAAATTTAGATAATGATCACTCTGAATTATTAATCAATCGTACGAATGAAGATATTGAACGATTACTTAATTATGAATCAAGTGACAATCTATATAAGTATTATGGTTATCTCCAAGATAAGCATTATTCGATTTTTGATTATTTTAAATCAGATTTTATCATTTATTCTAATGATGAACAATTTCATACTTCTACTGATTTACTACGGAAAGAGAGCGTTGAATATTTAGATGAATTAAAAGAAGAAGGCAAAATTATTACCCATCTTGAAATGTTTCAACGGGTTGAACTTTTAACCCAACATAAAAAAGTTATTCACACAAAAAAATATCAAGAAAATCCAAGTGATATTGTCTTTAATGTTCGTCCAATTGTTATAGATGGTAATCGTAATATTTTATCCACAATTGAAAGTTACCATCATTCTAACCAAAAGGTAATTATTGCTCTGGCAAACGTTGCGCAAAAGAATAACGTTATTGATATTTTAAAAGAGGCCAAGCTTCCTTTTGATGAAACAACTGAATTAAACTTACCTAATCAAGATATTGGTGTCACGATTTATTCTTTAAATGAGGGCTTTGAATTATATCAAGATAAAATTGCTGTCTTAACTGCACGTGAATTATTTAACTTTAAAGCACAAAGTTCGCGCTTTATGGCGCGCTTTAAAGAAGGCGTTATTCTTCATTCATACGAAGATCTAAGACCAGGCGATTATGTAGTGCATGAATATAATGGCATTGGTAAATTCATTGATATTGAAACATTAGAAGTCGATGGCGTGCATCGTGATTTCCTCCATCTTGAATACGCTGGGCAAGATAAACTTTATGTGCCATTAAACCAATTCCGTTTAGTAAGAAAATATTCAGGTCGAGAGGGTGTTGTACCTAAATTATCTAGTTTAAATAGTAAAACCTGGGATAAGACAAAAGAAAAGATTAAGAATCGTCTAAATGAATTAACAGAGCGTTTGAGTTTACTATATAAAGAAAGAGCATCCATCCCTGGATTTGCGTTTCCTAAAGATGATATTTATCAAGAGAAGTTTAACAATGAATTTTCATATCGCTTAACGGATGATCAAGAAGAAGCGTATCGCGAAATTCGTGATGATATGGAAAAACCATATCCGATGGATCGCCTATTATGTGGTGATGTTGGTTTTGGTAAAACCGAAGTAGCTTTCCGCGCAATTTTTAAATGTATTAACGCTGGAAAGCAAGCTGCTTTATTATGTCCAACGACATTACTATGTCGTCAACATTATGAATTAGCGAAAACGCGTTTTGCCTCATTTGGTGTTAAAATAGCAGTATTTTCACGCTTAATTCCATTAAATGAACAACGACAATATATTAAAGAAATTAAAGAAGGAAAAATTCATTTAGTAATTGGTACACATCGCTTATTAAGTAAAGACATTACTTTTAATAATTTAGGTCTATTAGTAGTAGATGAAGAGCAACGTTTTGGTGTTGAGCAAAAAGAAAGAATAAAAGAAATTAAACGCGATGTTGATGTGTTAAGTTTAAGCGCAACGCCAATTCCTAGAACACTACAAATGTCATTAGTGGGGATTCGTTCATTAAGTCAAATTAATACTGCCCCCAAAAGTCGTAATTCAATTCAAACTTATGTCACTCCGTTTAGTGAACCAATCGTTAAAGAAGTAATTGAGCGAGAACTATCACGTGATGGTCAAATCTTCTATGTTCATAATAATGTTTATTCAATTCATGCGGTAGCAAGCCATTTAGCTAATCTTGTTCCACTAGCAAGAATTGGTGTCGTTCATGGACAAATGAGTCGCGATGAAATTGAAGACGTCATGTTAAAGTTCTATGCTGGTGAGATTAATTTATTAGTTGCGACATCAATCATCGAGAATGGGATCGATGTTCCTAATGCAAATATGATTATCGTTGAAAACGCTGATATGTTTGGCTTAGCGCAGCTTTATCAAATTAAAGGACGTGTTGGTCGGAGTGACCGTATTGCGTATGCTTATTTATTTTATAATCCTCATAAGATTATGAATGCGGAAGCACATAAGCGCTTAGTCGCAATTCAAGAATTTGCGGAACTTGGTAGTGGTTATAAAATCGCCCAGCGCGATTTAATGATTCGTGGCGCAGGTGATATGTTAGGAAGAGAACAAGCTGGTTTTATTGATTCAATTGGAATTGATTTATACATTAAATTATTAAATGAAGCGGTTAGTAAACAGCGTCATGAAATAATTATTGAACATAAACCAAACAAGCTTTTATCATTAGATGCCTATATTCCAAATGACTATATCGTAAAAAGTGAGAAGGTTGAAGTCTATCAAGAAATCGAGAACGCAGAAGATATTAAAACTGTTAACAAGATCAAGAAACGTTTAAAAGATATTTATGGTCGTTTGCCACTAGAAGTAAATAATTTATTAATGAAAAAGCGAATTGATTTAATTACGATGTCAGAAGAGTTTAGAAGCATCCGTGAATTCTCTGATCGGCTAGTGCTTTTCTTATCTGATTCTTTTTGCGAGAAAAATGGAATTGCGATTAAACTCTTTGATATCCTTTATCCGTTCATGAATAAATTAAAGATTTCTTATTTAAAAAAAGAATTACGAATTGAGCTAAGAAAAGATGAACTTTGGCTTCATGATTTAGAAAAGGTAGTTGAAGCAATTCATAAATTATATCTTGAAGAAAAATAGTAAAATAAATCTATGCGGTTAGATAAGTATTTAAAGTTAACACGATTAATCAAAAGAAGAGAAGTGGCGAAAGTCCTAATTACGGAAGGCTCAATTTTAGTTAATAACAAAATAATTAAACCATCTTATAGTGTTGAAATAGGAGATGTTATTAAATTAAAACTTGGCGAAAAAATTATTAAAATTAAAGTTAAAGATATTAAAGAAGTGGTTAATAAGAAATCTGCTTCAAGCCTATATGATATTATATAATATAATACATTAACTACAAATATGATAGATATATAAATGTAGTTAAAATATTCCTTAGTTTTTTCTTCAATTAAAAAATAATTGAACAATTGACACATTTTTACGCTTTGTTGTAAAATCAGCATGTAATCTCTTATAGGCATCTATATAACGTTAATGGAGAATATTATGAGGAAAATTATTGCTGCTACATTGCCGTTTGCTCTTTTTGCAATGGCATTGACATCATGTGGTTGTGGGAGTAACGAAGAGGATATCAAAGAATTAACTCTTGAAATTGACGATGACAATATCTGCGTTGGCGAATCCACACAAATTACTGCTATTTATGGCGATGATAATGTAACTAGTAGTTGTACATTTACTGTTCCAGTTGGTAGTTCTGTTAGTTGTGACAAAACAGGAAAAGTTACCGGTAACGGAGCTGGAACTTCTACCATTACTGTTACTTTAAAAAAAATTACAGAAGTCACTAAGACAATTGATGTTACTGTTACTAATCATAATTATGGTGAATTAACACCGGCGGTTGAGCCTACTCGCGACTCTGATGGTCATATAGCATATTATCATTGTAGTGAATGTGGCAAATACTTTGATGAAAACAAGAGCGAAGTTGAAGAGATTGCTATTCATAATTCCATTTTAGATGTAGCTATTGAGGAAAAAAGTTATTCTTTGCCTAATCTTTCTTTAGACGATATGGTAGTTGTCGATATTAAAATTAATACTGCGGGTTCGGAATTTAGTTTCTTCTTAGGCGATGGTTGGGATAATTATATTGGCCGTTTTGAAGTAAGTTTGAATGCAAATGGCACCTATGCCCTTCAGGACAATCGTTCTGATGGCGTTTCTTACAATATGACAGAAGATGGATATTTTCGTATGATTATTGATTATAAGAAAGTTAATATTGGTCAAAACATTCGTTCGATGAATAAATACAACATAATAAATATGGATTGTTTATCAACGGGAATCGCTTGCACTGGTAAGATTATGATTAACCCTATCAAAAGTATCGGTGGAGATATTACGCGTGGTTATAAATTGAAGTCGAGTGAATATACATATCTAATTAATGGAAGTTATTCGCATTCGCTTGACGAAATCTTAACAATTGATGTTAAATTTATCGGCTCAATAGATTTTAATTTCTGCTTGAATGATGGTTGGGCTGAAACACGTTATTTAACTTTAACAACAGATGGAACTTTAAAGGAACAAAATCAAGGCGTGCAAGTGTTTAGCGTTAATGATGCTGTTGGATTTGTCGGAGGGTATTATCGCATTATTATTAACCTAAAATATGTTAATTTCTATGCAAAAACCACCAACCTTACTAAAGTAGATAGAATAACGGTTAATAGTAACGGTTGCGAAGCTTATGTCGATGTAGATTCAATTTATGGATTGCCATATAACCCTTATTATACGATTGCTGGTGGCGACACCAATAAAAAGATTAATTTACATAACCTTAATTATGTAGATATTCAAGATGGCAATGGCAAATATTATTTGGATAAGGCTATTGTAATTAATGTCAAGGCTATCGGAGGAAGCAAAACATCTGATTTAAGTAATCCTGATGTCAAATTCTCTATTATGGATCCTAATTGGCATAACTGTGGCGATATTAAATTAATATTTGATAATGGAAAAATAACTGAGAGAATGTTACAAGGCGAAGGTTGTGGAGGTAAAAATCCTGGTGGTGAAACCGAACCATTAAATTATTGGCCGACATATACAAATAATGATGATGGAACCGCTACTCTTTACATCGAAATTAAGAAACTAAATGGTAATGGTTGGGATAAAGCAAAAGAAGTTGGATTTATTTACGGCGATCCTGGCATATCTGCAAAAACAGTTTCTTCATTCTCTATTGATCTTAATTTTCAATTAATTGATGTTGGTGATATTCCAAGCTAATAACCACTTGTTGCTAATTATATAATTTATACTAAATCTTATACTTTGTTTTTCTTTTTAAAGAAAAAGATAAAAGTGTGATATAGTATAAGTCTAGTAATGATTTATAATCATTCCACTTGTTATAGGAGTTTTTATGGCAAAACAACTAATTAAAATCACTAATTCATTCAATGATACGCTCTATGGCTATGCCTGGACCGTGAAGGATCCAAAAGCCAATGTAATCATCATGACGGGAATGCAAGAAACTGCTGAACGGTATGATGATTTTGCAAACTTTTTAAATCAGAACAATTATGATGTGTATTGCATCGATCATTATGGTCAAGGTTTAAACATCAAAGACATAAATCTTCCTGGTGTGTGGCCTATAAGTGGGTTCTCGAAAACAGTTAAGACTTTTGGAGAACTAGAAAACAATTTAAAAAAGACAGGATTACCTGTGTATATTTTTGCTCATTCGATGGGTTCGTTTATGGCACAAGAATTTATTCAACGTTTCCATGAACGAGTGAGCAAAGTTATTTTGTGTGGAACCGATTATGCAAATCCTTGGGTAATGGGTTGCGCTTATTTATTATCCAAACACATCGTTCCTAACAGCAAACGTGATGAGCCTAGTAAGAAGATGGCTAACTTAGTCACAGGTGCGTTTGCGAAAGCAGTACCTAACGCTAAAACTGAATTCGATTGGTTAAGCTACAATACCGCTAATGTTGAAAAATATAGTAAAGATCCAAAATGTGGTTTTGTTGCCACTGGTGGTTTCTATCGGGAATTCCTCAAAGGGATGAAACGAATCGGTAAAAAGAAATTTATTCGGAAGATTCGTCAAACGGTTTCTATTTACATTATTGCCGGTAAAGAAGATCCGGTTGGACATATGGGTAAAGGTCCAACAAAACTATATAAGCGTTATAAACGTTTGGGCGTAACAAATATTCAATTAAAGTTATACGATAAGATGCGTCATGAAATTCTTAATGAAAATAACAACAAAGTTGTTTATCAAGATATTTTGGAGTTTTTAGATAAATAATGGTTCAGTTCTCTTATAAATTTTCTCCGCAGAAGAATTATATTCTTGCCTGCTCATTCGGTCCTGACTCAATGGCGCTTTTTGATATGCTTTATCAAGCTAAATGTCACTTCGTGGTTTGTTTTGTTAATTACCATAAGCGCAAAGAATCTGATATGGAACAAAAGAATATTACTGCGCATTGTAAGAAATTAGGTGTGAAGTTAGAAGTATTAGACACAAAGGGGATGAAGCAAGTCGGTAATTTCCAAGAATGGGCGAGAGAACTTCGCTATGATTTCTTTAATCGCGTTTATAAGAAGTATCATGCAGCGGGTGTGTTTGTTGCGCATCACCAAGATGACTTAATTGAAACTTTCTTAATGCAAAAGATGAGAAAGGGTCATGTGAAAGAATATGGTCTTAATGAAACATCAATGTTACGTAACATGATTGTTATTCGTCCGTTACTGATGTATACAAAACAAGATTTGCTAGATTATTGTCGTGAGCATCAAGTTCCATATTCTATCGACATGTCTAACTTTGAAACTAAATACTTACGGAATCAAATTCGTCGCAATGTGATTAATCGCTTAACGGAAATTGATCGTGAAAATATTTTAAAAGAAATCCATGATTTAAATATGGAACAAGAAGAATTCGTGAGTGGAATTGAAAAGAAAATCCGCATTGCGAACGAACTTGAGATTCGTGAATTAATTGCGCTTGATCGCGATGAATTTGCGGAAGTAATTATTCAATTCGTGAATTCTAACTCGCCAAAGCATGTCGACATCTCCGCGGGAAGAATTCAAGAAATTCGCAAACTATGTTTATCACAAAGTCCGAATATTGAAATGCCATTAACAAAAGGCGTATCTTTAGTAAAAGAATATGACATTATTACCTTAGGTGTTGATGAAATTGACAATTTTAAGGCATATTCGTATATACTTAAGAAACCGGGAAAATTATCAACACCGGAATTTGATGTTGATTTCACGCATGGGGCGGAAGAAAGAAAAATCTTCCCTGAGGACTATCCAATCAAGATTCGTTCACCTAAACCAGGAGACACCGTTGAGATTGGACACCATATCTGTGAGTTAAGGCGGGTCTTCATTGATTGGAAGGTACCCACTAAATACCGCAAGGTATGGCCAGTCTTCTGTAATAAGAAAGGCAAAGTCATTTATGTCCCACGGTATCGCAAAACATTTGTCGATAACCACAAATCAACATTCGTTATAAAATTTACTAACACAAAGGAGATCAAAAACAATGGATAATGAGAATAAACCACAAGAACAGATGCCAAAGCGTAATCCTGTTTTAGCGATTCTCCCATACATCTTAATTATTGCTGCGATTGTTGGTATCACCGTTTTATTAACACGCAATATGTGGAATCGAATTACGGTGTGGGATGAAACTTACTTAGATCAAAACGTTTTAAAATTAACCGATGATACGGAAAAAGGTAACCTTTATGTTAAAAGTGCTGTTATCTCAATGCATGAAGAAGTTGCTGTTGTTTCGGGCGTTGCTCGGAAAAAAGATACACAAGAGCAATATACTTATTCAATTAACATTGATAAAAAGTTATGGCGTGATGCATTCCCCGCTGCGGAATACGTTACAGTTACTAAAAACAATTGGATGTATTACAAAGATGGCGGAACTTGGTATCATCGTAGTTACCATGACTGCTTCTCTTATAAAATTGAAGTTGAAGCGTGGAACGCTTTCCCTGATGATCACGATACTATCTTTATCTTGAACCAAGATGCCTTCCAGGTTTCATGGTGGGATGCTTGGGGACCAACAATCATCATGTTACTCATTACAGTGATTATTGCGTTCTTCTTATTCCGTAGTTTATCTCGTTCCATTGGCTCCACCAACGCAAAAGCATTAAGCTTTAATCAAAGTCGTGCTCGACGCGTTGATAAGAGTAAAGTTCGCTTTAAAGATGTCGCAGGTTGTGATGAAGAAAAAGCGGAAATGGAAGAAGTGGTTCAATATCTAAAAGAACCTGGTAAATTCTCTAAATTAGGAGCGAAGTTACCAAAAGGTGTCTTACTTGTTGGTCCACCAGGAACTGGTAAAACTTTATTAGCCAAAGCAGTCGCTGGTGAAGCGGGTGTGCCATTCTTTAGTATTTCTGGTTCTGACTTTGTTGAAATGTTTGTTGGTGTTGGTGCTGGTCGAGTAAGAGATATGTTTGCGCGGGCAAAACAAAATGCGCCGTGTTTAATTTTTATTGATGAAATTGATGCAGTTGGTCGTCAAAGAGGTGCTGGTTTAGGTGGTGGTAACGATGAACGTGAACAAACCCTTAACCAACTCTTAGTTGAAATGGATGGCTTCTCCGATAACTCAGGTATCATTGTGATTGCGGCCACTAACCGTGATGACGTGCTTGACCCAGCGTTACTTAGAGCTGGTCGTTTCGACCGGCAGATTACAGTTTCATTACCTGATAAGAATGGTCGTGAAGCAATCTTTAAAGTTCATAGCGGAAATAAGAAGATTGATAAGGAAGTTGATTTTGCCGCTTTAGCCAAACGGACGGTTGGTTTCTCAGGTGCTGATATTGAAAATATCATGAACGAAGCGGCTATCTTAGCGGTACGGGAAAATCGTGAAGTAGTAACAATCAAAGATATTGATGAAGCGATTGATCGTCGCATTGCTGGCCCGGCCAAGAAATCACGTTCAATGACCGAAAGAGAAAGACAAACGGTTGCTTATCACGAAGCTGGTCATGCGATTATTGGTTTAACTTTACCTGATAGTGATAAGGTGCAAAAGATTACCATTATTCCACGCGGACAAACCGGTGGTCACGTCTTAATGACTCCAGAAAACGATCGCTTTATTCTTACGAAGAAAGAATTATTCGCACGTATCGTTGGTTATTTAGGTGGACGTAGCAGTGAAGAAATCTTCTTTAAGGACATTTCAACCGGCGCGCATAATGACATTGAAGTCGCCACACGAATCGCTCGTTTAATGGTTACTGAATATGGTATGTCTAAGTTAGGGCCTATCCAATATGAAAAAGATACAGGTAGTGTCTTCCTTGGCCGTGACTACACAAGTAGTCAAAAGAACTTCTCGGCGCAAGTGGCGTTAGAGATTGATAAAGCGGTAAGAGAAATTATTGATGATGCTCATCAAGAAGCAAAGAAGATTATTACTAAGCGGAAAGCTGATGTTACTTTAATTGCTAAAACCTTATTAGAGCATGAAGCAATTACAGCTGAACAAATCGAATACTTATTAAAGAACCGGAAACTCCCTATGGAAAAGAAGGTTGCTAAGAAAGTAGAAGAAAAGCCAGTAGAAGAAAAACCAGTCGAGGAACAAGAAGCCAAAAAATAATGTGGCAGATTGGTAACGTTAAAATTAAATCACAAGTAGTGCTCGCCCCTATGGCGGGCATTACTTCTTTAAGTTACCGTGAATTCATGAAACCATTTGGTATAGGTTATTCTGTTACCGAAATGATTTCTGATGAAGGAATTGTTCATCATAATCAAAAGACAATCGATTATTTAAAAACATCTAAATTAGATCGTCCAGTTGCCATCCAATTATTTGGTAGTAAGTTAGATACAACCTTAAAAGCGATTGATATCATTAATCACGAATTAAAAATCAAATACGATATCCTTGATATTAATTTAGGTTGCCCAGTAAGAAAGATTACTACTGGCGGAGCGGGTTCAGCGTGGTTAAAACATCCTAAGAAGTTATATCAATATATTAAAGGAATAGTAGAGTGCTCTTCTAAACCAGTTACAGCGAAGATTAGATTAGGGATTGATGATAAGCATCTTAACTATGATGAAGTCATTAGTTTACTAACTAAAGCTGGAGTAAAAGCAATTGCGATCCACGCACGAACGAAAAAAGAGTTATATAGTGGGGCGCCTCATTATAATTTATTAAAGGATTATGGGAAGAAACTAAAAGTGCCATTAATTATTAGTGGTAATATCTTTACCTTAGATGATGCAATTAAAGCTTTAAAGATTACTAAAGCTCAAGCTGTTATGGTCGCACGTGGTGGAATTGGTAATCCTTATTTAATTAAACAAATTAATCATTATTTAACGAAAAAAATAAAATTAGATAACATTAATCAATTAGACAATATAAAATATTGTCGTGAGTTAGCAAAAGCGTTGATTCAAGAAAAAGGCGAGAATCGAGCGATTGCCATCTTACGGAGTATCGCTCCTAAATTCTTCTTTGCGTTTAAAGATGCAAAGAAAATTAGATGCGAAATCTCACAAAATATTAAATCCTACAAAGATTTAGATACAATATTAAAGAAAGTAGAGAAGGAAATAAAACATGGAAAATAAAATGGAAGTTAATCTAACTGATCAAGAAAAAGTTAGAAGAGAAAAATTACCCAAGTATCACGAATTAGGTGTTGATCCTTTTGGTCATAAGTTTATTCGTTCTCACTTAATTAAGGAAGCGCGTGCATTAGCGGAAGGTAAAGATAACGCTAAATTAGAACAAGAAAATATTATTGTTACTTTAGCAGGTCGAATTAATGCATTAAGAAGAATGGGGAAAGCCTCATTTATGAATATCCAAGATAAGTCAGGGAAGATTCAAGCTTATGTTGGCATTGATATTATTGGTGAAAAACCTTATAGCGTTTTTAAATTAGCGGATATTGGTGATATTGTTGGGATTAAAGGTCGCTTAATGTTAACTCGTACAGGTGAATTAACTGTGAGAGTTACTGAATACACTCATTTAACAAAGTCCCTGCGTCCATTCCCTGAAAAATATCATGGCTTAACTGATGTTGAAGAAAGATATCGTCATCGTTATGTTGATTTAATTGTGAATGAGAACGCAAAAAAGAATGCAATTATGCGTCCGAAGATTATTCGCGCGATGCAAAATTATTTTGATTCACTTGGCTTTATGGAAGTAGAAACTAGTGTTCTTTCTCCAATTTTAGGTGGAGCGAATGCTCGTCCATTTGTAACACATCATAATACTTTAGACAAAGATTTTTATTTAAGAATCGCAACCGAATTACCACTTAAGAAACTTTTAGTGGGCGGTTTAGAAAGAGTATATGAAATTGGTCGCTTATTCCGTAATGAAGGAATGGATACCACGCATAACCCAGAATTTACCACAGTTGAGTTATATCAAGCTTATGGTGATTTAGAAGATATGAAAAACATCTGTGAGGGCGTTATTCGTGAGATAGCCCAAAAAGTCGTCGGCACAACTCAATTACCATATGATGATAAAACGATTGATGTTGGTAAACCATTTAGATGGGTATCGATGGCGGAATTAATTAAAGAAGCCACTGGTGTGGATTTTACGCAAGATATTAAATTTAGTGAAGCCGTTGAACTTGCAAAAAAACATCAAGTTGAATACGATACTAAACTTGTTACATCGACTGGTCAAATTATGAATGCTTTCTTCGAAAAATTCTGTGAAGAGAAATTAATTCAACCAACTTTTGTTCATACTTATCCAATTGAAGTATCACCTTTAACTAAGAAGAGTAAAGACCCACGTTTTGTGGAACGCTTCGAACTTTATATTGATGGTCATGAAATGGCAAACGCTTATACTGAACTTAATGATCCAATTGATCAAAAAGAAAGATTTGTTGAACAATTAAAAGCCAAAGAAAGAGGCGATGAAGAAGCAAATGATATGGATTATGATTTCCTTGAAGCGCTTGAATATGGCATGCCTCCAGCGGGTGGTATTGGTATTGGTATTGACCGTCTAGTGATGCTAATGTGTAACGAAAAGAGCATCCGTGAAGTAATCCTTTTCCCGACAATGAAAGACCGCAAATAAAATTTGTCAAAGTTATTAATAACTAGTAAAGATAATTATTTATACTCAATATAACCGTTAGTATCAGGTTCTTGATAATCGCACACGCCATTTTCAAACAGTTCGTTGATTAAACAATGAGCATTAAAATCTTTTAACTCAACAATATAATAAGGAATTTCTTGTTTGGTTATCACTAATCGAAGATTAGCGTTACTTAAATCTATAACCATTTCTTGTTGATGGATGAAATTATCAAGATAACTAAGGAAATAATCAATGCTAGCCGTGCCGCTCCCAGAAGCGCTAACTGTAGGTTGTTTACCAAGTGTTTTAGCAATTAATTTGATTAATTCTTCAGTCTGGTCAAAATGATAGTTATCAACAACATAATTAATTGTAGCGGCTGTCATATCTTCTTTTCTAGTATATTTAGCCTTAATTGGAAGAAGAGCAGTGATGTCTTCATTGCCAATAATTGAGTCAATATAATCAACAATCGGATATTGCTCTTGGGTAGCAATTCTTAAGCGATCATCAAATATAAGACCAGGAGCGAAATAATTTTCCACAAAATATTCTTTGCCTTCTGGCGGTTTTGGTTGATCGCCACCTATCCAATGATATTTGATATCATTTCCGAAACCAGAGATATCAAAACCAGCACCAACAATATCAACTTCATGGCTGTTTATTAGTTCACGAGCTGGTACAAATATACCCAAATTACTAGCGATTTCGTGCATAACAAAATTTTCATACTTTCGGAAGTGATTTGCATCGCATTGTTCAGTTATATTAAGGTAATATTTATTGCCATCTATAGGAGATACATAATATTTTCTTAATTCATCATCTACTTTTTTAATAAAGTAATATTCATTGTCTTTGGTAACGACATCAAAATAATTGTCATGATTAAAATCCCATTTAATAATTGATTTGTTATTAGTCATTAGATTAATGTTATTAAATTCATATTGTTCATATTCTTGCGTGGAAGGATTAAACATAACAAATTTCAAACCACCAGCAATTTTGATATCAACGTTCATTGTTACTGTTCCTTTATTAGGAGTTTTAAAATAATCATTTGTATCAATCTGGGCGTTTTCAATTGCCTCCATTGTTGGATTTATACCAACTGCACTAATAGCATCGATTGGAAATGAATCGCGATTCTTTAAGCGTCCGTTATTGCCGCAACTATTCATAGAAGCTGCACTTAAAATAGCAACGAATGGAATAACTAAATGTACTTTTTGTTTCATAATATCTCCTTAATTTAATTTATTAATTAAAACATATTTTGTCAAATTACTTAAATTTTGAAGTAAATTTAAAGGCTGCCAATAGTAGCTCTATAAATTAACTATTTGAAATATTAGTTGGTTGTTCAGTTTTAATTTTACGTTTTTTGTAGTAAATGAAATAAAAAGCAAGGCCACCACCTATAAGAATGGTTGGCACTAAAATAGTTGGTAATAACCAAACTAAAATATTATTTTTTGGCATAAACTCATTCATATCCATTGGAGAGATTGCATCACTACCGATATATTCTTTGGCAATTGGGAAATCAATATAAACTACTCCATTTTTATAATCGGCATGTAATTTATCATAAACTATTTCGCCATTAAGCTTGAGCAACCCATAACTACCATATGTGCTTCCTGGCATCACAATGGTATATGTTTTATCATCTTTACTAACATTAGCGCCATCAGTGGTCTTTTTATAGGCATAACCAAATTTTTTGGCATATCTTTCAATATTTACTAGTGGATGGAAAATATTCTTGTCAGCGCTCGTTACATTGATATTCATATAAAAATGAAGACTATCGTTACTTAAACTATCAACTGCTTCTAGTGCTTCTTCTTGTGCTCTAATTCCATAGTTAGTAAATAATTGGCTTCTTTTGCCTTCATCATTTAATGTCTTGGCGTATTGATAAACTTGATCAAATTCAAGTTCCCAAATCCGTTGGCATTCATTTAGACTATCAGTTACGCTTTTTTGATATCCAGGCATCAATTTGTCATAATCATTTGCTAATTCAGCAATTGCGTTCAATGTTTCAAAAATCCAATAGGCAGATTTATCATTATAATAAGCGTCTGGACTAACAGTTAGATATTTTTTAGTTGCATCAGTGATAGTAGCATTAAATGGCAAGAAGGGTGCAAAACGTGCAGGTGATAACGCTAACCACATTTGAGCAGCCATTGATGGATCGGCATCTGGATCAACTTTCAAAATATGAACATTACTTGATCTTTCACAAGCAATAAAACGTAAGTGATAGTCATTATAGTCTTTAAGGAAGGCGGCATGATTTGGATCATCTTTACTGGGGTCTTCGTGTGTTTCCAAAATATTATCAAATCGATCACGGAAAATTCCGATTACATCATCGACAGTAAAATCATTCTTTTCGGATTTAAACATAAATTCATATTCTGTTTTAGTATCATATTTTTTGCCTTTCTCGCTACCAAAAAGATTTAAACCACGCCATGTCCGACGATGGGGCCCATCGACAGTAACTGCGCCACCTTCTACTAAGCTTGGATCTAGTGGTCTTGCATATGAATCGAATAAATTAATATTTCCACTGCCGTCTCTCTTTATAAAATCGCCTTCTTCAAGATGATCACTTTTGATAACATCATTACCAAATTCTGTAAGGGTGTGTAGACCAAATTCATTTCCTAGCACAAACATTTTATCTTCAGGAAGTTTTACAGCAACGCAACGATGACCAGTATATAATTCGACATACCATACCTCTTTTTGATCAGCGAATAATATTGCATTAGATTCGGAGCTTCCAATATTTGGATTATTAACAATATCGCATAACATTTGCGCACCTTCACGTGCTGTTTTTACAACTGGCAAAACGGTATGAGTCATTGTTCCTTCGGTAATACCTTTTTCCGCATAAGGATCGGCTTCTAGGGCTCCTCCTAGATTTCCATTAGCGTAACAAGTTAATGTTGCTGTCATTGCAACGCCATATTCATTAACGCCACAATTATCACAATAAGAACCGACACCAACATATGGATTTAATGGAGCGACAACACACTTAGCGGTATGACTAGGGAAAGTATAGGTATAGCCATTATCACCAGTAAAGGTTGTGTTAGCTAATTCATCACGTTGATAAATACGTAAAGATGATTCATTAGTGGGGTAAAGATCAACACATCTTGCGATAATAGGTATATGGTCAAGAGTTAAATCTTTACCGATGTACACTAATGTACAAGCAGATTTTTCTTCATCATTTGAATTGTCAACTGGTGTTTTTAATTCATTGTTTTTGCTATTAGCAAGATGATAGTTTGTTTGCTTATTAGTTAAAGAAAAACAAGGAATACTAATAGCAGTTACTAATGGTAATATTATTTTTTTCATAAAGGTGACCTCTTTTATCATTATACACATTAAAATATAAATATTTTAAATTAGAGTTGAAAACGCAATTTTAATCAATAAAATATATATAGTGAGGTTTTAATAAATGGAATTAGTAATTAAAAATAAACTTATGTCCTTAACAGGGGGAAGCAAAGTTCTTAACGAAAAAGGCGAACTCGTCTACAAAGTTAAAGGTAGTTGGGCGAGTAATACTTTTAGCAAAAAATATAAGAAGACCGTCGTTGATTTAAATAAGAAGGTTTATTATAAAGTTTGTAATAAAAGAATTCATGGCTTAATTAAAAGAAGCGCATTAATTTATGATGCTTCTGGCAATCAAGTCGCAAAAGTGACCGAAGGTGATATCTTAAAAGGCGGTTATGAAATTGAAGGTACCACGGAAAAAATGGATATTATTGGTCGACTCATACCTGAAGCAGAGATTAAACTTGCTGGTAAGAAGATTGGGACTATCAGCATACCAGGAATGAAAAAAGTTGGCCCTGGTTATGTGGTTACCCATGTCACTGATCAATTTAAAGTTACTTTTGATGATCCAGAAGATGGACCATTTATGGTTGCATTAGTAGTGGCGATTGATAACATCATTGATGCTCATCAAAGATCAACACGTACTCATACCGCCCCTATTCATTAATTTTATTAATGCCTGTTTCATAATATATAATTGAAGATAGGAGTTTTTTCTATGAAAAAAATGCAATTTATTTTTATTCCTATTATGGCTTTTTCTTTATTAGTTAGTTGTGGAACTAAAATTCCTTCTATTTATCATACAATTGATGAGTGGAAAGAAAATTATAAAATTTTAAATGAAAGTGATTATCAAGAAAACAAAAAATTAAGCGCCGTTCCGGAAAATGAGCCAATTGCTAAATGCAAAAATGGTACATTTGTCGGTCAACTTGAAGATGATGTTAATGTCTTTAAAGGCGTTCCATATGCGAAAACACCGATTGGTGATTTGCGTTTTAAAAAATCAGTCGACCCAGATGATAGTAATGATGTGTATGAAGCTAAATATTTTGGTATGAGTTGCCTACAAAAAGATTCAGAAAACGAACCGGCATCTTTATATAAAAAAGGTGAAGATTGTTTAAGATTGAATGTTTGGAATAGTACGAGAGATAAAAGCTCCAATAAACCAGTCTTAGTCTATATTCATGGCGGTGGATGGAACTCAGGAGGCACGTGCGATCCACTTTATAACGGCTTCTATTTTGCGCACTATAATCCAGGAGTGATTCTTGTTACGATTACATACCGGTTTAATATCTTGGGTTTAGTAAATTTAGCAGCGGTTAAAGAGAATGGTGAACATTATTTTGATGACTACACACAATATGGAGAAGGGGATAAGAATCCATATTATTATTCAGTTAATAACGCTATTTGGGATCAAGTTCAAGCTCTTAAATATATTCACAATAATATTGCTGCTTTTGGTGGTGATCCAAATAATGTCACTATTTCTGGTGAATCAGCTGGTGGAGGCGCAGTATCTATTCTTTGCACTATTCCTGAGGCACAAAATTATTTTCAAAAAGCTTATGCGATGAGCGGTACAGTTAACCAAATTAGTGAAGAGAATACTTCGCTTCCGTTAATCGATGCGATTCAAACTAAGGACAATGATGTCACTTATGAAGATAGTAAAGGAAATGAATATACATGGGAAGGATATAATGAAATTTCTCAATTAGTTTCTCTTCCTGAAGGTTTACTGCAAGCGTTTTGGGGTAAACATGAAACACAATACCAACATCCAGTTCGTGGAGCAGGCGGCATTGATATTGACCCATTTAGTAAATGGGAAGATGGGACTACTAAAAATTTAACGATTCTTCAAGGTTATACAAGAAACGAATTCCGTTATTATCAACATGTCTTCAATGAATACGAAGAAATGTATGATGCAGTATGTCGCGCGATGCAATATATTCATTCAATTGAAGGTGGCGATAATTATCGCGGAATGTGGAATAATTACCACGAATCTTTATTAAAGAAAGGTTACACTGATAAAGAAATTTATCGAATATACGCCGATGATTTTACATTCAATACAGCTTGTGATTATCAAGCAGAAATGCACGCAAAGAATGGTGGCAAGGGTTATTGTTACATCTTTGACAAAGGCTATGATGGCGTTCTTGAATATTTAGGCGCTGCACATGCAGTTGACTGTTTCTATTTATTTGGAGCGTTCAATGGTAAGGGTGGCGAGGGAACTAATGAAGAAGTGGATTTCTCGCGTAATTTTCAAAGTATGATTGCTAATTTCTGCAAAAAGGGCGAACCGGCATCAAATTGGGAACCATACAATGGTTCAACAAGAAAAAAAATGATTATTAACTTTAAGAATAAAACGGAAGAAAACCCAGAAGGCGATCGTGTTAAAAAAGCATTGAATATGTTTAATGCTAAAGATATTATTCCAGGAACAAAAACAAGCCATTATGTTTTTCGTTATACTAAACCGCTTGGACCAGTTGTTGGTGTTGTTGCACAAAATGATTTTAATATTTTCCGAACTTGGTCAATTATGTCATCTGGTAGAGACCCTTTAGATCCAACTGGTAAATATACTGCAACTATATTTGGTGATGGAGCTACGTTAAAAAGTTTTGAACATGTTAACGATGCTTATGTAGCGACAGTAACTACTAATGAAGATTATATTTTTATTGATGCAGTAACTACTTCACTTGGCTTTGAATTATATTCTGGCTCATATTCTTGTGAATATGTAGGGAATAACACTATTTATATATATTTTCCAGCGAATATGATGATTGATGATGTTATCATTTACGCTACAGTATATTAATTCGCTATTAATATAAAGATAGTATAATGTGGTTATGAAAAAATATTATTACCATTAATAGCTGTTTCTTTTTTAGCAAGTTGTGCTAATAAGGGGATTAGAATTATTTATACTGATAAAGCACCTGAACCAATCGGTCCTTATTCACAGGCGGTTGTGTATGATAATTTAGTTTATTGTTCAGGCCAAATTCCGTTAGATCCAAAAACTGGTCAATTGGTAAAAGGTGATATTATTAAGCAAACTACTCAATCATTAAATAATATTAAGGCTATCTTGAAGAAAGATGGTGGCACAATGAATAATTTATTAAAGCTAAGCATCTATTTACATGATATTAATGATTTTCAAAAAATGAATGATGTATTAGCCTTATTTTTAAAAGGCAGTAAATATCCAACCCGTACGGTTGTTGGCGGAGTTGATTTACCACGTGGGGCTAAAATTAAAATTGACGCCATCGCAATTAAGCGATAATGTTTCTTATTTAAATCCTTTAAATAAAGAATTGAAATGTAAAAAAATAAGTAATACAATACTTCATTATTAAAAAAAGAAGTTATTTATGGATAGAATTTATAATTTTGCTGCTGGTCCAGCTACGTTGCCTCTTGAAGTTTTAAAAGAGGTGCAAAAAGAATTTTTAAATTACAATAAAACAGGTGTTTCGATATTAGAACTTTCACATCGTTCCCAAGCGTTTTCAAATCTAATTAAAGAAATAGAACAAGATTTACGGGATTTAATGCATATCCCTTCTAATTACAAAGTAATGTTCGCGCAAGGTGGCGCTACAACACAATTTGCAGCCATTGCCATGAACTTAATGAAAAATAAAAAAGCCGATTATATTGTGACGGGAATATTTTCTAAAAACGCGGCTGAGGAAGCGAAGATATTTGGTGATGTAAAAATCGTAGCAGATGGATCGAGTAGCCAGTTTAGAAAAATCCCTGATTGTTCAAATTTACCAATTAGAGATGATGCTGATTATGTATATTATTGTGACAACAATACTGTCTACGGCACTAAATTTAAAGCTATTCCTAATAGTAAAGGAAAACCATTAGTGGTAGATCAATCCTCATGTTTTTTATCTGAGCCAATTGATGTTTCTAAATTCGGTGTTGTTTATGCGGGAATTCAAAAAAATGCTGGTCCAGCTGGTTTAGCGATTGTTATCGTCAGAGAAGATTTGATAAGAGAAAAGTTATCTTTCCCTACGCCAACTATGCTTAATTGGAAAATACAATCGGATAAGGAAAGTTTATATAACACACCAAATTCTTTTGCTATTTATTTTGTTGGTAAAACACTCAAGTGGATTAAAAAACAAGGTGGAATAGAAGCCATCCAAAAGAAGAATATTGAGAAAGCGAAATTATTATATGATTATTTAGACAATTCTAAATATGTTAAAGTCGCTGATGTTAATTCTCGTTCAATGATGAATGTTACTTTTAATTGTGGTAATGAAGAACTCGATAAAAAATTTATTGAAGAAGCTAGTAAACAAGGAATTTCGTTTATTAAAGGACATCGCGCGGTTGGTGGGATGCGGGCATCAATATATAACGCAATGAGTAAGGAAGGCGTTGTAACGTTAATTGAATTTATGAAAAAATTCGAAAAGGAAAATTTATAAGATGAAAGCCTTTGTTTTAAATAACATCTCAAAAGCGGTTTTAAATGATTTATCTAACAAAAACTTAATTGTTGATGATGTTAATAAAGCTGATTCAATTTTAGTTAGATCTTTTGAAATGAAGGATTATAAATTACCAGATACTGTTCTTGCTGTTGCAAGAGCAGGGGCAGGGGTTAATAACATTCCTTTTAAAGATTACGCGAAGAAAGGAATTGTTGTTTTTAATACCCCAGGCGCTAACGCTAACGCAGTAAAAGAACTTACTTTATGTGCGTTATTTTTATTATCAAGAGATATCATTGGTGGGAAGAATTGGGTTGATGATCATAAGGATAATCCTGATATTGCCACCATGGCGGAAAAAACGAAAGCTCAGTTTGCAGGAAATGAAATTTTCGGTAAGAAAATTGCTGTTCTCGGTTTAGGTAAAATTGGTATATTAGTTGCTAATGCGTGTGTTCATTTAGGAATGGAGGTTTATGGATATGATCCTTATTTATCAAATGACAACGCTCGATTATTAGATAAAAAGATTAAATATTTTTCTAAAGTTGAAGATTGCATTAACAATGTTGATTTTATTACAATTCATGTTCCTGCTATTCCAGCAACTAAAGGAATGCTTAATCAATCATTAATTAATAAAGCTGCGTATGGAGTAAAGATTTTAAATTTTGCACGCGATACTTTAATTAATGAAGACGATTTAGAAAAATTATTAAACGAAAATAAAGTAAGCAAGTATATTACTGATTTCTCTAATCCACGAGTAACCAAATTTAAAAACACAATTATCTTGCCTCATTTAGGTGCATCAACAAGTGAAGCCGAAGATAATTGTGCAGTTATGGCAATCAATCAACTTGTTGATTATATTGATAATGGTAATATCGTTAATTCAGTAAATTTACCTTCTCTTAACGCTGGTAGCAAAAAAAGTAAACACCGGATTTGTATCATTCATAATAATGCCCCTGAGATAACAACAAAATTAAAAACTTTATTATCAGATAGTGGATGCAACATTAAAAATATGTGTAGCAAAGTCAAAGATGATTTAGCGTACACAATAATTGATGTTGATGAATTAAATAATGTTAATTTTAGCACTATTGATAACATCATTAGATTACGAATTATTTAATGGACTTAGTGTATAACCACCTGAATTAAGTCAGGAATACTTTTGAATACAATAATGTATAATAAAAAAGAGGTGTTATATATGAAAAAATTAAGATTATTAGTAATGCCATTAATGGCAATTTCTCTTTTAGCCAGTTGTGCTAAAAATAGAAGTGATCAGTTTAATATGAATGATGAGGCTTGTGTCAATTATTTATCGGCTACTACATCACAATCACAATTTGATACTATTTTTTATAACATTTCGAGTAGAACTGGAGTAAGACATGATATTTCTTTACCATATTTCATGAGTTGTGATCCCGATGGTGGCAATGAATACTATTTTCATATTGCGAACAATGCTGAATTTAAAGATGAAGAAGTTATAACAGCTTTAGTGCCAAAAATGTATTATGACAATTTAATCCCGGGCCAGCAATATTTTTGGAAAATAAATAGTAGTAAAACTGACAAAATTTTAAAAAGTGGGCATTTTACTGTTAATAAAGATAATGTTAGATGGATTAACGCCCCTAGCGTTGGCAATATGCGTGATTTGGGTGGCTGGGATTTACCTGATGGTAAACAAATCAAGTTTGGTAAATTATACCGAGGGCGCAATCCTGATTTTATCAATCTTGATGATCAAAAAATGTTAAAGGATGTTTTAGATATTAAAACCCAAATTGATTTAAGAAAAGATACAGATGGGAATCCGCCTCCTAGCAAAAAGCCTTTTGCTGATGGCATTAAATATTATTATTACAACGACAATTTAACTTACGCTGATATAATCACTAAAATTGATGATAAATTGCCAGGTAAGTGCATTATTGAAGGCGAAGAGAAGGATCCTATAACTGGAGCCGAGATGTTTAAAGATATTTTTGATAGGTTAGCCAATCCAGATAATTATCCAATTTACTTTCATTGTTCAGCTGGCGCTGATCGTACTGGTGCGCTCGCTTTTATGATTGAAGCTTTACTTGGTGTTAGTTACGATGACATTGTTCGTGATTATGAATTAACTAGTTTCTCTCCACACATCGTTGGTGGTAGATTAAGATGTAATCCCAACGAACAGTTTACTGATTTTGATTATAGTACTGATTGCTATACTACATATGATAAATGGCCAGAAGAAGGATATAAACCAAAGTGGCCACGTCTTATTAACAAATTGAAAGAAATTGATGGCAATTTATCAATTGCGGTTACAACCTTCCTAAAGGATAGATGTCACATTTCCCAAGAAACTCTTGACCAAGTTAAAGCCAATTTAACTGAATAATTTGTAACGAGCTATAACGATTTATACAAATTTTCATGTTTTATTTATGTCGCGATATAGTCATTACAAAGGAATTCCAATGTTTAAAATGATGGGTAACTTTCACGTAAGGAATATCGTTCTTTAAACTAGTGCTAAATTTTGGATAACTATATTGCTATCCTACTATAAATTTAAGTTCGAATATCCTTCTTATTTAATGTGTCATTAATCTTTTAAACAGTAAGAATTTTTACGATAGTTTAATAATGTTCTATTATTAATGTATTATTAAAATATGAATATTTTAGTGTGCATTAAACAAGTTCCATCTTCTAGCAATGTTAAAATCGACCCAGTTACAGGAACATTAATTCGTGACGGTTCTAACGTTAAAATGAATCCGTATGATTTGTTTGCATTAGAAATGGCACTACTTATCAAAGAAAAGAAAGGCGCACATGTTAAAGCAATCACGATGGGTCCACCAATGTCGGCTTCTATATTAAATGAAGCACTCTATATGGGATGCGATGAAGGCGTTTTAATTA
>JAKSVA010000040.1 GCA_024408435.1 Bacilli bacterium
ATAAACGATATTTGATATAAAATATATCAAGTATGAGAGAATACGATTTTCTTAACATCGAAAAAAAGTGGCAAGATTATTGGGAAAAAAACAATACTTTTTTTTGCGACACCCACGATTTTTCTCGGCCAAAATATTACATCCTCGATATGTTCCCTTATCCAAGTGGACAAGGTTTACACGTTGGTCATCCTGAGGGCTATACTGCAAGTGACATCATTGCACGTATGAAACGGATGCAAGGTTTCAATGTTCTTCATCCAATGGGTTGGGATGCTTTTGGTTTGCCCGCTGAACAATATGCTTTAACTAATAATGTTCACCCCGAAGCTTTCACTAGAAAAAATATTGAGCACTTTAAAGCACAAATTAAAGCCCTTGGCTTTTCTTATGATTGGAGTAAAGAAATATCAACCATTGATCCAAGTTACTATAAATGGACTCAATGGATTTTCTTAGAGCTTTATAAACATGGCTTAGCCTATGTTAGTAATGTTCCAGTTAATTTTTGCCCAAAATTAGGAACTGTTCTTGCTAATGAAGAAGTTATTGATGGTAAGAGTGAACGAGGCGGTTATCCAGTTATTAGAATGCCCATGCGTCAATGGATGCTAAAAATTACTAAATATGCAGATCGTTTACTTGATGATTTAAAAGAAGTTGATTGGCCAAAGTCAACCATTGATATGCAAACCAATTGGATTGGTAAATCACTTGGCACAACAGTGACCTTTAAGATTAAAGGTAGTAATAAAACCTTTGATGTCTTTACCACAAGAGTTGATACACTTTTTGGTTGTACGTACTGTACTCTCGCTCCTGAACATCCATTAGTGAAAGAATTAACGAGCAAAGAGAAAAAACAAGAAGTCGAAGCTTATGTTAAAAAATGTCAGAGTAAATCTGATTTAGAGCGGACTGATTTAAATAAAGACAAGGAAGGTGTCTTTATTGGGGCGTATGCGATTAATCCAATTAACAATAAAGAAGTACCAATCTATATTGCTGATTATGTATTAGCAAGTTATGGAACTGGAGCAGTCATGGCGGTGCCCGCCCATGATGAACGAGATTATGCCTTCGCTAAAAAACATCATTTACCAATGATTCAAGTATTAGAAGGTGATATCACTAAAGAAGCGATGACAGGCGATGCCAAACATATTAATAGTGATTTTATTAACGGCTTAATGATTGATGAAGCAAAAAAGCAAGTGACGAATAAGTTAATGGAACTAAAACAAGGGAAGTTAACTGTTCATTATAAATTAAGAGATTGGTTATTTTCTCGTCAACGGTATTGGGGTGAACCAATTCCGATGTTAATTATTGATGAGAAGATTATTCCATTAGAAATAAAAGATTTACCATTAACTTTACCAAAGTTAGATAAATATGCGCCAAGCGGAACCGGTGAGTCACCATTAGCTAGCGCTAAAGATTGGCTTAATGTGAAATTAAAAGATGGTCGTGTGGCTAAGCGCGAAACTAACACCATGCCACAATGGGCCGGTTCTTGTTGGTATTATATTCGTTACATTGATCCAAAGAACGAAAAAGAAATTGGTGATAAAAAACTTCTCGACCATTGGTTACCCGTTGATTTATATATTGGTGGTAGTGAACACGCGGTGCTTCATTTACTTTACGCTCGTTTCTGGCATAAGTTTTTACATGATATTAATGTTGTATCTAGTAATGAACCATTTAAGAAATTATTCCACCAAGGAATGATTTTAGGCGAGAACGGCGAGAAGATGAGTAAGAGCCGGGGTAATGTTATTAACCCTGATGATATCATTAAAAAATATGGCGCCGATACCCTTCGTCTGTATGAAATGTTTATGGGTCCACTCGAAGCTTCTTTGCCTTGGAAGATGAGTGACATTGAAGGAAGTAAACGTTTTATTGAACGGGTGTGGCGTGTATTCACTAGCGATGATATCAAAAAGAAATGGAGTAAGACTAATTCACATGAATTAGATCAGGTTTATCATTTCACAGTAAAAAAAGTAACTGATGATTTTATTGCCTTACAATTTAATACGGCAATTAGCCAAATGATGATTTTTATTAACGAAGTTTATAAAGCTAAATCAATTTATGAAGATTACATGATTAATTTCTTAAAGATGTTTAGCTGTATTTGTCCATTTGTTGGCGAGGAACTTTATCAATTAGTAGGCAATACGACAAGTATTGCTTATAGCAAATGGCCAACTTATGATCCGAGTAAAGTTAGTTTAGCGGAAATCGAAATTGCTTTAAGCGTTAATGGTAAATTAAAAACCACCATTAAGATTAAAAAAGATACAAGTGAAGAGAAGATGAAAGAATTAGCACTTACCAATGAAATTATTAAGAAACAAATTGAAGGTAAGACTATTAAAAAAGTAATTACTGTAAAAAACAAGATTGTGAATGTGGTGGCTTTTTAAGTATGGAACTAGTTGTTGATATTGGTAATAGTTATACAAAAGTGGCTTTAATTAACCAAGAACGAGTAGTTCGTTATTTTACTTTTAAAAGTAATCCATCCATTCGTTTTACTCGTTTAAAGGATTTAAAATTTTCGGTGGTGTTAATTTCAAGTGTTGTTCATAAACTAACGCCAATTGTTATTAAAGAAATTAAGAAAATTTCGAAATGCAAAGTTATTGATATTGCTCAATTAAAAAAACAATTAAAGATTGGCGTGAATTGCGCAAAGGAAGAAATTGGTAGTGATTTATATGCAGATTTAATTGCGGCACGTAAACGTTTTAAGACGCCAACATTAATTTTTGACTTAGGGACAGTTAATAAAGTTTTAGCGTTAGATAAAAACGGCGTTTTTATTGGCGCCTCCTTCTTTTCTGGATTAGAAGGTTCTGCTCGTTCAATGTTTTATCATACCGCTAGCTTACCAGAGATTAAACTAGAGTATTCTGATAACTTTATGGGCAAAACTACGATTAGTTGTATTAATAACGGCGTTCTTTATTCCTTAGTTTATTCGCTTGAAGGTTTTATGAAAAATTATCAAAAAATATTGGGGAAGGATATGAAAGTTATTGTTACTGGTGGGGGTGCTTCATTAATTCGTCCAATTTTAAAGAAGGCTACTTATTATCCTTATTTAACTATCTTAGGTATCTATTATATTTATTTGGAGAATAAATAATGGATTTTAAAAAACTTACTAAACCATACCAAAAGCAATTGTTAAAAAGTATTAAAGAACTAGTAATGATTCCTAGCATTTATGATGCGGAAACTGTTTCATCGACTAAGCCTTATGGTAAATATGTAGATGATGCTTTAACTAAATTCGCTAGTTTAGGAAGAAGGAACGGTTTTAAGGTTGAACGGAATAAACGTTACGTTGAATTAAGTTATGGCAATAAAGGCCCAGTGATTGGTATTTTCGCTCATCTTGACGTTGTACCAGTAAATGACACAAAGCTTTTTAAAGTTAGAGTAGAAAAAAATAAATTAATTGGACGTGGTGTGGCTGATGATAAGGGCCCATTACTCGCTGCGACTTATGCGGCGATTGCTTTAAAAGAAAAAGGCTTAATTAAAAATGCCCAAGTCAAAATCTTTGCTGGCGGTGATGAAGAACGCGGCTCTTCTTGTTTAACTAGTTATGCAAAGACACATAAAGCGCCTACTTATGGTTTTACCCCTGATTCAGCATTCCCAGTTGTGTATGGGGAAAAAGGTTCAACCGGGATAGTGATGAAGAAAAACATTAATTTAAAAAATATTGTTTCAATTAAAGGGGGCAAAGCGCCTAATATTGTAATTGGTGAAGCCACTTTTAAAGTCACAAATATAAACGCAATTAAAAATAAATTAAAAGTACCACATAAAATTAAAGGCGATGAAATTACCTTTATTGGTGTTAGTGCTCATGGCTCAACTCCTGAATTAGGTAAGAACGCCTTTTTGTTAGGTTTACAAGAACTAGCAAAATTAAATCACGATCAAGTCGCGTTAAATATCGCTAAAACTTTTCTTGATTCTAAAGGCCATAAACTAGGTGCTTATTATCAAACAAAGAATTTAGGAGAAACTACTTTTAGTGTTGGATTAGTTAATTATCAAAATCATCAATTAACTTTAGCAATTGATTGTCGTCGCCCCGAAAACACCAAGCACGAAATAATTAAAAAGAAACTTTTAAAATCGTTTAACTTTACTCTAGTAAAAGAAAACCACCACGACCCACTTTTATTTAATGTTAAATCGCCTCTAGTCTCTTTATTAATGGATGCTTACCAAAAAGAAACCGGTGACTACAAAAATAAACCAATGTTTAGTGGTGGTGGTACTTACGCAAAAGAAATTGGTAATACCGTTGCCTTTGGTGCTGAAGGGGTTAACAAAAATTATCATATGCATCAAGATGATGAGTTTATCCCGATTAATGATTTATTTATGTTAATGAGCGTTTATGCTCATGCCATTTATAATTTAATGAATGCGAAAAAATGAGAACTAAATATAAACCATGGGCGTTGCCATTTTTAAAAGAGCATAGTGATTTAGCCTATCCAACGTTTAAAGAAGATAAATTTTTTAATGATACATTAGAAATGGAAATCGGTGGTGGTAAAGGTGACTTTATTATTAACCAAGCGATTAAACATCCAAAAGTTCATTATCTAATGATTGAACGAGTAATATCAGTAGCCGCACCAGCGGTCAAAAAAATTATTGAGAACGATATTAATAATGTAAGAGTTATCTATGATAATTTTATTAATGTATCGCATGCTTTAAAAAATCATTCAATCAATAAAATATATCTTAATTTTTCTGATCCGTGGCCAAAGAAGAAACACGCAAAGAGAAGATTAACCTCGCCACTATTTATGAATGACTATCATCGAATTTTAAAAAAAGATGGTTTAATTATCTTTAAAACTGATCAAAAAAATTTATATGAATACACAAAACTTGTACTAGAAAAAGAAAAATTTACTATTATCTTAGATAATCCTCATTATAATAAATTAGATAAGGATGATTCCTTAAGTGAATACGAAAGTAAGTTTAGAAAGGAAAAGAAAACGATTTATCGTTTAATCTTAAAGAGAGTATGAAAGAATTAGAAATTACTTTAAAAGAAAAAGGCAAAATTAAGCGCTTAACTAATAAAACTTTTCAATTTCCCAAAGAAATTGCTAGTGGTTTTTATAGCGCAAACTATTTTCTTAAAACAAGAAAAATCGTGGCACGTCATTTAGCCAATCATAAAGTCACGATGCAATTCTTTCAACGTGAGAATGATGCAATGCTTTGTGGCATTGATGAAGTGATTGCTTTAATTGCCACTTTTGCGAAAAATCCAAAACAATTAAAGATTGAAGCTTTAAATGATGGTGACATCATTAAAGAAAATGAACCAGTGTTAAAAATTACTGGTCGTTATGAAGATTTTGGTTATCTTGAATCACTAATCGATGGTATTTTAGCAAGACGCACTAGTGTTGCTACTAATGTGTATCGGATTAAAAAGGTTTTAGGCAATAAATATGATATGTTTTCAATGGCGGATCGCCAAGATGATTATTTAACGCAAGCGGGTGATGGCTACGCTACTTATGTAGCAGGCGTAAAAAAAGTCTCAACGGATGCCCAAGGATTATATTGGGGTGGAAAAGGTATGGGAACCATGCCCCATGCCTTAATTCAAATGTGCCATGGTGATGTAATTAAGGCCGCAAAATTTTATCATCAAACATTCCCGAAAGAAAAAGTAACTGCCCTTGTGGATTATAATAACGACGTTATTACTGATGCCCTTAAATTAGCGAAAGCGTTAAAAACTGATTTAAGAGCTGTACGCGTTGACACTTCTAAAGCACTCGTAGATAAATACTTTAAGAATAAAAAAGTTAAAGGTGATGTTCATGGAGTGGCAAAAGAATTAATTATCGCTTTAAGGAAAGCGCTTGATGAGAATGGCTATTCTTATGTAAAGATTGTTGTTTCTTCTAGTTTTACTTTAAAGAAGATTCAAGAATGGGTAAAACTAAAAGTACCAGTTGATACATATGGAATTGGTAGCGCCTTAGTTATTAACACCACTTGTGGCTTTACGGGTGACTTAGTCATGCTTGATAATAAACCAGAAGCAAAATTTGGTCGGAAAAATATTGTTAATAAGCGATTAAAAACTGTTCGCCTTTAATTCATTTTGAAAGTAATTTTCATAGCAATGATTTATTTTTTCATATTAATGAAATAAAAATATTATAATGTAAATACATGGATAATTTGAAAGATCGTGTCACCATCTATGAAGTCGCTAAAGCTTCGGGCGTTTCTTTAGCCACGGTTTCGCGAGTGATTAACAATCAAAGTAATGTCCGCGAAGAAACAAAAAATAAAGTAAAAGCTACTATCGCGCGTTTAGGCTATAAACCAAGTGCCTTAGCCCAAGCGCTTGCCACTAATCGCACAACCCACATTGGAGTGATTATTCCTAGTGCAAACTATGTTTATATTTCTAATTTACTTTATGGTTTAACCGAAAGCGCGAAAGAAAAAGGATTTGTCTTATCGCTTTTTGTCACAAGTCATGATAAAGAAGAAGCTAAGAAAATGGTTGAGAAGGTGATTACCTCTCACGTTGATGGCGCAATTATTTTTGATGACGCTTTAGATGATAAAGATATTGCAAATATGTCATCTTATAATGTGCCATCAATCGTTATTAATAACAAAGTTATTGAAGAAAAAATTGGTTGTGTTTATTTTGGCTATGAACATTTATTAAAAAAGATTATCGCTAACGTTTTAACTAGAAAAGAAAAAAGTAA
>JAKSVA010000041.1 GCA_024408435.1 Bacilli bacterium
TCTTTTTGGAATCCTGAATCCATTAAGGCTTGAGTAAACATACGGATGTAACCTTTGGTGTCCAATAACCCTTGGATTGATTCAACTGGATTATTCCAATTTAATCCTCCAATTTGCTTATTAAGAGAGTTAACAAAAGCATTAAATTCAAAACCGGACATAGGTATGGCGGTTGCACTAGAAACAACTCTAGTTATGTTATAGAAAAGTAAATTATAAATAACTGGAGTGGCAACCATAAGTGCAACTACTACACCAAAAGCAACAATGCCAGTGACCGCAAAGATGTTCCAAACGTTTTTACGATAGATGTGTAGCGCCGATCTAATCATGATTAACTATGCCTCGTCTCTTTATGCACTGCGCTGCCAAACTTTATCTTTGTATGTATCTCTTAAATATTCAGCCGCTTTTGCGGTATCGGCTATGTCTGTAGCCTCTATATCCGTACTACCAGCTTTCCAGTTATTAACGTTATCTCCAAAGCGGAAACTTGTTAAGGAATAACAATCCAAAAATGCATATTGTCCAATATATTTTAAGGCGTTGTCATCTGGTAAATACACGCTTTTTAAAGAATCACAGAAACTAAATGCACGATCACTGATCGTTTCTATTGTGCTAGGAAGTTTAATCTCAGTAAGATTGTCGTCATCACTAAACGCTTGATAACCAATTGTAGTTAGTTTATTACCAAATGATATATCTCTTAAATTCTTACAATAAGTGAATGCGTTTGAGCCGATGGTTTTTAATTCACTATCTGCGGGTATAGATACACTTTTTAAGGCAAAGCAATCGTTAAATGCAGAATCTCCGATAGAAGTCACAGAAGCAGGAATGTCAATATTAGAAAACCCACACATGTGGAATGCATCTGCCCCAATTGAAGTTATAGTATCAGGGAGTGTAATCGATATAAGACCATCACGATATTTGAACGCTTCGTCCTCAATTTTTGTAATTCCTCTTCCGAGAACTACTTCTTTTAGGACTCCTTTAGTATCATTATTTGGGTAGGTGAAGAACTTTCCGATTGATGTGACTTCATCAGTTATGACCGCACTTTCTAAATTGCTAGCAGCAGCAATAGTCATAGTACCATCTAATTTTACTTCTGACGATTGTTCACACGTGCGGCCGAACGTTATGGCTTTCGCTTGTTCTCCTAACTTCGAACCACCTTTGATATGGGTTACATTATTATTATCAATGGTAAAGTTAAATAAACCAAAGCCGTCATAATTCTTTTGCGCAAAAGTAAATTCATTATGCTTTGCAGTACATTCCACTTTGTCGTCGCATGAAATTGTTACATTATAATCATCTGGATTCACACCATATTCTTGTCTAATTGCAAAGGTACCAACGTCATTAAAATTATAACCACCAGCTACATTGCCCTCTATTTCAATTTTTGCATCAACCTTTGCATTAGTTACAGCAAACCAATAATTTTCACTAATACTTAATTTCTTATCAGCTTTATCACTAGTGATAGTAAAATTATTTATTGCTGGATCAACCGTAAGTGCAAAGCTTTTTCCATACGCCCCGTCTTCGCCTTTTGGCCCGATTCTTTTTATGTTAAGTTTTTCCATTCCGGATTTTTGAGTTACATAAATTTCGCCATTATCAGCACATTTTTCCACTGCTAGTTCGAAAGTAGCGGCATAACCAACTTGATCAAACCTACCAAGCGAATCCTTGTGGGTGGTTGCTGTATACGCGAAATTGCTTGGAAGTTCTTCACCTTCTCTCACCCAAGTTTTATCATCTTTAGTATGCGAAACTGCAAAAGCTAATCTTTCAGGTGTCATATCATATGGGAAATATGTAGAAGCGGGTCCATTATGCCAAACCCCTGCTGGTAACCCAAGGCGCGATAATGAGCTACAGCCTGAAAATGCATTTGCTACTATATAAGCAAGTTTAGAATAAGTAAAATCGGCTATAACTAATTCGGCATCTCCCTCAAAAGCTGATTCACCGATTTTTTCTAAATTTTTACCACCCGAAACGCTTTTTAATGAAACATTATCGTAGAAAGCACGATAGCCTATTTCTTTGACGTCGTCGCCTAAAGTGACCGTGAGTAAATGACTGAAGACAAGATTTAACTGTTCGGCAACATCATGATCAATATCGCCATCGATGCGATTATTAAAGGCCCTATCTCTAATTTTTGTGATGCCTTCGCCAATAGTTAAATCAAAGAACATACCTTTTGGAAGAAAGTTGTAGTAATGAACATCCTTGAGTATATCAGTCGCACCAACCGGAACTTTAAGATCCCATGCAATATTAAATGCATTATCTCCAATTTCAAATTTTTCACCTTCAAATGGACTGGTAATCGTTAAACCATTAACCGTTTGACCATATTCGGTTAAACCTTTAATTGCATCAAGAGCTTGATTAAAACGAAGGGTACCGAATGCATAATGATTAATTGGGAGCGTTACTATTGCTGCGTTAACAACTTGTTTAGCGCCTTGTGCTGGAATTAACGGAGCTGCGTCATGGAACGTTCTAACATAGCCAACCGTAATATCATCTGGGCGGGTTTCTCTATTAGTAAACACTAAAGATCCACTGTTATAGACTTCGTCTTCATGATTACCATTCTTCGCACTATCGCCATCTCCTCTTTTTTCCATAATGCAACTCAACATCAACCGAGTAGTTCCTTTGTAAGTTATGGTTTCAGGAATATACAAAATGCCTGATGCAGATATATCAAAATTACATGAAAGAAATGCGCTGCTATAATATGAGACTAATGTAATCGAGAAATTAACCGGTAAACGATCGAATGATTCAAGTTTTATATCATCTTTTAATAAAGTAATGGTTGTATCGTTAGCTCTAACCGATGCAAAAGCATCGTGTAACGTTTCATAATATTGATTCCCAATCATTGCCACATAATTACTATGTTTTTCCATTCTTTTGTCCACTGGATCATATTCCCATTGAATAGTGTCTCCTTCCTCAGAAGTAATTATTCTGACATTGGTACCTGTAAAAGCTTCTTTATAGTAGTACTTTAAATTTTTGTTTAATTTAACCGTGACTGCTCTTGAGCCTAAAAACGCTCCGGGGGCAATGCCTTCAACCGGCACATCATTAACTTCATCTGGCATATCAAAAGTAAGCTTATCCCTTCCGTGTGGGGTCAAACCTACTACTACGTTTCCTTCAAGAACCACTAGTGGATCCTGATATTCACAAATAAAGCACGTATCGTTAAATTCGTTCCAAGTGTGTTCGTGTTGATCAAACTTTTGATGACAGACTTTACATGTTTTCCAGTGAGAAGTTTCATCATGTTCGTATGGTGAATCTATTGTATGTACGTGCAAAGCAGAACATCCAACAAGAGTCGACATAAACATCGGAACAGCTGCTAGAGCTAAGTAGATTTTTTTCTTCATAATCTTACTCCTTTTTTCTTATTTTCTTGATTTTGATTTCAAACCATCAAAACCAACTTTGAGATTCTACAAACAAAATCCCAGATTATCTTCATTTTATATATTTTTAAAATTTTTTCAAGTAAAAAATTTTATTTGACACTTTTTGGTAAATGTTTTTTTGTTAAATAGCTAAAAATGTCGATAAAATCTAATGTTTTTAAAAAAGAATTAGAGAAATATAAAATCACCACTAATCAAGGTAAAGACCACGTTAATTTATTCCATTTTGTGGATGGGATTAAGATTTGGTGTACAGTAACTGAAGACTTAAAGAAAAATGCTTCCGCGTTTCTTTAAGAAGTGAAAGCATCGATATTAGTAAAATTTGATATCTAGTTCCACCACTTTCCGTTATTGGGTTGAGATATGAAAATTTTGGAAGGTGCCCCACTATCGAGTCTAGGATTAGCTTTCTTGCGTATATTCGCTATGTGTACATGTATGCGTAGATGACGCAGGCAGGATTAGCACCCTTAAAAAGTTATATAATGATATAATGATATAATTATTTAATTGTATAATTTTTGTTGTAATATTCTTAGGACTTATAATATAATCATTCGTGTCAGGGCATTATTTCAGGTCAATGATATAATGATATAATGATATAACTTTTACACAAAGGAGACATGTATGATAACCATTACTTGTTGTACTCAAAAAGGTGGCGTGAGTAAGACCACTACTTGTGAAGCCATTATTCTCTATTTACGGAAGCAAGGCTATAAAGTCTTAGCGATCGATCTAGACTTACAAGGAAATTTAACTAGTTATCTAGGTGGCGATAATAAATACGATGCCTTCGATGTGTGTTTAGGAAAAGTTAAAATCGAGAAAGCGATTGAAAATGATTTAATTGCTGGTGGCGCGAATCTCGCGTATCTTAACCAATTCTTTGAAACTAATAAATTAACTGCGATTAAGACGAAGCTTAAAACCGTTGAGAAACTTTATGATGTGTGCGTAATTGATACTCCACCTGCGATTAATAGAACGGTTCTTGCGGGATTATGTGCAGCCGATTACGTGATTATGCCTAGTGAGCCTACACGTGATGCGCTTGATGGAATTCTCCAAACATTAGAAGCGGTTAAGTCCGTTAAGAAGAGTGCAAATAATGGTTTAGAAGTCCTTGGCGTGCTTATGGTTAAGTACAAAGAAAGATATACCGTTCATAAGCAATTCTTAAATTATTGTACGAAAGCTAATAAGTTCCCGGTCTTTAAAACGAAGGTCAGAGAATCACAAGCGATCAATAATGCGAAAACCAATAATGATAACTTCTTTGATAAGCAATATATGAAAGCGAATGCGGTCATCGATTACTGGAATTTTGCGAAAGAAGTTGAGAAGAAAATTGGTTTAAAGAAATAAATACAAAACTTATATAATGATATCGTCGGCGAGTCCGGCGATTTTCATTTGTGCATTATGCGTGCATGAGAAAACTTATATAATGATATAATGATATAACTATTTAACATTATTTGATTAAATGAATTTTTCTAGTAAAATGAGAGATATGAAGAAACAAATATTTTTATTAAGTTTATTAAGCTTATCTCTATTTAGTTGTGGGAATAATAATCCAGAACCCCAACCTACTGATGAATACACCGTAAACGAACAAGAAATGAAAGATGCTTTCGCTATGAAAGGTGTGGAATATCTACAGTGCGTGGATATCGCTGAGGGTCTTCAGCCACGTAACGAAACATACGCTTTAACACCGACGAGTTATCATTTCATTCAAGAAAGGGAAGAATCTTATTCCGAAACGCTCGTTATAAAAAAAGGTGATCAATATTATCAATATGAACGGGAAAGTAAAGATGCGAGTTTAGAACCTGTTACATATGAAGGATATTTCATAACGCCTGCGGATTTAGGCAATTTAATATTTTCTAATTGGAAGAATAGTGAATATAAAGACTTTTATTATAGTGCCGAGAAAAAAGAATACTTATCCTATACAACAAAAGGTTCTAAAGTATTGATTGGAAAATTTAAGTTTTGTGACAAAAAAATTATTTCTCACTTTTTTTACGATGGAGTTCGTGATAACCCTTTAACGGAAAATATATCGTTTTCTTACGATAAAATCGAACCACCTTCACCAACGATTTAATTGTAATATAATGATATAATTATATAACTTTTGTAATATATAATATTACGTTATCTTTTAAATGTATTTGAAATGATATAATGATATAACTTTTGCAATAGCGAAAAACAAAAAAGTTAAAGATACGATCATCCTGGGTTTATAATAGATTCATAGGTTAGAGCTAGGTATCCTTTACTGGCTCTTTTCTTTTTAGGGTCCCCCACCGCGAAATGACAGTGGTGGAGATTCTCCCCCACCACCTTTCGCGTGTACGCAACATAAAATCTCTATAAGGTTTTTGGGTATATGCGATACACGTGGATGCGAGTTTTTATCTAGCGTTTTGATATATTGATATAATGATATAACTTTTTTATTTTATTAATAAAATAGGCTTTTTCGTAAGCGTTATTTGTTGTTATATAATGATATAATGATATAATGATAGCACTGATACCTAGGAGGGTAGATTTATGAAGAAAGGAAATTTCTTTGAAGACATGATGGAACAGGATTCCAAGAAAGAAAGCAATGAAGGTAAAGCTACAGTTAAAGCAGTTACTTCTAAAAAGACTTTTAAACCGGTAGTGGAGAAAAAGCCAGAGAAGAAGGTTGAAGTTAAAGAGGCGCCTGTTAAAAAAGAAGTGAAGAAGGTTACGCGTGAACGTACGATGGTGAAGCCACGTCATTCGACTGCGGAAAATTCTAAGACTTATTTATTTAGAACGACTCCGGAGTTCTTCAATCAATTAAAGATGTTTGGTAATCTTACTCATCAATCCTTAAATAATATTGTAGAGTCGGCATTACTTGAATATCTTGATCGACCAGAAAACCGCAATAACGCGAAGCATGCGGAAGAGATGGCAAGACATCTTTAATAAATAATATAATGATATAATTATATAATTCTTGTAATAACATAGTTATTATAGGGATTAAATGGTAGTTATGAAAAGATATAATTATATAACTTTTGTAATAGGCGCCCTACCTTTAAT
>JAKSVA010000042.1 GCA_024408435.1 Bacilli bacterium
TCGCAACGGTATTACCCATGGAACGAAGTTCATTAATAATAATTTTCTTTTGTTCAGGAGTAACTCGTGCAAATATTTCGTGGTTATGAACCGCCTTCTTAGTTTCACTTTCTGATAATCCAGATAAGGAAATTGCGCGATGATCTTTTAAACCAACACCATTTGCAATGGCCTTTAGTGACTCCACACTATCACCAGAAATAATTCTGATTGCGGTGTTACTTTGTCTTAACCATTCAATGTTTGCCTTCGCGTCTAATTTAATGCTTTCTTTAAAAACTAAGAAACCAACACCTTTTAAATCGTTAGGTAATTTATTCTTATTAATGATGTGGTTACTTTCAGCAATAATTAATACACGTGCACCTTGCTTTTCATAAGTTGTGATTTTACTTTTAATCGCTTTATCATTACTTAATTTAATAAAGCCATACGCTCCTAATACGTAAGTATGTTTATTAAAGGAAGCCGCACTAAACTTTTGTTCACTATTAAATGGGATTGCACTATAATCACCTTTAATCGATTTAATGGAAAATTTGCTTTTCAAAGCCCGTGCGGTTAAATTATCGTCTTTTGTAATATATAAAAGGTGAGAAATCATATTTTTCAAATAATCAACCGAACGATTCGAACAAGAGATTAAATCGGTTACTTCCATATTACCGTCGGTAAGTGTTCCAGTTTTATCAAGACAAACAATATTCACTCTTGCAAGCATTTCGATTGAATATAATTCTCTTACCAATATTCGACGACCTGCTAAAATAATGACACCAACAGTTAAAGTAATTGAAGTCATTAAATACATGCCCATCGGAATCATTGCCACTATTGATGATCCAATTGAATCAACACTTTCTAATAAATCACGACCAAGAGAAGCATAAGAAATAATTTCAGCGGTACCAAGGACAATCGCGATAACTGAAATCACACGAATAATATAAGTTAATGATGAAAGGATTTCACTTTTCGGGCGTGAAAACTCACGTGATTTTTCTTGTAAACGAGAAGCGTAGTTGGCGCTACTAATTTTTTTTACGCGTGCATAGCCATATCCACCAGTAACCACTGATTCAGCATAAACAGTATCACCAGTTTGTTTATTCACATCATCAGTTTCACCTGATAACATTGATTCGTTTAATCTTACCGCTCCATGAACGATCTTCGCATCACATGGTATAACCTCACCCGCTTTAATAACAATAATGTCTGATAACACTATTTCATTAAATGGGATGGTTTTTTGATTGCCATTTCTTACTACACTAGCCCGTGGACTAGAGATAAGAGTTAGCTTACTAACTAAAATACGTGCCTTAATATCCTGAAATAAACTAATCAAAATATTTAAGATTAAAATGCCAAAAAAGAACAAGCGACTTAATGGGGCCTTACCAATTGCAATAAGCCAAATCATACAACCAGCCACCGCAAAAAGAAGAGCGTTTAAAACTGTAAAAATATTTTTGAAAATTATTTCGAAATAACTTTTAGTAACAGTTTTTCTTTGGTGATTTACTAAATTATCTTTAACGCGATCAAGAATTTGTTCAGTATTTAAACCAGATTTAAAGTCAGGTTCATATTTTGGAGCCTGATTAATTAATTTTTCGATATCATCTGGTTTTTTACTAAACAACATGATTATTCCGTTCTTAAGGCCGTCACCGGATTTTTCTTAGAAGCGATTCTAGCTGGGAAGAATCCCGCAACTAAAGTAAGAAGACCTGAAATGACAATTAAAAGCGCAGCGTGACCTGGATGTAAATTACATATCATACCAACATTCTGTCTTGGGAACATTGAAGCGAACCCTAAACTAATCGGCCATTCGATTATAAAGGTAAATAACACCCCCACTAGCCCTGATATTAGACCAATAATTGTTGACTCCGCTTCAAACAGTCGCCCAACATCTTTTTTACGTGCGCCAATTGCTCTTAGTATTCCTATCTCCTTCGTTCGTTCTAGCACTGATGTGTATGTAATAATACCTGTCATAACACATGATACGAGTAATGACACTGCCGAGAATGCCAACAAAACTATAGAAATAATTTGAATTAAATTACCTAGTAAACGAGTAACAGTTCCTGCTAAATCAGTATATTTAATAACATTTTCTGGATGATCTTTGTTCCATTGATCCAAATAATTAAAAATTTGTTGTTTACTCGCAAAATCTTTTGGGAAAATCATGATGGATGTAATTGTTGAATAACCAACAGCGTAATTGATTACTTGTAGCGGACTTTCAATATCCGTCATGTCAACATCAATTGGCCGGTGAGTTTGCTCATAATCATCATAAACAAATGTTGGCTTTTTAAAATTATTAGAAAAACGATAATTAGCATACAGATAGTCATCAAATTCTCCATACGGAGTTTGATATAATTCCAATGTGCGATTGCCGTTTGAATCGGTTTTTGTTTTTCCAAACAAACCAAAAGTTTTTATTGGAGCTGCACCTAAATTTAACCACGTTAACAATTCTAACGAACTTGATTTATACACTGCATTTAGTAGTGTAGTCTTCACAAAGTCTGACCAAAGTTTAGGAGTCTTCTCATCCTTTGGTATATACCAGTTATTTCTTACGTGTTCGGCATATTCCTTAAATTCTGAGGCTTGGCTTTGTTTAATATATTCATTTTTAAGAGCTTCCGGATAACATACACTACCTGGAATTAAATTAACTAATTTATTTTTCTTCAATCTTATAATGCCAACAATTTTAAGTACAATCGGATTATATTCATCACTAGAACTAGGCACATCAGGTCCATAAAGACTTTCAAGTTCACTTTTATAAATGTAGGCACCAGTTGAAGGGTCGCGTTCTGTGATATCCGCACACTGCCAAATGGGGGGTCGCTCGCCGGCATCCTTTAAATCACAAAAGCTTGATTGGCTTCCTTGAATGGTTGTATACGAAGGGAAACTACCTGTTGCAGTAATCTCGCCTGTAGCCTTAAACACATCACTTGGTGAAAACGCTCGATACTCATGACCAATAATTTTATCGAACGGGATTTCGACTCCTTCTGAAACTGTGCTATGAGGAGATAATCCTAATTCATAAAGTGTCATAATTGGTATTCGATTATAACGGTCACAAATAAGGCAAACGTCACAATGCCTTACCCCTTTATCATCTGTATAAATGTCTTCTCTTGGATACTCACCTTCAATAACTTGGTAAAGTTGATCCATATACTGCTTATTACCATACAATTCGTGAAAAATAGTCGATGGAAGGCTAGTCGCGCCAGAAAGAAGCGCTCCTTCCGCGCCTGCTGGAGCGAATTGATTAACCTTAATGATTTCAGGATTATCTGGGTCGTCAGGATTTTCTCTTTTTGTAAAAATATTAAAATCCATATATTCGTGGTTTCCTAAAACACTACTAGCATATGCTGTCTCAGGGTTACTAACTAACTGTTTACAATAATTCAAATATTCTTCAGTAATATTATTATGATGCTGGGTTGTAATTTCGCTAATATCTTCGTTAAAAGGTTTTAATACATGTTCATCTGGCCATGGATTAGTTCTATCAACCTCATCAATTGAAGTTGTAACAAATGGTGCAACACTAATAGGTACGCTTGCAGCGGTTTGTATTTCAACATCATGCACATAGTTAGAAAACCCGTTTGAAATTGCTAAAACAATTGCAACGCCAATAATACCAAAAGAAGTTGCAGCAATTGTTAGTGCGGTTCTTCCCTTTTTTGTTAATAAGCTTTTAAACGAACTAAAGAATGCTGTTAAGAAAGACATATGAGTTTTTGCGTTGGTATCTTTCTTTAAACGCTCAGTATCTTTGTCTTCACTAGTAATTTTCATTGGTGCAGTATCGCCACGAACCACACCATCTTTTAATCGAAGTAATCGAGTGGAATAACGCGCAGCAAGAAGATCGTTATGAGTAACCATAATGACTAAGCATCTCTTACTAACGTATTTCAAAATCTCCATAACTTGGAGACTAGTTTTGCTATCAAGTGCGCCGGTTGGTTCATCCGCTAAGATAATTTGTGGTTTGTTAGCAAGAGCACGCGCAATCGCCACTCTTTGCATCTGGCCACCCGATAATTGATTTGGTTTTTTCTTAGCCATCTTGGATAGACCAACAACATCAAGTAGATACATTGCTCGCTTTTCTCTAGCTTTTTTGCTCTTGCCTGTTAAAGTCATTGATAATTCAACGTTTTCAATAACTGAAAGATGTGGAACTAAGTTATAACTTTGGAAAACAAAACCGATGTGATGGTTACGATAAGCATCCCAATCACGATCAGTAAAATCTTTAGTGGATTTGTTATCAATAATCAAATCACCTGAAGAATATTGGTCTAAACCACCAATAATATTCAGGAGAGTTGTTTTACCACATCCACTAGGACCAAGAATAGAAACTAATCCAGTCTTACCAAAAGCAATGCTCACGTTTTTTAGGGCTGGGAACTCTTGTTTGTCGACAACATAGTTCTTGCTAATGTTCTTCAGTTCAAGCATAAGAAACTCCTTTAATAGGAAAGACAATTTATTATAAATTGTATATTTATATTAGTTTATTAATAAATTAAGTCAATTAATATTTTGTTATTAATGATTAAAGAAGTGATTAATTCTTGTTTCAACGTTATTTTTTAAATTTGTGTAATAAAATTGCCAATCGTAAACATGATAAACACCACTATCAAAAGGGCTACAAGGAAATTCATCAGTATCTGGAACATCTGAAACCTTGATAGTTCCTCTTGTTACATCAATTTTAGCATCAAATCGGGTCTTTGTTTTTTCTATTTCGCCGCCTTTTGGGCTAAAAAAACGAGCGCCTTTGTTCAATTCTTCACTAGCGATTTTGTTATCTCTTGTCCAACTCAAAGGGTTAATTGAATTAGTTTTTTGCCCAGCCGGAACAAGAATGGTGTCGTTAATATCTTCTCTTTCGCAATCAAATCCAACAATGCATTGATTATCCGTTTCGCTATTAGCAAAATGAATGTCGTTTGATAAAGTAGTTAAATAATCATCAGTGATTAATTGACCAATCGCATAACACGCTACTAATGAATTAGCGCGTTCTTTTTCTTTAAAATAATCGTGCACTAAACGTAACGCCATATCAGCACCTTGCGAAAAACCAGCTAAGATTATTGGACGGTTATTATTAAAATGAGCTAAATAATATTCAAAAGCGTTTTTAACATCTTGATAAGCAATTTCTAAATATTGTTCGCGCTTATCTTTTAACGTCGGATCAGTGTACGCCTCTATCACTGCTTGTGAATAATATGGGGCAAAAAATCTGGTTTTATCATCATAAATCCCCATTTCATTAATAACTTGAATTCTAAAACTGTTCCGACAATTTTCATCATCAAGCGGCATATTATATTGGTTACCGGTACGTTTTAAAGTAACCGCTGTTGGAACAAGAAAAAAGGTGTCCACTTCGTTGTCATCGCTAGTTTCTTGAGAAACCCAATAATCATCATAAGCATAAATATTAGTTTTATTGCAACCTAGTAGTGAACACATAAGTGGCAATAATAGTAATAACTTTTTCATAATTTAATTCTCCGCTTTTTAAAAAAGTTTTGCAAAAGTTTACGTGCTTCTTTTTCTAAAACACCAGTAGTAACTATTGGTGATTTATTAATTGTTTTGTGTTGATAAAGACATGGGCCATGATGGATTGCTCCATTACTAGGATCTTCTAATGCATAAACAATTTTTTTGATGCGGGCTTGTTGGATAGCGCTAGCGCACATAGCACATGGTTCAAGTGTGACGTATATCGTTGTATCTAATAAACGCCAGTTATTTAATTTTTTACTCGCTTTTCTAATTACTAATATCTCAGCATGTGCAGTTGCGTCTTTATTACTCTCTTTTAAGTTATGTGCTTTAGCAATAATTTTATTGTTTTTAACTAAAACCGCACCAATTGGAACTTCACCTAATTGAGCAGCTTTCTTTGCTTCTAGCAAAGCTAATTTCATAAATTTAATATCATTCATAAGTTAAAACCGCCATACATTAAGAGGTCTATTTATGGCTGCTATATTTCTATCCTGACCAGGTTCATAGTTCTTAATTATGACGGCGTAGTTATAATATCATTTATTTCTTTTTGGGGTAAGTTTACTTTTTCCACCCATAAACGGACGAAGTACTTCTGGGATAATTACACTCCCATCTGCTTGTTGAAATTGTTCTAAGATAGCGGGGAATAAACGTGATGTCGCCAAGCCTGATGCATTAAGGGTGTGGCAATAATGGGTCTTACCATCTTTATCTTTATATCTTGCCATCGTACGACGTGCTTGATAACTACGAGCGTTAGATGCACTACTAACTTCTTTATAAA
>JAKSVA010000043.1 GCA_024408435.1 Bacilli bacterium
ATTAAAGTAATAACTGCAATCATAATACTTGAAACGACTAATGAAATAGCCGCGAATGCAATTAAGACATAAGTAATGATATTTAAAATTTTACCAACTGAAGACATAATAAAACCAACGTAGTCAGTATATTTAATCTTCGCGGCTTCTTCAGCAGTTACATTATATTTATCAATTTCATCAGTAATCTTACTCTTATCATTAAATGTATTAGCAAAGAGTTTAATCGATGCTGGACAATCTAAATTGGCTTGCCCAAAAGCTAATAAGTTATCATCAAAATTATTTTTTGAAAATTCAATTAATTCATTGTACCAAGTGGCAAACAATCCATCGCCTGAATTTTTTAATGCCCATTGATAGCCACATGCATATGGATCAATGGTTGGATCTGATGGTGGCGTTTCGCTTTTATACCAGGCGTCAAATTCTTTAGCGCGGTTCGCATCAGAAACAATATCGCGATTAACAATTAATTCATCCAATACTTTACTATAAATAGTATTAATTAAGGCTTCTTTCTTATCATCTGGAATATTCGCAACATAATCTTTAGCAGTTTTTTCATCCATTCCTTGCAGTACTAAAGCTGCTACCATTATTTTTTCTTGAATTGATGCCTTATCTCCAAAAATGTCTTTAATAAGTTGCTCAAGAAAGGGGAACTCTTTTTGAATAGAATCTAAAATTTTCTCTATTTCCGCTTTTGATTCATGCTTAGCGTGATATCTACGATACACATCAGCTTTTGCGTGAGTGTAGTCAATGCCTTTTGTTTCAGTAGTAATTTTACTTATATAATTTCTAAAGGCAACTGCCTTATTACTATCTTCAGTCTCGGTTTTAGTCTTGAATGGCAAACCCGATAACACATCTACTTCTGGTGAAGCATTTTGGGCAATACAAATATCCGATTTTTTAGCATTTTCGACAATATAATTCCGAAGTGATTGAGTATATCCAATCGCGCCGCCTATCATTCCACCACTAGAAGCAAATTCTTTTTTTAATTTTACAATCCCACAAACATTTAGGTTAACAACGCGCTCATCATTTTCATAAATATTAGCCGCTTGCCCAGGGACATCACGAACATCAGTATAAGTAACTTGACTGGACTCAGTTTCTGATTTCTTGTAAAAACAATAATTGGGTATTAATTTATAATCCTTAAAATTCATAATTTCGCTAAGTTTCCACTTTTTTCTACTATCAGGATACTTTTCTTCCCATTCGTGAGTACCATTAATAGCATCATTCATTAAACAAGCCATTTCATCTTCAGGAATTAATCCTAAAGAATACAATGAAATATCAGGAATTTCATAGTTAGCATCGCACACAACAATGATATCGTTGTAATTTTCTGGCCATTTTGAATTTTCACCGACGAGCTCATATTGTTTCTTAATCATTGGGTTAATTTCATTAGGATTATTATTAGCAGTTAATAATTCTTCCCACATGTTGAAGGAAATTAAACTCGAACCACCAGAAAGAGAACTTAATGTACTAATAATTGGGGTTAATGAAGCAATGTTAATATTTTGGAAAATATCATCGTTTAGTTCAAGATGATTAGTAATTAAATTCATTACTTGGTCTAAAAGATTCGCTTCTTTAACGTCAGCAATTTTGCCATCTGGTGAATAAACAGGATAATAAGTCGATAAGTTTAAATTATAGTTATAATAAAGGCCAGCAGCAGCCTTGCTCAAATTAGAATTGGGGTCTTCAATTTGATGATCAAGATATTTTTTAAAAGCGCCTAGATTGTTTTCGCCTTTCATTGCCCCGTTGACGATTTTTGCAAGATTGCCAACAACGTTCTTTCTCCAAACTTCAGGATCTTTTGCGCGTTCTGGATCAACGATATCACCAGTACCATTTTTGAGTAAATCAGTAACTGATTGTAAAATAACAGTAAAGTCAGTTGCGCTACTAGAAATGGTTAAAGGAGTAGAAGAAAGTGTTTTTTCTTCAGTTTCTTGAATATAACCATTCATACCTTGGCTAATCGCTAAAACTGCACCAATACCAAAGATACCAACACTACCAGCGAAGGCAGTAAGAATAGTTCTACCTTTTTTTGTAAATAAATTTTTAAGTGACAACTTAAATTGATCTTTATGTGATAAGTGAGGTTGTTTACGTCTAATTCTTGCTTGTTCAATTAATTCTTTAGGAGTTTTAAGTTTCGTGTTATTTAAATTCTTAAAGATTTTAAATCTTGGCGTTGTATGATCAACTTCTTCACCTTTTGCCTCAGCATCAACAATGTTTGCGGCTTTAAGTTCCTGAATATCTCTTTCTTTTTCAATTTCGATTTCCTTTTGACTTAAGGGGCGAGTATCTTCAACAACCTCACCATCTTTCATTCTAATAATCCGCGTCGAATATTGCATAGCGAGTTCTGGGTTATGGGTAACCATAACGACTAATCGATCTTTCGCGACCTCTTTTAAGATTTCCATAACTTGGACACTTGTTTTACTATCAAGCGCACCAGTTGGTTCATCCGCAAGAATAATATCAGGGTTATTCACTAACGCACGGGCAATCGCTACACGTTGCATTTGTCCACCACTCATTTCTTTTGGTGTTTTATCAATATGATCACCTAAGCCAACATCAATTAAAGCTTTCTTCGCTTTTTCACGACGGTCTTTCTTACTAACGCCCGAAAGAGTTAAGGCTAATTCAACGTTATCAAGAACCGATTGATGACGGATTAAGTTATAACTTTGGAAAATAAAACCAACCGAATGGTTACGATAATTATCCCAATCACGGTCATTAAATCCTTTGGTGGATCTACCATTAATAACTAAGTCACCAGTTGTGTATTGATCTAGACCGCCAATAATATTTAAAGTCGTAGACTTACCACAACCAGAAGGACCTAAAATTGACACCAAGTCACAACGACGAAACTTAATGTTTATTCCTTTTAAAGCTTGGACTGCATCGGCTGCACCCATTGAATAACTTTTAGTAATTTCGTTTAATTCAAGCATAAAGATAGCCTCCCTAACGAGCAACAACGTATTTCATTATATGCTTTTTTCTTCTTTTGTATATAACAAAAGAATTTTTATTTTTTTTAATTGAGCGATATTATCTTTAATGATAATATCTTTAATGTATGAGTAAGAAGCCCATTGTTGCCATTATGTATGACTACGATCATACGCTTTGTAAAGAAGATATGCAGAACTATGGTTTAGCCCCTGCGTTAGGATTAACGCCGGCTGAATATTGGGCGAAAGTAAGCAAAAACACAAAAGAAACTCAATGTGAAATGATTCTCTCATTTTTATATTCTACGGTGCGCCAAGCATTAACTAAAGGGATTAAACCAACGAGAAAATGGTTTAATTCATTAGGTAAAGATATCGAGCACTTTCCTGGTGTTTTAACTTGGTTTGATAAACTAAATGAATACGCAGCTAGTAAAGGGATTATCTTAGAGCACTATGTAGTTAGTAGTGGCAATAAAGAAATTATTGAAGGCGGTCCTATCGCGAAAAAATTCAAAAAGATTTTTGCTTGTGAATATCATTATGATAAAGACACTAAATTAGCCGTCTGGCCAAAATTTGTCATTAACTATACACAAAAGACACAATACTTATACCGGATCGAAAAGGGCGTTTTAAATGTCAATGATGATATTAAGATTAACCAAAAGAGTAAACCAAGAATCCCCCATTCAAATATGATTTACATTGGTGATGGAATCACCGATGTTCCATGTATGACGGTGGTTAAAAATAGTGGCGGACATTCAATTGCTGTCTATGATAAAGGCAAAAAAGATATTGCAATCAAACTGATGCAAGAAGAACGCATTAGTTATGCTTGTGTGGCGGATTACCGTAAAGATAAAGAATTAGATAAAGTGGTCAAACTAATTATCGATAATATCGCTGTTCACGAAAAACTTGCGCATCGTCGCGCTAAAGAAAAGAAGAAATTATGAATTACGCCTTGTTGCTACTTGCTGGTAATAGTAAACGTTTCCTACAAAATACTCCGAAACAATTTTATTTAGTTAAAAATAAACCAATCTATTTTTATCCTTTAAAAGCTTTAAATGATTCGCCTTTAATTGATGGCATTATTATTCTTACTTTAAAAGAAAAAGTTATGGATGTTTTTAACTATAGTAAAAATCAACACTTTGATAAAGTAAGAGTGGTCATTTCTGGCGGTAACTCACGTAGTGAAACCGTTAAATTTGGTTTAAGTAAATTAAAAGAAATCGCCCACGATGATGATCTTGTTTTAATTCATGATGCCGCTCGGCCGCTTCTTGATAAGACAACCATTGAAATTGCCATTAAAGAAACAATGAATAAAGGCGCTACTACTTTTGCCCTTCATTCTTATGACACTTTAGTGAAGGCAAATAATTATATTGTGGCTAGTTACTTAAACCGTAACGAAATCTTTCGTCTCCAAACTCCCCAAACATTTAAATTTAAAATTATTAATGATGCCTATCGTTCTTTTAAAAATAGTAACGATGACACTGAACTCGTCTTTTTAAAAAATGAGAAAGTTCATTTATTAAAAGGCAGTGAACGCTTATTTAAAATCACGTGTTTTGATGATATCAAAAAATTCGAGAGTTATCTAAAATGAGTTATCAAGTTAGTGAAATCGTTCAAGGAACTGTTACACGCATTCTCCCATATGGAGCGATGATGGTTTTTGAAGATGAATGGATGGGCCTACTTCATATTTCTGAAGTATCTAATGAATACATTAGAAACATCTATCGTTATTTAAGAGTTGGCGCAATCTACCAAGTAAAAGTTTTAAGTGTTGATAATGAAAAGAAATTTCTAAAAGTATCGCTTAAATTATTAACGGAAGAAGAAAGAAAAACCATTAATGGTTTAAACGAAAGAAATAAAGCACTTATTGACGGGAAAGCGCTTACTAGTAAACTTAATGATTGGATTAAGCTAGAATTAGACAAGGAGAAAAAAGATGTTAACAGTTAATTTAGAACATTTAGTGGATCAAGTTGATTTCGCTAGTTACCAAAAAAAGGTAAAAATTATTCATCAAGGAATTCATGATAAAAGTTTTCCCGGTAATGATTTTTTAGGTTGGTTAGACTACCCAAATACCTATGATAAAAAAGAATTAGCCTTAATGATTGAAAAAGCTAAATACGTGCGGGCAAATTTTGAGACACTTGTTGTGTGTGGAATTGGCGGCTCTTATTTAGGTGCCCTCGCTAGTATTAATGCCTTAAGAGGATTATATCCTTATGATAAATTAGAAATTATCTTCTTAGGCAATACTTTCTCGCCTACTTACATTAATCAAGTCTTAAAACATTTAGAGAAAAAGAAATTCGCAATTAATGTTATTTCTAAAAGTGGCACTACTACCGAAACAAGTATCTCTTTCCGTTTATTAAAGAAATTATTAATTAGTAAAGTTGGTAAGAAAGAAGCCAACAAAATGATCTTTGCGACAACCGATAAAGAAAAAGGCGCTTTGAAAACGGAGGCCACAAAGGAAGGTTATACGACTTTTACTTTGCCAAGTAATATTGGTGGCCGTTATAGCGTTTTAACCGCAGTTGGTTTATTCCCAATTGCCTGTGCGGGTATTGATATTAAAGCGATGTTAAATGGCGCAAAAGAGGCAATGAATGAATTTGCTAATCCAAATCTTAAAAATAATCCATGCTATCAATATGCCGTGGTACGTGATTATATGTATCATCACCAAAAGAGCGTGGAAATGTTTGTGACTTATGAACCTCACTTTAAAGAAATCGCTGAATGGTTTAAACAATTATTTGGTGAATCCGAAGGAAAAGAACATAAAGGTTTATTACCCACTAGTGCAACATTTTCAACTGACCTACATTCCTTAGGGCAATTTATTCAAGATGGTTCACCCGTTTTATTTGAAACCTTATTGTTTGTCAAAAAACCAATGCTTGATGTTACTATCCCACATGATAGTGAAGACCTTGATGGTTTAAACTATATTGAAAATAAGAAACTTTCATTCGTAAATGAAAAAGCTTACTTAGGAACATTAGACGCTCACCAGATTGATGGTAAGGTAAATAATGTGGTTCTTGAGCTTGATGAATTAACTCCTTATACCTTAGGTTATCTCTTCTATTTCTTTATGAAAGTATGCGCTATGTCAGCGTATTTATTAGAAGTAAATCCCTTTAACCAACCAGGTGTCGAAATCTATAAGAAAAACATGTTCCACCTTTTAGG
>JAKSVA010000044.1 GCA_024408435.1 Bacilli bacterium
GCATAACGGTAAATGGTTTCTGTCATCATGCCAATTCTTAACATAGATAATGTCCTTTGTTATTAATATGTTTAATTTTCTCGGTTGTTAATTTTATAATTGTTGCGCTATGAGGTAAAAGTCTAATATTAATTTTATTTTTGGCAACTTTATTAGTATAAAAATCAACTAACGAATAAGTTTTATTATTAGCATTTTCTAAAATATCTTTACTTGTTATTACTTTTTTCAAAACTTTATTATCGTAATTTATTAAGGCAAGGTATTGTTGATTAATTCTAATTTCATTAGGGAAACGTGGGGTTGCCATTATATCTTTCATATCAATATTAACTTTTTTAAGTGGCAAAAGGTGATAAAGGTTATTTAGACGGTCATCATCAATTTTGTCGAGTGGTTCAGTCATTGAAAACAAGCCACCACCTAATAGTTGATTAATCGTAGAAGTTTTCACTTCTTCATCATTTAATAAGCCAAGGCTTAATTTTAAACCTTTATGCGCTTTTTTATTTCGTCTAATAATAAAGGCATCAGGATCGTTATACCACCATTCATTCATATAATAACGTAGAACGTTTTGCTTAATGGTATAGGGCAAAGTTTTCCCGCCACGATTAGGCGCATCCCACATACTTAAAACATCACTGCCGCTTCTTTGTCCATCAACAATGCCAATAACTGGGTCATATAATCCGCCACACATTAAGAAAAAGGAGTCACCCATTCCTTTACGAATGCTTAGACAAGCATTACGGTAAGCTTCAATAATCGTAATGTATTTATTTTTATAATTAGGATTAATTGCAGTAATAGGGGCTCTTGTAAAATCTAACTTATGATAGACAAAACCGTTCATTTTTGTTAACTTTCGGTATAGTTTTTCTAAATACGTCCAAGTTTCTTTAATTGTGATATCGATAATATAGTGTTCTTTTTTATTTACAAGAAAGATACATGGTTTACCATCCGTATCTTTTAAAATCCAATTTGGGCGAGCTTTTGCAATATTAGATTCCTTATCTAACACAAACGGAGCGGTCCATAAGCCAGGAGTTAAACCAAACTCTCTAATTTTTTTGGAAACTTTTGCCATCTCATCAAATTTTTCGTTTGCGTACCAACTACCAACGCTAGCCTCCCAGCCATCATCAATTTGAAAAGTATCAATTGGTAATTTTTTCTTTTTAATTATCTTTAGATTAGTGAGGCAATCACGGTAAGTGATGGTTTGCCCATAGTAATACCATGTGCAATAAATCGAAGGAACTTTTTTCTTTTTTACAGCAATCCCTTTAATTTTCTTTTTGGCAAAATCCTTAATAGCTTCATTTACATTATCGGTATGATAGATTTCGACATCTTCAGTAGTAAAGGTTTCGTGAGGTTTTAATAATTTATTAATTTCTGCATATACCTTAAGAGAAATGAATTTACCATGTTGATCAACTTTAATCTCGGTGCGAATTAAATGCTTCTTTCCTCCTAAAAAGGTAATGACTAACGCTTGATTAGATTTACCAATGATGGTTAAGTGATCACTTACAATTAGATTAGAATTATCGTGAATTAAAGAAGTTCCTGATTCACTAATTTTAGTAATTGCATCTTGCATAGCTTCATCAAATTTTCCAAGAGTAAAAATGGTTGGCATATCATTTTTATGACGAGCGGAACGAAAAACCTTAATATTCTTTGTGTCAACTTTTAAATCTTTGATGTTATTTATTTCGTATAATAAGACGTCAAAAACGTATTTATCTTTTTTCCGATGGTTAGTAATTTTTTTATTAATTAAGCGATAATTACGAATTTTCATCTTTATTATTATAAAACTTTTTATCTAGTAGTATAATAATATTCATTAAGGAATGAATATTTTATGACTAAAATTTTACAATTTGGCGAAGGTAATTTTCTAAGAACTTTCGTTGATTTATATTTTGAGACTTTAAACCAAGAGGGATATGGACCATATGAAGTCAATATTCTTAAACCAATTGTTTATGGCAATTTAGCGAAATTTTATAAGCAAAAAAATAAATATCATATCATCTTACGTGGCAACAAAAACAGCAAAACAATTGAAAATGTTTATCAAGTTAATTCCGTGAAGAATGCGATTGAAAACTTTAACGAAAATAGTTATGTCTTTACTCTTATCAAAGATAAAGATTTAAAAATTGTTGTGAGTAATACAACGGAAGCTGGTATTGCTTATAACGGAAACGACAAGATGTATGACTATGATCATATTACTTATCCTGGTAAATTAACTTCACTCTTATATTTAAGATATAAAGCGAATTTACCTGGTCTACATATCCTTCCTGTTGAATTAATTGAAAATAACGCCACTGAATTAATGAAGTGTGTTGATAAATACATCACGCTTTGGAACTTAGGAGAAGACTTTAGAAAATATAACAATGAGCAGAACGTTTACTCTAATACTTTAGTAGATCGGATTGTTTCTGGTTACCCAAGAGACAATGCTACGAAAGAACACTTAACTAAACTTATTGGTGAAGAAGATGAATTAATGAGTATCGGTGAGCCATTTGGTTTGTGGGTTATTGAAAAGAAAGGCAATATCGCTAATCTCATCAAAGATGGCACACACAATATTGATGTTATTTTAGCGGATGATATCACCTACTATAAAAAAAGAAAAGTAAGAGTCCTTAATGGTAGCCACACTAACTTAGTGCCAATTTCTCTTTATTATGGAAAAGAGACAGTGTTTGATGTGATGAAAGATGCTAAATTATCAAAATTTGTCTATGATGCATTAAATAACGACATCATTCCATTTGTCTCTAACGATATTAAAATGACTAAAAAATTTGCTGATGAAGTAATGGAAAGATTTTTAAATCCGTTTTTAAATCATCAATTAACTAGTATTGCACTTAATTCAATTTCTAAATGGAAAGCTAGAGACCTATGTAGTTTTAAGGATTATTATGATAGAAATCACGAAGTTCCTAAATATTTAACAATTGGTTTTGCTTACCTTATTTATATGTACCAGCATATTGAAAAAAGTGGTGACAAATACATTTGTAAATTACCTAAACGTACTTTTGATGTAAAGGATGATTTAGTGTATCTTGAATATTTTAAAAATCATTCCGTTCACGATTTCTTAGCCGATAAATCAATTTGGGATATTTCTTTGACAGAATTTAAAGGTTTAGAAGAAACACTTAATTACTATCTATCATTAATTAATGAAGGCAAAGAATTAATATGAATGATTTACTAATCATTAATAAAAAAGATAATGTTGGTGTTTCGCTTAAGGCCAGTAAGGTTAAACTTGGTCACAAAGTTGCTTTAAGAAATATTAAAAAAGGTGAGCAAGTCATTAAATATGGTGAAGTAATTGGTATCGCTAAAGCGAATATTAAAAAAGGTGATTGGGTTCACTCACATAATTTAGTTTCACATCTTAATCAAAAATTTACTTATTCTTACCAACCACATTTAACAAAAGTAAAAAAGATTCGCGGTTATTTCTTAGGCTATAAAAGGAAGAACGGTCCAGCCGGCATTCGTAATGACATTTATTTAATTCCTACTGTCGGTTGTGTAAATTCATTAGCAAAGATACTCAAAGCAAAAGCTAATAAATTAAAATTAGGAAGCATTGATCATATTCATGCGGTTACGCATCAATTCGGTTGTTCACAATTAGGTGACGATCATAATAATTTTAAAAAGCTTCTCGTTTCGTTAGCGCTTAATCCAAACGCAACTTACGTTATCTTTATTGGTCTAGGTTGCGAAAATAATCAAATTAATGGAATTAAAGAATTATTAAAACCATATAAGAGAGATAGTATCTTTTTCTATAACGCTCAAGAAGTTGATGATGATGTTACTTATGGTTTTAATTTATTAAAAAAGTTAGTTAGTAAAGCGTCTAAATTAAAAAGAAGCAAAGTTAGTTTATCCGAATTAACGATTGGATTAAAGTGTGGTGGATCTGATGCTTTTAGTGGACTCACCGCTAATCCAAAAGTTGGTGAAGTAAGCGATAAACTTATTTCTTATGGCGGTAGTTCAGTTTTAACTGAAGTTCCAGAAATGTTTGGGGCTGAACAGATTTTAATGAATAAATGCCTCAACAAAAGCATTTATCAAAAATATCTAAAGCTAATTACTGATTTTAAAAAATACTATACTGATTTAGGTTTTCCTGTTTATGAAAATCCATCTCCAGGTAATCGCGAAGGTGGAATTACTACTCTAGAAGAAAAATCATTAGGGTGTATCACTAAGGCCGGAAGTACGCCAATCGTTGATGTATTAGATTACACGGAAATTGTGAAGAGAAGCGGTTTAAACGTTCTAAATGGTCCAGGTAATGACTTAATCGCTGCAACGGCTTTAGCGGCCTCTGGAGCGCAATTAATTTTATTTACGACTGGAAGAGGAACGCCGTTTGCCACAATTGTTCCGACCATTAAAATTGCGACAAATAAAAATTTAGCGAAACACAAAAAGAATTGGATTGATTTTGATGCGGAATCTTTTTCAAGCGAACAATTATTCAAGTTAGTAATTGATACTGCTAGTGGTAAATATAAAAGTAAACAAGAAGATAATGGTGAGATTGCTTTCTTTAAGAAAGGAGTCACACTTTAATGGATGCGAAATGGATTAGTACCAAAGAAATTGATTACACTTCCTATTCTTTAATAAAAAAGTTTAATGTAAAAAAAGAAGTTAAAAAGGCTACTATTAAAGTTTCAACTTTAGGTTGGTACCATTTATACATTAATAATCAATATCCACCGCAAGATGTTTTTAAACCTGGTTATACCGAACTCCAATTACGTGTTCAATATCAAGTTTATGACATCACTAAATATTTAAAAAAGCAAAACGAATTAAAAATATTAGTGGGCGAAGGTTGGATGGCAAAAGAATTTGTTGCCCCGGTAGAAGGTTATATTCAATATCCCGCTTCACTTATTTATAAATTGACCATTATCTATCAAGATAACAGTAAGGAAGTAATTGTTAGTTCAGAAAAAGATGAATTATTCACCAATCACATTAGCTATGCGAATATTTATAATGGTGAAACACAAAATAAGTTACTCAAGGTTTTAAAGCTACACACTAAGCTAGTCAAAGTAAAATCTAAATTAGTGCCACAAGAAGGGGAAAGAATCATTGATTGCGAACGGATTAAACCACTTAAAATGTGGACAAATGATATTGGTGAAACATTAATTGATTTTGGGCAAAACCATACTGGTATTGTTGAAATTAAAGTTAAAGGAATTAAGGGTGATGTAATCACCATTAAACCAGCGGAAGTGTTAGATAAGGATGGTCACTTTTATGATGAAAATTATCGGAGTGCTAAATCAACTTATTCTTATACATTGACCGGTAAGGAAGAAATATACCGTCCCCTCTTTTCGTTTATGGGTGGTCGTTATATCAAAATCTTTCGTTGCCCAAAATATTTAAAGAAAGAGAATTTTACCGCTATATTAATTCACTCGGAATTAAAAAAGACGAATACTTTTGAATGTGGTAATCAAAAAATTAATCGTTTATATAAGAATGTAATTTATGGTCAATTATCGAATTATCTAGATGTTCCAACTGATTGCCCACAACGGAATGAACGTTTAGGTTGGACCGCGGATACACAAGTATTTGCGAAAACCGCTTGCATCAATTTTGATGTAAAGAAATTCTTAAATAAATGGTTAAAGGATCTACGTCTTGTTCAATATAAAGATGGAACAGTTCCTAGTGTTATTCCTACGCATAATTACGGAATGAGAATTGGGATCGGTTGGGGTGACGCTTGCGCAATTGTGCCATATCAACTTTATCAAGCTTATGCGGATAAAAAAATTATTTACGATAATCTTGATTGCATCAAAAAATGGATTAATTATTTACTAAATAGCGCGAAAGAAAAATATATTCCATATTTCTCGCACATTTGGGGAGATTGGATTGCGATGGATAGAGTGGATTTATTAACTGGAAAAGGTTCTTGTATTGGTGGCACTAGCGAAAAACTTCTTAATGTTGCTTACCTTGCAATTGATTTATC
>JAKSVA010000045.1 GCA_024408435.1 Bacilli bacterium
TCATCCGATCTAAATATTGATAACCTTTAGATAAAATATAACGTTTCTGATTTTCCGTATTAAGCCAAAGCAAAATATCATCACCTCGTTCAAAGGCAATTCCATCTTTTAAATTCATCACATCATCCGCGATGTAGTAAAAATATTTCTTATGTTTTACAAAGTTATCTGGACGATAATTTAATAAAATTTGGGCAAAACGATTGTTCCGATAAATACGAAATAATTCCTTATAACAAGGCTCATCTAAGCGATTGGAAGCAATGATTGAGGCAACATTCTCGCCCTCAATATATTGCTCTAACACTAATAAGCCTTTCTTATCTTTCTTTAAGACTTTTGCCATTTCAACTTTATTCTTTTTTAAAATCTTTTTGTTAATTAAATAAGCGTTAAAACGCTCTTGATTATCAAAAGGAACGATAATAAAACGCTTATTCTTTCGTTCCACTAAAAGCTTTTTACTAGGAAGCGTTTTAATGACATTAAAATCTTTATTTTTAAATTTAATTGTTTCCATTAGAGTTCCTTTCTTACAACTGTATCAAATAGTTTACGATATTTTGCTAGAAGTGGTTTTAAATTCTTTTTGTGTTTTGAAACAATGTAATAATAAACCTTTAATTTAGGTTCTGTTCCTGATGGACGAATACTAACCTTTAAACCATCAGGGAAATAAAACGCTAAAACATTAGATTTTGGTAAATCATAACGCTCAGGATAACCATCCGCGTGCATTTTAATTCCGGTTAAACAATCAAGTTTTGAGTGAAGATCAGCAAGTGAAGTAAAATCATAGTCTTTTCTAAATTTTTCCATGATTCGACTCATTCTTTCCATCCCATCCATACTCTTAAATTCATATGAATCAGTAACGGTTAAGGTATAACCATATAATTCATATAAGTCATCCATCCGATCTGCCATAGTAAAGCCCATTTTTAAGTATTCATCGCACATTTCCGCTAATAATAAAGCCGCGTTAACCGCATCTTTATCTCTTACTTTTGTACCAGTTAAAAAGCCGATGCTTTCTTCAAAACCAAAGATAAAACGGTTCGCTTGATGATTCTTTTCTAATAAGTGGATTTGTTCACCAATATACTTAAAACCAGTCAATACTTCTTTCACTTGAATACCGAAGCGTCTAGCAATCGGGAACACCATATTAGTGGAGACAATTGTCTTCACCATCATTGGGTCACGTGGCAAAGTCCGATTCGCCATTCTTCTTCTTACAATATAGTCAAATAAAAGCACACCAATCTCATTTCCCGAGAATGTTCTTACCTTTCCTTGTCGATCAAGAACTGATACCGCAACACGGTCACAATCGGGGTCAGTTGCTAAAGCAATATCATATTTCTTTTCTTTTAAATAATGATTCATTAGCTTTAAAGCATCCATATTTTCTGGATTTGGTTGTGGGCAAGTTGGGAAAGTTCCATCTGGCTCTTCTTGTTCTTTCACAACATATATTTCATTAAAACCATCATTCTTTAAAACACGAGTAACTGGTACTAGTCCAGTTCCATTAAGTGGGGTATAAACAATTTTTGCAAAACGCGTTTTACTTTGATTGATGGAAAGACTATTAATGTATTTATAGTATTCACTTAAACAATCATTCGAAATATAAGTAATGGCTCTTTTCTTTAAGCCTTCTTCGAAGGTTAATTCCGGTTTAATATCGAAATAATCGCGTGTTTTCATGATTTCATAGACACGCGCAGCGGGTTCATCGGTTAATTGACAACCATGCTTATCATAAACCTTATAACCGTTATATTCTTTTGGGTTATGACTCGCGGTAATCATAATTCCTGCTTGGGATTTATGAAAACGTACTGCCCAAGAAAGCAAAGGAGTTGGCATAATTTGCTTATAAATATAAACATGAATGCCATAATCAATTAATACTCGAGCAGCTTCTTCGGCGAATAAACGCGATTTAATGCGAGAATCATAGGAAATAGAGACACTCTTATGTTGATCAAGTGGGAACGCTTCGTTAATCCACATCGCTAAACCGTATGTCACGCGCCGAACAACATAAATATTAATTCTTTTAGTGCCAACACCAATTTTGCTACGGATACCAGCTGTCCCAAAACTAAGTTCCGAACGGAAATTATGGCAAATGCTTGTATCGTCCTTTAAAGACGCTAATTCTTTTACTAAATCAGGGTCTTCTAGCTTATGTTTTTTCCAATGTTCGTATTCACGAATATAGTCAGTCATAAAAAAACGCTAACAAAAATATATCACAAATTGGACTCTCATGTACATAATTCTTATTTGACTTATCTATGATAAAGGGGTATATTTTTAACATTACAACAATATAGCGCGTGTATACGCGTATATATAAGGGGTAATGAAAAAACATGAATAGTAAGACAATGTTTTATATCGTGAAGCGGCTTCTTTTGGCGCTCGTTACTGTTTTTGTTGTTGTTACTGTAACCTTCTGGGCAATGCAAGCCATTCCTGGTGGTCCATTCAATACCGAAAAAGCGATTGACCCATCAGTTGTTGAACAATTAAATAAATTATACGGACTCGATAAACCTTTATTTATTCAATATTTACGATATCTTGGTAATTCCTTTATTTGGAACTTCGGTGTTTCTTTAAAAACTAAAAACACTTTAATTATCGAAATGATTGGTGATAACCTTCCTTATAGCTTGGCAACTGGCTTATGCGCCGCAACAATTGCGATTGTCTTTGGTATTGTCCTAGGTAGCTGCGCAGCTTTAAAGCACAATAAAATTGCTGATAGAATCATCATGGTCGGCTCCACGGCATCAGTCGCGATGCCAAGCTTTGTTATCGCAAGTTTATTAATTTGGATCTTCGCTGATGGCTTAGGCGTAATTCAAATTGGTGATGAATCATGGGTAGCCTATATTCTCCCAATTGTAACTATTTCATTATCACCAATGTGTTACATTACTCGTTTAACTCGTTCCGCTACGCTTGACGTCTTAGGTAGTGATTATATTAGAACCGCAAGAGCAAAAGGCGTTCCAAGACGGAGAGTTCTCTTTAAACACGCTTTACGTAACTCAGTAACTCCAGTTATTACTTATGCTGGCCCAATGATTGCCTATATTATCACTGGTAGTATCGTTGTTGAACAAATCTTTAATATTAAAGGCTTAGGAAGAGCCTTCGTTAATAGCATTAATATGCGTGACTATCCACAAGTTATGGGAACCACCGTGTTCTTAACTTTCTTGATGGTTATCATGGTGTTATTAAGTGACATTCTATATAAGATCGTTAACCCACGGGTTGACTTTGATTAAGGAGAAAAGCGATGAAGTTAGGTGATAGAAATCCACTTAGTTTCCAGGTCGATTACGACAAAAAGCTCTTTTCTTTAGCCGACCGCGAAGAAAAAGATACCACTAAGGTATCACGTCCTGCTTCTTCCTTTATCCGTGACTCATTACGTCGCTTTAGAAAGAACCGAGTTGCCGTTGTTTGTGCGTGGTTTATTGCTATCTTAGTTTTATTTATCATTATTGTTCCATTCATTTATCCTTATACGTATGATCAAATGCTTGGTGTGAGTAAATATTACACTGATACAAGTTATATGAACTTAGCGCCGTTCCAATATGGGGCAACAGAAAAAGCCGAAATGGCGGCTGGTAAGTTTATTTTCCCACATATATTTGGTACTGATGGTCATGGTCGAGATTACTTTATTCGTGTTGTTGTTGGAACAAGAATTTCCTTACTTGTTGGTGTGTTCGCCGCGATTGTCGTTTTAATCATTGGAACCATTTATGGTTCAATCTCTGGATTAAAAGGTGGTAAAACTGACTTAGTCATGATGAGAATTGTTGATGTCATCTACTCACTTCCTGACATGGTTATCATCATCTTACTTAGTGTTATTCTTAACGAAGCTTTCTCCTTAGCGCAAGATAACCCATTAATCGCAACATTTGGTACGAATATTATTTCAATCTTTATCGTGTTTGCCTTGCTTTATTGGGTTGGTATGGCACGACTTGTTAGAGGCCAAATCTTATCCATTAAGAAACAAGAATTTATTTTAGCCGCAAGAAGTATGGGTTCGACTAACGCAATGATTATTCGTAAGCACTTAATTCCAAACTGCATGAGTGTTATCGTCGTTAGCGCTGCCTTACAAATTCCAAGCGCTATCTTCACTGAATCTTATCTTTCCTTCTTAGGCTTAGGTGTTGCTAAACCAATGCCAAGTTTAGGTAGTTTAGCGAGTGCTGGACGTGATGCTCTATCACTTTATCCTTGGCTCATGTTAGTGCCATCAATCTTCATTTTCTTAATCGTCTTAGCGCTTAACTTGATTGGAGATGGATTACGCGATGCGTTCGATCCAAAACAAAAGTAGGTATTAGTTATGGAGCAGAAGTATAAACATTTACTTGAAGTAAAAGACTTATATACCTCTTTTAACATCCCGGCTGGTGAAGTACGTTCAGTTAATGGTGTTTCTTTTAACGTTGATAAAGGTAAAGTACTAGGTATCGTTGGTGAATCTGGTTCAGGTAAATCAGTGACAGCCTATAGTATTATGCAAATCTTACAACATCCAGGTCGAATTGTTTCTGGTTCGATTAGATTTAAAGGTAAAGAATTAATCGGTTTACCCGCTAATCAATTGCAAAAGATTCGTGGTGAAAAGATATCAATTATCTTCCAAGATCCAATGAGTTCACTTAACCCAGTTTATACAATTGGTAACCAAATTAAGGAAGCAATTAACTTACACCCAGTCCCACGGATTATTAATGCGTTAGATAAGAAGATTAATGATGCTAAAAAAGCCTATGAAGATGCAAAAAATAGCAATAAAGACGCAAAAGAAGTTGAACAATTAAAAGAAAATTATCGTCACGCTCAATATGAGAAAGATAATTACGCACAATTAAGAGCCATCGAAATGCTTAAACTCGTTGGTATTAACGAACCTGAAAAGCGTTTAAAACAATATCCATTTGAATTCTCTGGTGGTATGTTACAAAGAATCATGATTGCTATGAGCTTAGTGTGTGAACCAGACTTATTAATCGCTGATGAACCAACCACTGCTCTTGACGTGACCATTCAAGCACAAATTCTTGAATTATTAAAAGATTTACAACAAAAGATGGATATGGGCATTATTATCATTACTCACGACTTAGGTGTTGTTGCACAAGTTTGTGATGAAGTTGATGTTATGTATGCTGGTCGTATCGTTGAACGTGGTACCGTAGAAGAAATCTTCTATAACCCACAACATGAGTACACCAAAGGCTTAATGCAATCCATTCCACAAGCGAATGATACAAGAGAAAGATTAGTGCCAATTGAAGGTAACCCAGTTGACGTTTTCCGTCTACCAAAAGGTTGTTCTTTCGCTCCTCGTTGTCAATCATGCATGCGCATTTGTTTACAAAAATATCCACGGTATATGACCGTGAATGATAAACATGAAACTGCTTGCTTTAAATATTATTTAGAAGCTTATAAAAACCATAAGATTGATAAGAAGACTTTCTTAGAATTTATTCAAGAGTCCACGACTGGTAATGCTTCCTTTAAACCTTTAACTCATTATGATGTGTTAGATGCTTATAACGACTATCAACTCGCTGATAGAATGTATCGACATGTTGCGCAAAAAGTGGCGAGTTTTACTCAAGAAGAAAGAGAAGTTATTTACTATACCGTTAAAGAAAGAAAAGCCAACTGGAAACGTGCTCAATCTGACTATAAGATGTCAGTTAAGACAAAGAAAATCG
>JAKSVA010000046.1 GCA_024408435.1 Bacilli bacterium
ACTTGTTCAGTCGCAAAGGCAATTGCTTCTTTTTGGGAAGGGAAGACTTTTAATGCACGAGCTGATCCCTCGGCTTTAACTTTCCAAGTCTGTAAACGACGATCATGATATGAAACGTGGTAGATTTGTCCTGAAGTTGGGGTATCACTACTACCGAAAGCCACTTTCGCTTTAACGTATCTAGTGAAACTATTCCCTTTTTTAACTGGTGTTGGCGCTGGTGTAGGAGCAGGAGCGGCTTTAGAAGCAGTCTTGCCACCTTTCTTTTTGCCTTTGGTTTTTGCACTAGTGGATGCCTTACTAGCAGGAGCGGCTTTCGCCTTATTAAGAATTGGTAATTGATAAACATCACCAACCACAATGGCGTGGTTAATTCTATTAATGCCCCAGACAATTACTGAAACAGCATAAGAAATTACAATAATACCAACTGCGATACCGATGTTCGCACCAATTGTTGTACTCATTTTATATGCCGCATTACCCTTTTCAACTAAATCTGGAGTGATCCAGAAGAAGAAATATGGTGCCCATCTAGCTGCCGCATCTGGATCATTTTTTGATTTTACTAGAACAACAACTAAGATTGCCAATGCATAAATTAAAGTAGCGATGAATGGTTCAAGTGTTTTAGAGAATTTTGCTTTTGGTTCAATTTCAAGGAAAGCAAATTGAAGCATCGAAAGAATTGGGCAAATGAAATGTAAGAAAATACAACCGCCTTCTAAACCAAATAAAGCATCAAATGTTTCAATATAGGCTGGACGAAGGAAAGCAACCGCCGTAACAAAAGTTAATAACGACATCACCGCACTTAAGAAGCGGATTGAATAGAATAAACGTGGCGTACAGTCTTTCTTTTTAATCACACTAACAATATTTGACCAAATCATTAAGGAAGAACCTAATAAAGTAATAACACAAGTGAGGAATGTATAAAATTTTAATGAATCAACTGAGAATGTCATCACTGCTTCTCCGCCAATTTCAATTGGTTTATTTGCTAAGAAATAAGCGCCAACAATTTCAAAAGCAATAAGTAAGAAACTTACGCACATGCCGATTAGGTTTAATGTTTTTGATCTTTTCATAAAATCTCCTTTTTATTTATTATCATTTGGTTTATAGCGAATCATTAACATCGTAATGTCATCAGCTTGATCAGTATCCTTTTGGAAATCATCAAGTGAATTCATTATGATTTTTAACAATTCACGTGAGGTGTTATATTCCGCTCCATTAATTAAATTAAGCAAGCGTTTCATGCCATACAAATGTTTTGATTTGTCAGTGGCTTCAGTCACACCATCCGTATATAAGAATATCTCATCTCCTGGTCTTAAATCAATACTTTCTAATCGATAAGTAATATTTTCCATACCAGCAAGAACAAAGTTCTTCGCGACATTAATCTCCTCAAAGAGCTTCCCTTTACGCTTAATGATTGGCTTGTTATGACCTGCGTTAACAAAGTCGACATGACCAGTTTTTGTGTCAAGAATTGCGCACCAACAAGTGACAAACATTTGCGCTTCATTATTAAGACAAAGTTCATTATTAACTGCATCAATAATCTGATCAAGTGACATTTCATCTGTCTGAACGAGCGATTTAATAAGTGTTTCAGCACGCATCATAAACATCGCAGCAGGAACGCCCTTACCACTTACATCAGCAATTAAGAAGAAGAGACGGTTATTCGTTAACGGGAAGAAATCATAGAAATCACCACCAACTTGTTTAGCGGTTTTCATATCGGCATATAGATCAAACACAGATGTAGTTGGGAAAATGTATGGCAATGTTCCTTGTTGAATCGATTTAGCAAAGACTAATTCTTGTTCCATTCGCTTTTGTGCTTCATCAATATAATGTTTAAGTGTATCAACTGTGTGGTTAATATCGTCAGATAAGGAAGCGAATTCAGCATTTGACCTAACATTAACTTTAATGCTTAAATCGCCTTCTGTAATCTTCTCTAGTGAACTATTAATCTTTTGAATGTTATTTACAACCGCGTGTTTAATAAATATATAGATAACACCATAAACCGCAATAAAGATTAGTAGTTCAACATAGATAGAAATACGGAGTGACATTCCCATTGTGGCGCGTGCTTCATAAAGACTCATAAAGGATGCAACATTAAATTCTTGTGTAATAGTTTTATTATCTGGGCCAGTAACACGAGCACGAACCATAACAATCATATACTTCCACTCAATATATCCACCACCCTCTTTCGGTGTATGGAGAATAACTTGGAACATTGGAGTAGCATCGTGTGATTTATATATTTCGAGTTCGGGTATAGCGTATTGAATATTAATATCGATTTTTGTTGTAAAACGAGATTGATCATGCGGAGGAGTTGGATCTAGCTCTCCGGTTTTACGATCATAAAACATCAATTGTTTTTTTGCTTCACGATATTGATCTAAATCAGCTGAAACACTATAAATTTGGTCTGGCACAATTTCCATTGGCGAGTATATTTTATTATCGGGTTGTTCAGGTGTTGGGTATGGCACTGCGTGCTCTTCATCAAGATAATAATTTCCACCAAGAACCGCAATAAAACCATTAGTCCTAATTCTCCGTGTATACGCAATCGGTTTTAATTCATCAATATCGTCATTTTTATTATCCCAACCATTTTCACTTCCCCATTGTGAGGTTTCAAGTTCATAAACAACATCGCGCGCGGCGTTTTCTAGGGTTTGATGAGTTTCCACTGATGCTTGAGTAGAAACTACAAAATAAGTTAATAAAGAAGCGCCTAACATTGCAACAACAAATGATGCCATCATCCATTTTTGGACTTTAGATGATATCTTATTATCACTAAATTTAATGCTAACCTTCTCGCCTTCAAGTAAAGCAATTGAGAATAAAGCGAGAACAATCGCAATTGTTACAACACTCACACAAGCAATATCACATTGACGAATGATACCATAACCGAAATTAACATTTCGTTGTGCCATTCCAACGATAAAAATTAGGACCATGTGAACGGTTTCAATTAAAACACCAATGATAATTCCATAACCCCACTTTGGTTTTTTATCATCAAATAGTCCTTTTTTAAGAATGGCTACAATTGCACCAGAAAAGGTAATGGATAACGCTTCGGCAATGCGCGCGAAATCAATAGCGCTCCCTATGTTAATTAGTGAACGATAAAGCCCACCAAGTAAACCAGCAATCAGCCCGGCTGGCCAACCAAAAATTAAACCAGCGATGGCTGGCGGAGCGCAAGCGCTTCCGAATGTTTGAACAATCGCATCACTACTAATGATTAAATCGCCGGTCTCTTCTAATGGAATAAACTTTACACCAAAATGGATTGAACAAATGGTTAAACCAGTAAAAAATAAGCCAATTAAAAGTTGTTGAACCCAATAGTTTAACTTGTTCCAAGAATGTGACTTTTTAATTATTAAGTGAAATAAAAAAGCTACCACCGCAGGTAACAAGGCAGTAGCAATCAAAATAAAAACATTCTGGACAGTAATGTCGACCATTGTCTAGCCTAACAAAGTTAAAATCTTATTAAATCCAGTTAATTCAAAAACTTCTTTAACAACATCATTAACTTTGACGATTTCCATTTTGATGCCGCGAGCATCACAACTTCTTTGCGCAGTTAATAGTACTTGTAAACCAGCACTTGAAACATAATCAAGTTTATCAAAATCAAGAATAATCTTTTTTGCCGTTTGAACTTCTTTGGATAACGCTACTTCAAGTTCAGAAGATGTTCCAGTTTCTAGGCTCCCGGCAAGGGCAATAGTAACTACACCATTTTTATCTTTTCTTGTAATTCTCATAATACTCCTTAACAGCATATAAATATGCTGCGGTTATTTTTATTTTATCTTAATTCAATTTGATTATCAAACTAAAAAACAACCATCCTAAAACTATTGATATTAAAACACTTACTTAAATATCAAAACAAATGTTTAATTGTAAAATCGGTTACGATTTTATCATCACGACGCACTCTTTTTGCTATAATGAGATACGATAGAGTGAAGAAAAGTCATTGATATGAGTTATTTGTATTTAATTTTAGAAGCTTTACTCCCAGTTTTAACCACTATTATTTTAAAACTGCTAAATTATAAAACTGAATTTAAAAAATTGCCGATTTGGGCTAAACAAACGATATATGCAATTGTCTTTGGTGGCTTAGCAATTTTTGGAACTGAGTGCGGCGTAGTAATTAATGAAGGCGTAATTAATGTAAGAGATGCTCCGCCAATTATTGCTGGATTGTTCTTTGGAGCACCTGCTGGTATTGCCGCTGGATTAATTGGTGGAATCGAAAGATTAATTACTGGTTATTTTGTTGCTGGTCGAGCCACCACAAGAATCGCATGTTCTGTTGCTACGATATTAGCCGGTCTTCTTGCTGCTTCGTTAAGAGTTACTACTAGAAAAGGAAAAAAGATTCAAGTTGTTACAGCTTGTACATTGGCGTTTTTGATTGAAGTTGTACATATGTTATTAGTGTATTTAACTAACACTGATGATTTAGAATTCGTAATCGGAATTTATCGTAAAGTAGTTGGCCCAATGATATTAGGAAATGTCTTTGCAACTTTCTTAGCTGCGTGGGCGGATTTATTAATCGATCGCTATTTCGCAAACGAGAGACTATTTAGAAAAGCTCGTGACACTCAATTGTCAGGTGCTATTCAACAAACTACCCTATTAATAGCGGTTTTAACTTTTATTATTGGCTTTGCTTCAATTAACATAATTCAAACTAGAATTAGTAAAGAAGATATCGAAAATACTTTAACTTCAACTTCCGAGACTGTGACTTCAAAAGGAACAACATTAGTGAATTATGCGTTGGGGGAATACGCTAATGATTTATATAACCTACATGGTGTTAAAGGAAAAGACTTTAAAGATTGTGTTAATAAATATTTGAAAGAAGATCCAGTTACTGGTGACGAAGATGCTTATGAAGGCTGTTATGAGGGATATATTGTCGATAACAATAAGGTAGAAGCAACATCGGACGATTTATCTGATTGGAAGGAGGGTAGCAATCTAGTTGAGGATCCATTATTTGTTGAACTTAAGAAAAAAGTTAAGGCTCCTAACATTGAATTTAATGTTTTGGAGGATTTAAGACCGAGTTGCCGCCCAAACGAAACTGGTGACAGAGAAGATGTTTTGTATTCAATTGCATACTATGATCGTAAAAATCCAACTGAAAAATACATAATTTTAAGTATGAATTCTAACATGATTAATAGATGTGTTAATCGCAATAAGTACTATATTTTAAATAATCAAACCTATGATTCAGGTATTACAGTCGCGTTTGATAAAAACCACAAGTTTATTGGTTCTACTGATAATTTAATTGAAGAGAAGGAAGCCATAAAATTATTAGAATTGAAAGATTTTGGAAAATTAAATCAAATTAAATTTAACAACGATGAATGGTATTCAGTCGCTACGGAAGGGAAACTAATAGATGTATATTCAATCGTGACAATTGATAAAGCTGAACTACCTGCTAGGGTAAGTATGTATTCAAGTAGCTTCTTATTTACTTTCTCAGTTGGGTTAATTTTCTTAGTCGCGAATGTGTTAATTGACCGCATGATTGTCCGTAAGATGGAAAAAGTAGG
>JAKSVA010000047.1 GCA_024408435.1 Bacilli bacterium
GGAATGGCTGTAACCGCTTCTTTCACGCTCACTGCGTTTTTAAATGTTACTGTGCCGCCAATACCGAAGTAATAACCCAACTCAACATAGCGTTTAACATAATCTTTACCAGCAGAGTAACAATGAATAATTCCTGCTCGCTTAACTGGGTGATCCCTTAATATTTCATAAGTCGCATTTATTGCATCACGCGAATGAATGATAATGGGAAGATTATGTTTATTCGCTAAATCAATAAATTTATGAAACCACTCAATTTGTTGCGCTTGAACTTGTTTATCTTTATCCCAGAAATAATCTAATCCTACTTCACCAACAGCGATAACTTTAGGATTAGTAAGTAACTTTTCAATTGAAGCCAAATCATTAGAGCCGGATTTCTTTACATCACTAGGATGAATTCCGACCGCTGCCCAAACATTAGGATATTTATCGGCGATTGCCGTTGCTTGTAGTGAGGTATTTAAATCAGAACCGACGCAAAGAAACGCTTTGACGTTACTAGATGCTGCTTCTTTTAAATATGTATCCACATCATTTATAAAAGCATCGTCATTAAGGTGTACATGTGAATCAATAATCATATTATTTACCTACGCAAAAACGCGAAAAGATTTCTTGAGTTAAATCAAGAGATGCTTTGTCACCAAATATTTCTAAAACTGTGTTTAATAAGTTATTTAACAATACCGCAATTATATCTATTGGCGTATTCTTATTAACTTCATTAAGAATTTCGTTAATTAATTTATCGCTTCTTTTTAATAAGCCTAATTCACGAGTGTTCGCAAACGATGGATGATTATAACTTTGTGAAGAAACACCAACCACTTTTTTAATTGCAGTGATTAATGGTTTAATTTGGTGTTTTTTCGCAGAGATATAAATATGTTTGTTATCTTTGTGTTTAATTAAGTCAGCTTTGTTAATAACGGTAATAACACGTGGATGTTTAATATCAACAGGCGCTTCATTAATTTGATTCTTTAAATACACAACTACATCAGCGTACTTAATTGCGTGGTATGTTTTCTTTACACCAATATTTTCGATGACGTTTTTACTATTTCTAATCCCCGCCGTATCTAATAGATGTAGTGTAATGCCACCAATATTGACATCCCCTTCAACAATATCTCTTGTTGTGCCAGGAATATTGGTAACTATTGCTTTATCTTGCTTTATAAATGCATTCAACAATGTTGATTTACCAACGTTAGGTTTACCAACAATCGCTACTTTAACGCCATCTTTAATAATTAATCCTTCTTCACCATGCGCAATTAATTTTTTAATTTCTTTTTGATATTTAGCTAAATCGTTTTTAATTCGTTTACGATTTACTTTCTCAATATCTTGGTATTCAGGATAATCAATATTTACTTCTAAGTTACTAATTAAATCTAATAATCCTTTTTTAATTGGTAATAATAACTTAGATGTTTCTCCCTTTAAGGCATATGTAATGATTTGTTTAGCTTCTTGATTAGTGGTGTTAATTAAATCATTTACCGCTTCTGCCTGTACTAAATCAATCTTGTGGTTTAAATAAGCTCGTGAAGTAAATTCACCATTTGTGGCCATACGCATACCTTTAGAAATCATTAAATCAATAATTTCGTTATCAATTAAAACATTACCATGTGTAATGATTTCCGCTACATCCTCGCCAGTATAAGAATGAGGGTGCGGGTAAGTAAGTAACACAACTTGATCAATAACACGACTCTTATTTTGAATATAACCAAAATGAATATTTCTTTTCTTTTCCTTACTAATATCAACGGTAAAACAACTACTAACAATTTTAAAAACATTAGTACCGCTAATTCGAATGATGTGTAGTGCGCTTTTTAGTGGTGGAGTTGCAAGGGCAATAATCGGTTCCATACTTTTAGATTATAACAAAAAACGCCCTTATGGGCGTTAATTGCAAGAATCTTAAATTTACTCTTTCTTTTCTTCTGGTTGAGTAGGTTCTGTTTTTTCTTCTGGCTTATCTTCTAGATCTTTTAAAGCCGAAGCATCAACGATTGGCGCAGAAATCGAAGCGCTTGGTAAATCATCAATTGACTTGTCCGCTTCTTTCATTTTGTTTTCTTCTTTAACTTCACTTAATGGTTTATCTTCTTTAACTTCGTTTTTTAAGATATCAGCGTCTTTATGGAGTAAATCGCTTAAAGAAGTGTCTTCCTTAATTTCTCTTGGGCGACGTTCATGACTACGATGATGATTATGATGATCGCCAATAATATCTTTATAGTAGACTTCTTGTTGTTGGAAAGCGTGTTCTTCTTTACCAACATATTTAATCACAACTGCCCGTCTTTCACCTTCACCAATAGATTCAGTTTTAACATCAGCAAAGTTAGTGAGAATTTGATGAATAATCCGTCTTTCATCACTAGTCATCGCATCGAGTTTTACATCGATATGGTCACGTGATACAGCTTTCGCAACACGGCGAGCGATGCCAATAATTTTAGAGTACTTTTTATCTTTATAATCGCCGACATCAAGTAAAATCCGATATCTTCTTTTGAAACGATTGGAGACCGCTAAACGAACTAAGTCGTTTAAAGCTCTTAAGGTACGGCCATTATGACCAATTAAGATTGGATTACGTTCACTATTAATTGTGACACGAATAATCCCTTCATCATTGATTTGGGAAGAAACTTCAATATCAATGCCAATGGTTTTAATGGCGTTCTTTAAATAATTCGCACCATACTCATAGACATCTTCGAGCGTATAGGTTTCAATGGTTGCGCTTTTACCAATTCCTAAAAGCCCTCCTTCCTTTTCCTCTTTGATGATGTAATGAACATTCTCTTTTGGAATGTTGAGTTCTTTTGCTGCTTTTTCAACAGCGTCTTCAATTGTTTTTGCTTCAAATGTTTGCATAATTTAATCCTTCTTTTTCTTCATTTGTCTTGAAATGATCAATTGGGTGACAATGGTTTGCACGATTGAGAAAAGCGCACCGGCTAACCAATAAACACCCATACCAGCTGGTAATGTAAAGCCCATGATGATAATCATCGCAAGCATAATATAACCAAACCATTTCATCTGCTTTTGAGTTGAATTCTGAGCAGGGTTTGCTGATAACTTCGGTAATTTTTTCTCCCGGTGTTTTTGTATCCATTGTGGTAATTTCATAGATACAAATTGACTAACCGCCATGAGAATAAAGAGAGTAAACGCGGTCCACCAACCATTAATATTTCCTGGTAGACCGATTGTATTAGTTAACGTATTCCAAATTGATTCACTAAGATATAATCCAGCCACTTTATCAGTTGCTAACGCCGCTGACCCTTGTAAGCCACCCCACACACCAATGAAAAGTGGGAATTGGACAATTAATACCAGTAACGTTCCTAATGGATTAATCTTATTCTTTTTATAAAGCGCCATTTGTTCTTGCGCCATTCTTTGTTTCTGTGCTTGGTTGGTATTTGAGTTAGGATATTTAGCTTGAATTCGCGCTAATTCGGGTTGTAACATTTGCATCTTTTGTTGACCAATAGTGGACTTTAAAGACACTAACGTTAAGAATGTTCTAACAATAAATGTTACCAACAAGATAGCACCTAGTTGCCCCCAACCACCCATGCCAAAACTATGGGAGAATATTTCAGTCATTGCGGCAACCGGATACACAAGTAAGCCTTCAAGGAATCCTCTACTCCAAGCATATCCCCAAGTTTTTTCTTCCATATGGACATTACTATGGTTCCAGCCAAAGTTACCATAATCACCACCAGCGGTGGTAATGCATGAACGAATATTTTCAGCTTTGTTAGTAATGAATGTTTGATAAACAGTAGTGAAATCGGAATTAGGAACATTTTTAAATCCTAATCCTTCTTCAGTGCTTTCTCTTAATTCTTGGGTCCAATTATTCCAGTTAACCCAACGCTCCACTTCACCTTTATCGTTATATCCAGAAAATTTTACTGCACCTTTTGCATCAAGGGCTTTAATAATATCTTCCGCAGTGACACCGGCGGGATTCTCAGTAATTTCGTGATTATCATGAGTTAACTTCCACGCTTCTTTTAATGTTCTTTTATCCATTTCTTCCCAATATTTAGCAGAGGGAACTTCAATTTTACTTTGTGTTGCAGCGTAAATTATACCTTGACTATCAACTGGAGAAAGCGTTCTAGCAAAACCACCATGATAATCGTAAGTAAAATCTTGCCACACATAGACATTTTCAAATGTTTTTCCATCAATTTCTAACTTTTTATCGCCTACTCTTAAATCGTCTGGACCAACATATCTAGTTGAACCCATGTCATAGGCATACATGATGTTTGTCTTATCTACTTCTGATGAAAAGTTCGCAGTGCAACTCACTAAAAGAATGGCACCTAAACCTAATGCGGTAAATAAAGTTATACGATTAATTGTTTTCTTTTTCATTGTAAACCTTCAAGCAATTTCTTTAGTGAATCGAAATTCTTTTGATACGAATTTTTCTTGTATCCATCGCGGACAATTATTACTATATCAATGTTTTGATCTAATTTCATTAGATCTTTGAGCATCGCTTTAATTTGTCGTTTGATTTTATTTCTTGTAACTGCGTTACCGATTTTTGAGGAAACGCTGACACCAACACGAGCTTTCTTGACACTATTTTTATTGGTGTAGATGACAAACTCATTAGATTTTATTTGATGGTGTTTACTGATAATGTTTTTAAATTCGGTATTTTTTCGAATTCGGTTCTCACGTTTCATTAAGCTGATAATTTTTTACGTCCTTTTTGCCGACGTCTCTTCAAGACTTTGCGGCCGTTCTTTGTAGCCATTCTTTTGCGAAAACCATGTACGTTTTTGTGTTTTCTCTTACTTGGTTGATACGTTCTATGACTTGCCATGATTAAACTCTCCCTTCTTTGTAAGTGTTAAGATTATATTATTAAACTTCTTTGAAAGCAAATTAAATATATAAAATATATTTGTTTGTGGATAAATTTAACTACATTTTTTACTCCACACCCTTTGTGGGAAGGATTTTTATTTAAGTGGATAAGACTATAATTTATTCGATAAAATCTAGCTTTTTCGGTGGTGGATAATAATTTTTAAAGTGGAAAAAGTGGATAAATTAAAATGTGAATAAGTTTTCCACAAGTTTTCCACATTAAAAAGTTGTGGAATAGATAAAAACACAATAATTTATCGTAAAAAAATAGATTAGATAGTGGAAAAATAAAAATTTAATCTTTTTTCGCTATTTATTTTTGTGGAATGTTATATAATCAATTTCAATTATGAAATCACAAGTACAAGAATTTACGCAATTATGGAATCGAATTTTAACTGAGATAAAAACTCAATTAAATGATGATCGAATCTATAATACTTTTTTCTCTGATACGGAAATAAATAATATTGATAATAATACTTTATATGTAGTAGTAAATTCACGCCTAGCGAAACAGGTACTTTCTACTGATTATTACTCACTTATTTCAAAAGTTGTGGAAAATATTTTAGAGAGTAATTATAG
>JAKSVA010000048.1 GCA_024408435.1 Bacilli bacterium
AAAGCGAGATTTCTACTCCTAAGGTCACTAACCAAGCTATAGTGACCTTTCTTTTAATTAAACTTAATGTTTGGACTAATCTAAGTTACATCAAACGTTAATAGTGGTGTTTAATATCACAATAGTTTCCTGATTATAATGAAGATGAAATCAAACAACTCGTTAATAAACTAGATAAATTATCAATGATTGTGATATAATCACAAGTTCATACTTTAGACGTTATTGACTTACTAACGGTCGTAGAAGAAAACGACTTTAAAAGTACATATAAATAATTAATACAATTTTGTTGTATCTATAATAATGTCTGCGATTTGATCAGCGGATTCCTTATAGTTATAATTAATCCAGGTTTTGATTATAGAAAATATTATTGCTAATTTAATTTTAGGATAATATTTTTCTTTTATGTTTTTATACTCCGTATTATGGATGATATCGTAATTTTTCTTGAGAAGATTATCAAAATATTCCTTATTTACTGGTAAAAAAGGTTCGAGTTCATTCTCGCTCAATTTAATACTTTCTAGAGCATTAATTAACTGCTTACGGTTATTTGGTAACGCATTAAAAAGAGTGGGCATTAAATGTTCTTTAAATTTATTTTGATATTCATAAACCGCCAATTCGTCAATTTCATTAATATTTTTAAATGAACGATAAAAAGAAACTCTCGCAGTATTTGCTTGTTTACATAAATCAGAAACAGTGATTTCGTTATAAGGTTTCTTGCTTAAAAGCTTTATATAGGCTAATAATAATTTTTCTTTTACCGTCAGTTTTTGATACATAAATATACCCCTTGTGTTACATATAGCAATTAATGCTTGTATAGATTAATCCTTTTTATAATAATGTAACACAGTGTTTCATTGCACGCAATTATTAATAAAGGAGAGAAATTGATGATTAAAATATTCAAAAACTTTCAAAAGAAAGACATATTCTTTGTTCTAATATGTATTGGATTAATTGTTTTGGAGGTTTGGCTTGATTTATTGATGCCAGATTATACTAAAAACTTAACCGCAATATTAACTGCGCCTGGAGAAAAAAATATTTCAGAGGTTTGGGTAAATGGCGGTCATATGTTTGCTTGCGCGGTGGGCAGTTTTTGTGCTGCAGTTGCAACAGCATTTTTTAGTAGCCAGATTGCTGCTAATTTCTCTCGTACATTAAGAACAAGACTATTTGATAAGATTGAGTCTTTTTCAGATGCTGAAATTAATAGATTTACAGTTCCTAGTTTGATTACTAGAACCACAAATGATGTTGCGCAAATGCAAATGCTTATTGCTATGGGTATGCAGGCAATGATCAAAGCTCCAATATTGGCTATATGGGCTATTTGTAAAATTAGCGGTACTAGCATTATGTGGACGTCCGCTGTTCTTATCATAATTGGATCAATGCTTGTTTTCATTGGCATCATTATTGCAATTTGTTATCCAAAATTTAAAAAGATCCAAAGACTTACTGATGATCTCAATAATAAAGCTAGAGAGAATATCAGTGGTGTTAGAGTCATTAGAGCGTATAACGCTGAGGATTATCAAAGAAATAAATTTGAATCTGTTAATGATGAAATTACAAGGAACAACTTATTTACTTCTAGAGTTATGGGTTCTTTAATGCCTTTATTAACTTTATGTATGAATGCTTTAACTCTTTCTATCTATTGGATTGCTGCAATTTTAATTAATAATAAAAGCGGAATGCCTGAAAGAGCGCAAGTTGTGGAAGATATGACTGCATTTACTCAATATTCTATGCAAGTCGTTATGGCATTTATGATGTTACTTATGATCTTTATAATTATGCCGAGAGCGTTAGTTTCATCAAAACGTATTAATGAAGTGTTAGACACTACTCCTTCAATTGTTTATCCAAAAGAAGATAAAGGAGTATCTTTTAAAGGTGAAATTGAATTTAAAAATGTTGATTTTAATTATCCTGATTCAAAAGTTGCGTGTTTAAAAAATATCTCCTTTAAAGTCAAACCAGGAGAAACATTCGCTATTATTGGAGCAACTGGTTGTGGTAAAACATCTATCATTAATTTAATTCCGCGATTTTATGATGTAACTTCTGGAGAAGTACTTATTGATGGTGTTAATGTTAAAGATTTAAGTAAAAATGAATTAGAAAAAACAATCTCCTTAGCGCCTCAAAAAGCAATTTTATTTAAAGGTGATATTAAATCTAATGTTGGTTATGGCCCTAATAATGATGTTGATATTGATAGAGTTAATGATGCTCTAAGCATCAGTGAATCTTCATTTATCAAAGACTTAGAGAAAGGAATTGATAGTGAAGTTGCTCAAGGTGGCACTAATTTTTCTGGAGGTCAAAAACAAAGATTATCTATAGCTAGAGCGGTTTATAAGAAAAGTAAGATTATTATTTTTGACGATTCTTTTTCTGCACTTGATTATAAAACGGATATGTTAGTTAGGAAAAATATTAAAGAAAAAATAACTGATTCATCAATAATTATTGTTGCTCAAAGAATTGGTACTATTCGTAATGCTGATCAAATTATGGTTATTGATAATGGTCAGGTAGTGGGGCTTGGCACTCATAAAGAATTACTTAATAAGTGCAAGGTTTATAAAGAGATTGCATTATCTCAATTAAAAGAGGAGGAACTATAATATGGCGGGACATCTAGGCACACAAGGTAGTGGCAAAAAAGAAAAACTAGATTTAAAAGCACTTGGTAAATTAATTGTCTACTCTAAAAGATATCTTCCTTTTATCATTCTTGCGTTAATTTTAGCCATTGGTGGGGCAGTATGCACTATTATTGGACCAGATAAAATCAAAGATTTAACTGGTTCTATCACTAGCGGCATATTCCTTCCTGGTGGGGTTAATATGGATGATGTTATTAGATACGGGGTAACATTAATCATCATTTACGCTGTTGGTTTAATTTTGTCTTATGCACAAAACTTTATAATGGGAACGATTACTCAATACACAAGCAAAAGATTAAGAACCGATATTAGTCGTAAAATTAATGCTTTACCATTAAATTATTTTGATACAACTACTAAAGGAGATATTCTCTCGGTAGTTAGTAACGACGTTGATACTATTTCTCAAACATTATCAATGTCTATGGCGGATTTAATTAGCTCTATTGCATTATTTGTCGGTGTCATAGTAATGATGTTTAAAAATGACTGGGCATTAGCCTTAATTACTATTGGAGTATCTATGCTTGGTTTTGTTGCAAGTGCGATTATTGCGACAAAAAGTCAAAAATTCTTCAATAAGAAACAACAAGACTTAGGCAAAATGAATGGTCACATTGAAGATGTTTACACTAATCACAAAATTGTTTCAGTATTTGGCGGTCGAAAGAAAGAAACTGAAGTATTCGAACACATTAATGACGATCTATTTGCGGATAACTGGAAATCACAAATTCTTTCTGGCATGATGCTTCATTCAATGACTTTTGTTAGCAACATTTCTAATATTTTAATTTTTACGGTTGGTATTAGCATGTACAACACAAATGTCAACGCATTAGGTATCATTATGTCATTTATTATCTACGCTAGATTATTCTCTCAACCTTTATCAAGCTTTGCTCAATCTATGTCAAGTTTCCAACAAGCAAGTGCAGCTTCTAAAAGAGTTTTCAATTTGCTAGAACAAGATGAATTAATTGATGAATCAAATAAAACCATTGTTTTAGAAAACATTAAAGGTGATGTTATCTTTGACAATGTTCATTTTGGTTATTCTAAAGAAAAGGAAATTATTCATGGATTCAATGCAAATATTAAAAGAGGGCAAAAAATCGCGATTGTGGGACCTACAGGAGCAGGAAAAACTACTATTGTTAATTTATTAATGAGATTTTATGAAATCGATTCTGGGGATATTAAAATCGATGGTACATCCATTAAAGATATTACTAGAGAAAATGTTCATGATTTATTTGATATGATTCTTCAAGACACTTGGTTATTTGAAGGAACAATTAAAGAAAACCTTATCTTTAACTGTCAAAACATTAGTGATGAAGTAGTCAACAAAGCCATTGAGGCTGTTGGTCTATCACATTTCATTTCAACTTTACCAGAAGGAATTGATACTAAACTAAGTGATTCTTTAAATCTTTCCGAAGGACAGAAACAACAATTAACCATTGCTAGAGCGATGGTCAAAGACTCACCATTACTAATTCTTGATGAGGCAACAAGTAGTGTTGATACCCGTACAGAAATTATCATTCAAAATGCGATGGATGAATTAACTAAAGGTAGAACTAGTTTTATCATCGCTCATAGATTATCAACAATTAAGAATGCTGATGTTATTCTTGTTGTTAATAACGGAGATATTATCGAACAAGGCAATCACGAGTCTTTGTTAAAGAAAAAAGGATTTTATGCTGATATTTATAATTCACAATTTGTTACAATGTAAAATCTCCCAAGTAACATCATAAATGCCTTGGTTTAAAAAGATGAAGTGGATATTAATTTGTATAGCAGCACTTATCGTTTGTTTCGGTCTTGGATTTGTTATATCCAGATTAATTTTTCATAAATCAAAGAAACGTCCGGTGCTTAAAATTACGGCGTTCACAATATCGTTTGGTCTTATATTTTCTATCGCGTGCACCTTTGGCTATCTTAGTATTAATCACAAACCGAAAGAGGATGCTCTAAAAGCTTTAAATGGTAACGATGGTGTTCATGTTAGCAAAGTAACTAATGGTTATTATTTTGATGGCCCTGGAAAAGAGACAGCGCTTATTTTTTATCCGGGAGCGAAAGTAAAATGCGAATCCTATGCTCCTATAATGCTAAGCCTTGCAACAAATGGTGTTGATTGCTTCTTAACGGATATGCCATTTAGCTTTGCGCTATTTGGCGAAAATAAATGCGAATCATTTTTAAATTCATATACTTACCAAAAATGGATATTATCAGGTCATTCAATGGGTGGGCTTGTATCCGCTAACTATACATCAAAACACCCAGAGAAAATAAAAGGATTGGTTCTTTTAGCATCATATCCAAGTAAACCAATTGCAAACTCAGTTAATCTCCTCTCGATATATGGAACAGAAGATGGTTGTTTGGAAAAAGATACTTACGAGAAAGATAAAGCCAATTGGCCCTCTTATTCCACTGAATTTATTATTGATGGTGCTAACCACGCCCAATTTGGAGATTATGGAGCTCAATTGAAAGATGGTAATGCATCAATATCGAAAGAAGAACAATGGAATATTACAGTCACTAAGATAATTGATTGGGCGGCGTTGCTAAATTGAAAAACTACTAGATAAGCACTTATTAAACGATATTTTCGCGTTCATTAACTATTGGAGGTGATAGTGATGAACACCAAAGAAGAAATTATCAAATTAAGAAAT
>JAKSVA010000049.1 GCA_024408435.1 Bacilli bacterium
TCATCACAAAACTATTTGGAAATTGGTGAAACATCGAAATGTCATTGCCACTATCCCCGACTACCATAACATTATCGTGTTTTATCTTGAGATAATCAAGGTATTGTTTTATTGCCTTACCCTTCGTGGCTTTCCCGTTAGTCATTTCAATAGATGGGCCATTGTAGGAAAAATCAAATGCTGGATAAAGTTTTTTAAACGTTTCACAAGCTTGATAGCAAAGAGCTTTACTTTTTTTACTCACACCAAAATAAATCATAATTTTGTAATTTCTTTCGTGTTCCAAGCAATAATCATGTAATCGGTCGTCACGAATAGTTAACTCTCGATAAACGCCTTGATTTAAGCGATAAACGAAATAACCAATCGCATAGATAAAGCTAAATCCCTCTCGTGGGAAAACAAAATTGTATTTTTCACTCATTACAAGAAAAGCAACCCCTGGATATTTTTTCTTAATTGCCCTTAATGTTTTTAACGCTAATGTATTATCTAAATAAAATCTTTTGATAAATTGGCCTTTTACACTAATAAAAGCGCCATTACAACCAGCGTAATCAATATCACGTTTGATTTTTCGTTTAGTTTTTTCTAAGTAATTAACATTCCGTCCGCTTATTAACAAGACATGGCCGCCTCCATCAATAAACTTTCTTAAAAACTTAAGGTTTTTATGACTAATCATCCCCCAACGTTTTTTTGGGTAAAAAAGTGTGCCGTCTAAATCAGTCGCAATGACTTTACCCTTCGCATTCATATTAAAGTTATTTATTTTTATCGTTATTACTTAATTTTATTATCAGCTTCTAATAAACCAAAACCACCATCAACTCGACGATAGACAACGCTAATCTTATTTTCATCAACATCTAAATAAAGAAAGAAGTCGTGGTCAATTGCGTCCATTCGCGCGATTGCTTCGTCAACCGTCATCGGTTCAAGATAAATTGATTTTGTTCTCACTAATTCTTCATCTTCCCGTTTTAATTTCTCGGCCTTTATCTTTTCTAGATAAATTGATTCAGCAATTGATTGTCTTTTTTGTTTCTTCGTAATGCGCGTTTTTAATTTTCTCATTTGACCTTCGAGTTTCTCAGAAGCAATATCCATTGCATTATATAAATCATGGTCAACCGCTTCCGCCCGGAAAATCATTTTTGGCGTAAAAATCGTAATTTCTAATTTCTTCCCAACGGGGTAAGTTCTAATTAAAACTCGGCCAGAAACGTCATCGCGATCAAAATATTTATTAAATTTTGAAAACTTCTTTTCAATAGCGCTTTTTATTCCTGGTGTTACACGAACATTTTTACCAATAATTGATATCTTCATAATTATCTCCTCATCTCTTATATATTATATAATATTTATCGTGAGGTAGATTATGCAAAAATTAAAATATGTGTTACTAAGCACTCTTTTTCTCTCATTCGGAACTTTTATTAGTTGTAATAAATCCACAACTGACATAATGATTATTGGTGTTAACGAAGGCGATTGGAACGAAATTTCTGTTTTAATTGATAATTTAAATAATTGTAAAAAACAAACCATTAATTACATTAATTTCTATTCTGGGAAGATTAATGAAAAGAACGTGGTTATAGCGGAAGCCCCAATTGGAACTAGTGAAGCAGCGATGGTGACCACAATTGGAATTGAACATTTTAATCCTCAATATGTAATTACCGAAGGTACCGCTGGAGCGCATCATGATGCTCTTACTTATAACGATATTATTTTAGGGTGCGATGTTTTAGATATAGCTTCCTATAAAGGTGATCCGTCTAATCCTACTCATATAGAAAAATTACAACATCCTATTCTTCATAGTGACCCTGTTTTATTAAGTAAAGCTAAGAAAGTTAAAAATCCGGTTGAAGAATCACGGGTTAAAGAAAATGGAGTAATTGCTTCAAGTGATTGCTGGAATACAAGCAAAGAATATGTCAATGCTCTTTATACTCGTTTTGGTGAAGATTGCGAAGAAATGGAAAGTTATGCGGTATTAAATGTCTGCGCATTCTATAACACTCCCGCTCTAGCAATACGAATGATTTCAAATAATTTGATTAATGATGAAGAATATGACCCAGCAAAAGAAGTCGCTAAACAATGCCAACTATATACTATTGATGTAATTAACGCTATTTAAGTAGTTTCTTAATTTCTTTTACTTTATCTAATTTTTCCCAAGGAACGTTAATATCATCTCGACCAAAATGACCATAAATCGCTGTGTCAGCATATTTAAATTTTGGTCGATGCAAGGAGAAATTTTTAATAATTGCGCCAACCCGAGCATCAAATACTTGATGAATAATTTTTTCAATTAATTCATCTTTATATTTACTAGTCTTAAAGGTTAAGAAAGAAATGCTAAGTGGTTCGCTAATACCAATCGCATATGCAATTTCTACTTCTAATCGTTTCGCTACACCAGCCGCAACTAAGTTTTTAGCGATATAGCGCGCATAATAAGTTGCACTACGATCAATTTTTGTTGGATCTTTTCCACTAAGTGCGCCACCACCTTGATGCGCGGATCCACCATACGTATCGCACACTAATTTTCTTCCCGTTAAACCAGTATCACCAAGTGGACCGCCAACCACAAAACTACCACTTGGATTAATGAGAGTTTTAAAGTTTGTGTTAAGGCGGTACGACTTAATCACAGGGAGAATTATTTCTTTTAAAACATATTGATTAAATTGTTTTTGATTAATATTTGGTTCGTGCTGAATACTTACTAAAACAGTATCAACCTTTTTTGTATCATAATCAAAAGTAATCTGCGCTTTCATATCAGGACGCGCACCAATAAATTTCTTCGCTTTACGTAATGCACTTGCTCTTTTCATAATGTCATTAGCGACAGTAATTGCAAGTGGCATATAATTTTTTGTTTCATTAGTCGCGTAACCAAAAACAATCCCTTGATCACCAGCTTTGAGTTTTAAAATATCTTGGTGGTTAACCGCTCGGTTAATTTCAGGAGATTGCTTTTTAATCTTAATATCAACTTTACAAGTTTTATAACCAATTCCTAATTCAGGTTTTAAATAGCCGATGTCTTTTAAAGTGTCACGAACAATCTTCTCATAATTAACTTTCGCTTTCGAAGTAATCTCACCACCCACTAATACGTATTCTTTAGTGATAAACACTTCACAAGCAACTCGTGAATTAGCGTCAACTTTTAAACAAGCATCAAGGATACGATCCGCTATTTGATCAGCAATTTTATCAGGATGCCCTTCGCTCACTGCTTCTGAGGTAAATAATCTTTTCATACTTTTCTCCTACTAATTAAAAAACTTCCCCAAGACGAGGAAGCTAACTAATAGTTCTCGTCTTGTCGCTCGGATTTCTCCGCTTTGAGACAGCACTTACTAGTAAACTAGAGTTGCTACCACACTTTTTCATCTCTCTTGTGTGAATTCTTGACAAGCAAGTATAGATATATTAGCACAAAATTTAAAATGTAGATATTTTTTGATAATGTTTGCAAATAAACAAAGATTTATGCTAGTCTATAAAAGTTAATTCATCAGGAGGAAAAAGTATGAATTTAAATAAAAGTTTAGCGACGCTCCCTTTAATAGCGCTATTGCTTAGCTGTGGAGGCAACTGGAAAGATGTTGATTATGAAACTGCCAAGAAGTTTATCGATGATAACTACAAAGCAACAACTGTGGCTTTACTTCCTACAAAAGTTTGTGAAGAAGTTAAAATAACCGGGGCCGATGATGAACAGAAAAATGCGGCTGTATCAGCACTTAGTATAATTTTCTATTCTGAAAATTCTTATAATGAATTTGTTGCAAGCAAGTCTTACGAATATAAAGCTGATTACACACCAGTAAATGGAGACATTAAATTCGCGCCAATTATTAGTGAAATCAAACCTGGCGTACGTGATTATCTTATTCCATCAGACAAAGATGCTCGTATTGCTACTTATCAAACTAGTGGCAAAAAGTTCAAACAGAAATTTGAATCGGGGGCACTGTTAGAATATATATCGCATACGGAATCTTATACATATAACGATAAAGGATATAGAATTGAACTAATTATTAACGAAACTGCAAAAGGTGAAGCATTGCCAGGAATCATTTATGATTACCATTACGAATATAAATGTGTAATCACTTATTAATGTTAATAAAAATTTATTAAAACTAAAAAAAGCGCACTCACTAGGTGCGCTTTTTGTTTTAGCAATTTTCTTTATTTAACAATCTTACCAAACACTTGGCCAGCACATCCAGCTGCGTTGCTTTCATCGGTGTCGATATGCATCGCTAAGCGGAAATTATCATTAACTCTAACGACTGTGTCACCAAACACTAATGAACGACCATTAGTCTTAAGTTCAACTTTAACAATATCGCCGCTCTTAACACCAAATTCAGCGGCATCCGCATTAGTCATATGGACATGACGTTTTGCTACGATTAAACCTTCCTTAAGTTCAATCTTACCGGCTGGACCAATTAATGTAATTGGGGCACTACCAGCAATATCGCCTGATTCACGAATAACCGCTGGAACACCTAATGTTCTTGCATCGGTCGCGCTAACTTCAACTTGGCAAGCCTTTCTCACTGGTCCTAAGATAGAAACATTCTTAAGTGTGTTTTTTGGTCCCACAACATCAAGACGAGTTTCACTCACAAATTGACCAGGTTGGCTAAGTTCTTTTCTAACTTTTAAGGTAAAACCTTTGCCACATAAAATTTCAAGCGCTTCTTGTGTCACATGAATATGACGAGCGCTTGTTTCAACTAAAATATCTTTCATTGATTATTCCTCCGAAATAAATTCTATCACATTTTTATTGTCATTTACTGAGTATTTAGAGTAAGATTATCACTACCGGGCGAATGGCGGAATTGGTAGACGCGTACGTTTGAGGGGCGTATGGTTCTCCGTGTGGGTTCAAGTCCCACTTCGCCCACCAAGCAATAAATAAAAAAAGAGCGTTCACATGAACGCTCTTTTTCTTTTTAATAATCTATTCACTTCTAAGTGCTTCGACTGGATCTTTCTTCGCTGCAGTACTAGATGGAATTAATCCGCTTAAAACTGTGAGAACCACACTAATAAGAATTAATATTAACGCTTTCCAAGGAGCTAACATTGCGGTAAATGTTGCTGCGCCAGTAATCTTTCGTAAGACAAGATTCATCGGTAAACAAACTAGATATGAAATAACAACACCTAGTACACCTGACATTAATCCAATAATCACGGTCTCAGCCCTAAACATACCAGAGACATTACGCTTACTTGCACCAATCGCACGTAAGATACCAATTTCTTTCGTTCTTTCTTGAACGGAGATTAAAGTAATAACTGCAATCATAATACTTGAAACGACTAATGAAATAGCCGCGA